>DXCM01000012.1 GCA_019116025.1 Candidatus Companilactobacillus pullicola | reverse complement strand
CTTGCTGATGCAATTCCATTCTCATTCCCTAAGAACATTCACGCTGGTGAATATTCAGATGCTAAGGATGCTGATATCGTTGTTATCACAGCCGGCGCTCCACAAAAACCAGGTGAAACAAGACTTGACCTTGTTAACAAGAACTTGAACATCTTGAAGACAATCGTTGATCCTATTGTTGAATCAGGATTCAATGGTATCTTCGTAGTTGCTGCTAACCCAGTTGATATCTTGACATACGCTACTTGGAAACTTTCAGGCTTCCCTAAGGAACGTGTAATTGGTTCAGGTACATCACTAGATACTGCTAGATTACAAAAATTCGTTGGTGAAGAATTAGATCTTGACCCTCGTTCAGTTCATGGTTACATCATGGGTGAACACGGTGATTCAGAATTCGCTGCATGGTCACATCTAACAATCGGTGGCGTTACAATGGCCGAATGGATGGAACAACACCCAGAAATCACTAAAGATACTCTTGACAAGATTTACAAGAAGGTTGTTAACGCAGCTTACGACATTATCAATACTAAGGGTGCTACATTCTACGGTATCGGTACTGCTCTTGCAAGAATCTGCAAGGCTTTGCTAAGCGACGAAAACACTGTTCTTCCATTATCAAACATGATGACTGGTCAATATGGCGTTTCAGACATCTATATCGGTTCACCTGCTATCGTTAACCGTAAGGGTCTAAAACAAATCATTGAAGTTCCATTGAATGATGAAGAATCAGCACAAATGAAGAAATCAGCTGCAGAACTTGAAAAAATTCTTAAAGATGGTTTCGAAGCTACAGGTATCAAGGGTCGTCAATAATCCTTAATTCGTGTATTAAAAAGACTGAAACAAATGAAAAATTTGTTTCAGCTTTTTTTTTATTCTGAAGTACTGTATTATTAATTCAATTATAGATAGATTGGATGTGAATATATATGTTAGTTAAGTCACTTGTACTAAAAAAGGACAAGCTTACGACAGTTAAAGAAACTGTTACACTTGAGGAAGCATTAAAAGTCCTAGAAGACTCTGGTTTCCGTTGTGTGCCAATTTTGGACGAAAGTGGACAAATATTTAGAGGGAATATTTACAAGATGCACATCTACCGTCACAAGTCACGTGGTGGCGATATGAGCTTACCTGTAACTACACTGATGAAAAATGCTACTAAAACAATTAGTGTAGACTCACCTTTCTTCAAAGTATTCTTCAATATTAAGGATTTACCTTATATTGCTGTTTTGGATGAAAATAATTTATTCTACGGCATTCTAACTCACTCAAGACTTCTCAGCATGTTATCAGATGCTTGGAACCTTGATATTAGTAGTTATGTTTTGACCGTTAGTTCTTCTGGCGACCGTGGCGATCTAGAAAAGATGTCAAAAATCTTTGCCAAGTATGTTTCTGTTGCCGCTTGTATGACCTTAGATGCTAAATCAAATGAAGTTGTACGAAGAACTCTCTTCACTTTACCAACTGGTACCGATATCGATACTTTAAAGGAAATCATCAAGCGTCTAGAAAAGAAGAGCTTTGTAGTTTCAGAAATTGATGATTTGAAGTCTGGTAAAATTCTAGATAAGAACACCCTATAGTTCTTATTTAAAAAAATCTTTCTAAAACAAAACCCAAAAAGTCTGTTCTGGTTGAACTACGTCAACTAGAGCAGACTTTTTTTATAGTAATTTTTTAATTTTAAAAGCAGGTTCCTCGTGATGACGATTTAATTCTTCGTCGATTGGATGGCTTTTGAAATATTGTAATTGATATTGTTCCATCAAATCACGTTGAAAGCTGTCAACATATGGTTTATTTCGATCAACGAGTATCTGATATCTTTTATACTCGCCGTTTCGCATAAATTTATACCATTCTTCATCAATCATGGTTGACACTTCTTTTCTTTTTCTGAAATTTCAACCAGAGGATACTACGATTTCAATTCATGTAGCAATTATTTGCTCTTAATATTTATAAACTCGAGGTAATCTTTCACTCAAGCAGCAAAGAATTTCGTAACTGATCGTGCCAGCATATTTAGCCACATCGGTAGCTGTGATCTCCTCATCGCCATCTTTACCAATTAGTGTAACTTTTGTACCGACTGGTAATTCTTTTGGCAAACGTACCATGAATTGATCCATACAGATGCGACCAACACTTTGACAACGTTGTCCATCGATCAAGATGTCGCACCCTTGCATTCTTCGTAACCAACCATCAGCATAGCCTAGAGGAATCGTACCGATCCATTCATCCTCTTTACTAGTATATGTAGCACCATAACCGATACTTTGACCAGCTTTGACTTTCTTAACGAATGTTAATTCTGAATAGAGACTTAAGGCTGGTTCCAATTTATATGGCAACTTAGTAATATCGGTTCCTGAAGGATTCAGTCCATACAAGGCTATACCATATCTAACCATATTAACGGCCAAGTCTTTATGCCACAAAGCAGTCGCCGAATTAGCACAGTGAACATAAGTAAATTTAGTTGGAAGATCACTGGACATCTCTTTGAATTTTGCAACTTGTTTATCGAAGTAACTTTCATCAGGACTATCAGCAGTAGCGAAATGTGTAAATAGTCCCTCGGGAATAAAGGCATCCTTGTGATCATTTAGAAAATTACATGCTTCAATTAAACTTTCTTTGTCTTGGAATCCAATACGACCCATTCCACTATCAATAGCCAGATGAACTTTCAAATTAGCAACTCTTAACTGAACTGCTACCTTCAACCAGTCTAAACTACCGACTGTGAGGGAAATATCGGCGTTAGCGGCCACTTTAGCATATTCTACGGGAATTATACCTAGAACTAAAATAGGAGCTGTAACGCCACTATTTCGTATTTCTAGACCTTCATCCAAACTAGCAACGCAAAGTCCGGCTGCTCCAAACTTGATTTCTGCTTGAGCTACCTTAACCAATCCGTGACCGTAAGCGTTAGCCTTCACAACTGCAAAGACTTTTGTACCTTCTGGAACGGCATTTAATTCATTTTGTAAATTTCTTTTTAACTTTGACAAGTCCACTTCTGCATAAGCTGGACGATGAATTGATGGTAACATCTAATTAGCCTCCTCTAGAATAACCTCAGTTATTACTAGTTCATCTGTATCAGAGATTGATACGTGAATATTACCCTTGAAAATTTCAGTCTTGATATAAGGTTGACCTGATTCATGATTCAAGACACTCAAGTCATGAAAGCCAATACCACGAAGTCCAGTACCCATAGCTTTTGTGAAAGCCTCTTTAACTGAGAAACGCCCAGTTAAGTACGTCATCTTGGCTTTTTCAGTATTCAGGTTATTGAAAACTTCTGTTTCGTCTTCATTCAAAATTTTCTCTAAAAATCGAGGGTGACGACCATAAATCGCACGTACACGGTCGATTTCTGCAATATCTATACCTAATCCTTTGATCATAATTTCTCTCGCAATCTATTTTTTTAATTAATAAATTGAAAAGCTTCCAATTGAAGTAAAGCACAATTTTCAATTTTTTGCAGTTCGATTCAACAACTAAATTAAAATTTGTTTGATTTAAGCTTAAATCATAGCATTTTCAGGTAACTTTTCAAGTTTATTAAGTGGTTTTTACTGAAATTCGAGTGTGATTAATATCAACTGATGTAATTAAGTATGCCCGTCGGTAGTAGAAAATCTGTGGGCCGCTGGAACGTGGTGGACACGGCTTGAAGCTAATAATTTTTCACTCCGTGAAAAATCATGGATCTCCAAGTCCGGTCTTCTACTAACCTTGCTGACGCAAGCTAAGTAGAATTTCACCACTGAGGGTCCACAGATTTTCTACTACCGACTATATTTCTGGTTCTATTATTGTCGAAAAAAACTGCCATATCTGGAAATTTTGCATTTATAATTCCGTACGATCAAATAATATCTAGCTTTAAACGAGGATAATATTCCGATACACATATTTACTCAATCTCTCATAACAATAGAATACTGTTCTACCATCCAACATTTTAAAATGTACAAAATTCAGAACACCAGACTAGTCCGGAACAACAAGAAAATTGGCTCAGCCATGAAATTTACCTTAGCGATTTATCGCTTAGGTAAAGGCCGAGCTTGAAGATCCATAATTTCGCACAAAGTGCAAAATTATTAGCTTCCAGTCGGCCCATGGCGTTCCAGCCAAATTTTCTTGTTGTGGAGGACGGCATTTTTACACTATAGCCGAATTCGAGTAAAAGCCTCTTTTCCAGCTCTATTTTACTGTATAAAAAAAGGCAAAGTAAAATTATTTACTTCGCCTCTATCATTATAATTATATTTTCAACAATCATAATTCATATTCAAAAATTATAGATTTGTTCTAATCTTGAATGACTTCTTGCTGCGACCATTACGTTTGTTGTCATGTTCGCGGCGTTTGCCACCTTTTTCATCACGGTGTCCATCACGACGATCACTGTTGCGACGTCTGTTTCCACCACGATGTTCGCCACCGTTACCACGGTGTCCATTGAACTTACCACGACGACCATGGCCTGAACGGCTATGACTTACCTTACGTGAAGGAAGTGGTCTTTCAGGAGCAATCTTAACAGGAACACTTTCAGCATCCTTGATTGATTCGCTCAAGAAGATACGAGCAATATCCTCAGGAGAATAAGTTGCTAACAATTCTTGAACAGCTGAATCGAAACGATCCAAGTGTTTGTCATGTTCCAAAGTATCCTTGATATCTTCTTTAACTGATTCCAATTGTCCTTTAAGAACTTCTTTATCAGTAGGTTGAGCAAGTGGTTCCATACGTTTCTTAGTTAAGTTTTCGATTGTACGTAGGTAACCCATTTCATTTGGTGTAACGAATGTTACAGAAACACCAGAATGTCCGGCACGACCTGTACGGCCAATACGGTGAACATAACTATCAGGATCTTGAGGAATATCATAGTTATAAACATGTGATACACCTGAAATATCCAATCCACGAGCAGCAACATCAGTTGCAACTAGGAAGTCTAGCTTACCGGCTTTGAACTTGCGTAATACGCTAGTTCTCTTGTCTTGTGACAAGTCACCGTGAATACCTTCAGCATTATAGCCACGAGCTTGTAAACCACGTGTAAGTTCGTCAACACGACGCTTTGTACGACCAAAGATCAAAGCTAGCTCTGGTGCTTGAACATCGAATAAACGAGTCATCAAGTCAAACTTTTCAAATTCCTTAGCTTTAACAAAGTATTGATCGATCTTATCAGCAGTCAATTCTTTTGACTTGATTTTAACGATCTTAGGTTCTGTCATAAACTTATCAGCAATTTTCATGATAGGTTTTGGCATTGTAGCTGAGAATAATAATGTTTGATGTTTGTTTGGTACGTTTGAAAGGATACTTTCAATATCCTCAACGAATCCCATATCTAACATTTCATCAGCTTCGTCAAGAACAACGGTATTAACGTTGCCAAGTTTTAAGGTGTGACGGTTGATGTGGTCAAGCATTCTTCCGGGAGTACCAACCACGATCTGAGGGTGATTCTTCAAGGCACGGATCTGTCTTCTAATATCTGATCCACCATAAACACTTTGAACCTTAACCTTCTTGTCACTACCTAAGCGGTAAAGTTCTTCTTGTGTTTGAATAGCTAATTCTCTAGTTGGAGAGATAATCAATGCTTGAATGTTGCTTGATTGAGTATCAACGGCATTTAAAATTGGTAAACCAAAGGCTGCCGTCTTTCCTGTACCAGTTTGAGCTTGACCAATTACGTCGGCTCCACTCATAACTAGCGGAATAGTTTGAGCTTGGATTGGTGTCGTTTCTTCAAAACCGGCTTCATTGATAGCGCTCAATAATCTGGGATCTAAATCTAATTCTTTAAATTTCACAAATGTCCTCCATTTTTTAAAACACGATAAAATAACAATCTATCTACTCTACCATGTTTTATGAACAATCTCAATTGACAAGACTAAATTAGTTCATGTAAAACGTTTTCTAAATGAATTCCATGGCTACCCTTTAATAAAATCGTGTCATTGGGCTGTAATTCTTCTTTTAATTTTATAGTTAATTCATCTAACTGATTCTTTTCAAACCAGAAAAGATCGTTTGTATCATATTTAGCGTTCAACTTATCGCGTAAATACTTCATATAATCACCGACAAGATAAACTTTAGCAAAATCTTCTTTATTAATAGAATCGGCTAAGGATTCGTGGAGTCTTTCTGATGCATCCCCTAATTCCAGCATGTCGCCTAGAACGATCAATTTACGACCTGTAGTCTTGATGTCCTTTAAACTGTTAAGAACTTCAATAGCGGCAGTGGGATTAGAATTATAAACATCACTTAAAATATCGGCTCCGTTTTTAGCCTTCATCCATTCAGTACGGTTAGCTGTAACAAATAATTCTTTTAGTGCTTGTTGCATTGCTTCTGGTTTAATATGCGAAATACGACCTACTTGCATTGCAGCTAAGGCATTATTAACGTTGTATTCACCCATCATAGGAATTTCAAATTCAAGTTCTGGCCACAAGTTAGTCTTAAAACTAGTTGTAGTTTTACCAGGCTTAATTTCAGTTGCATACAAATCATTGCTGTCGTGATTACCAAAAGTAGCTTGTCGTTGTTCTACTTTCTCAGCACGTTCTAGCAACAAAGGTTCATCCCCATTAAAAACAAAGGTTCCATCCTCATTTAGGTGATCGACGATCTCCATTTTTGCATCAGCAATCTTATCTCTAGTACCAAAAAACTCGATGTGCGCTTCACCAATCATTGTGATCACGGAAATATCGGGGTTAGCAATATCGCTCAAATGGTCGATTTGACCAGGACGATCCATTCCCATTTCAACAACTAAAACTTCTGTATTAGTTGGCATATTCAAAATTGTGTATGGCACACCGATCTCATTATTAAAGTTTTGTGGAGTTTTGGCAACATTATTGCTTGTACTCAAAATTTTAGCAATCATATCTTTAGTTGTAGTCTTCCCATTACTACCTGTTACGGCAACAACTTTAGGGTTAACTTTCTTCAAATAATACTTAGCTAAATTCTCAAATGCTTCTGAAACATTTTTTACAATAACATATGGCACTTGGTCGTTAGGAATTTCGTGGTCACTTTGCCAAATAGTAGCGCTGATTCCATTCTTAATTGCACTATTAATAAACTCATGCCCATCACGTTCCCCCTGCAATGGAAAGAATAAGTCACCGGCTTTAGCTTTACGACTATCGAAACAAACGCCTGTTATTTCAACGTCTTCAACCTTGTCGCTTTCAATTTTTAATGCAGAGTAAACTTCCCTTAACTTCATCTTCATAGAAAAACTTCCTTAATTTGAAAAAATAATTTTATAAGATATAAACAAAAAAAGAGTATACTAAGATACTTAGAAAGGATTTGATGTATATGACATCTAATACAAGTGATACTCCTGAACCGAATAATTATTGGAAAAAGAATCTAATAGTTTTATGGTTTAGTACTTTTGTATCAGGTATTGGCTTTAGTATGATTACACCTTTTATGCCATTATACATTAACCAGTTAGGTAATTTCACAAAAAGTCAGCTTGTGATCTGGAATGGTATTGCCTTTTCATCGACCTTCTTGGTCATGGCGATCATTTCTCCTATTTGGGGTAAGATTGCCGATCGACGCGGTCGGAAGTTAATGCTGATCCGAGCTTCACTAGGTATGGCAATCGTTATTTTCCTACAGGCCTTCGTAACTGCCCCATGGCAATTAGTTGTTCTAAGACTCCTTCAAGGTGTCTTTTCAGGATTCGTTAGTAACTCCAACACCTTAATTGCTTCAACAGCTCCTAGATCTGAAAGTGGAAAAGCCTTAGGTACTTTAAATACCGGTGTTATTTCCGGTACTTTGTTAGGACCACTGGTCGGCGGTGTAATTGCACAATATTTCGGTTATCGAATTCCATTTATGATAACCGGTTCTCTACTTTTCATTGCTTTCATCTTGGTTACTATCTTCATCAAAGAAGACTTCAAACCAATTCCTAAAGGAGAAGAGGAATCAACTAAGGAAATCTTCCACAAGTTAAAAAATCCTAATCTCATTTTAGCAATGTTTGTCACAACCA
>DXCM01000011.1 GCA_019116025.1 Candidatus Companilactobacillus pullicola | reverse complement strand
CATGTTTATATTTTACAATAATTTGATAATAATATTTGTTTTGTTTACGTGAAATCATCGTTGGACTAGGTCCTAATAGGATAGCATCCTTTGATAGCGACGTTTCTAGCTGTTTTTTGAGCCAATAACTTTGTTTTAAAGTTTGTCCTTCATCTTTGTTAGCAACACTGATCAGAGTCGTAAAGTAGTACGGCGTGTAATTGGCTTGGTGTCTGATATACATCTCTTGTTTAAAGAAGGTCTCGTAATCCTGTTTAGCAGCATCTTTGATTGCGTAATGATCAGGATTATAAGTCTGAATCACAACATGCCCCGTCTTATCAGCACGACCAGCACGACCACTGACCTGTGTTAACAATTGAAAAGTTCGCTCACTAGCTCGAAAATCAGCCAAACTCAATGTTGTATCGGCATTGATCACTCCAACCAAAGTGACGTCTGGAAAATCCAATCCTTTGGCAATCATCTGTGTTCCCAGCAATATATCAGCCTGATGTTGTCCAAATTTTTGTAAAATCTTGGCATGCGATCCCTTACGGCGAGTTGTATCAACATCCATTCTCAAAACTCGTGCTTCGGGGAAAAGTGTATTCAATTGTTGTTCAATATTTTGAGTTCCGGTACCGTAAAAACCGATTTTCTTACTCTTACAATTGGGACAAACTCTAGGCACTGGTTCTTCGTGTCCACAATAGTGACATTTCATTTTGCCTAAATCCTTATGATATGTCAGTGAAACATCGCAGTTAGGACATTTCAACACAAATCCACACTCACGACACATCATGAATGAAGAATAACCTCTGCGGTTCAAGAGCACAATAGCCTGTTCATGTTTTTGGAGCGTTGTCTGTAAACTTTCTTGCAGTGCAGGTGAAAAATCACCCTTGGCAGCTGAATTTTCGGCATCCCGCATATCAACAATTTTTACATGCGGTAAATTCTGATTATTGATTCGTTTCTTCATTCGAATCAGTTTGTAGACACCCTTTTCAGCTCGTGCACGTGACTCTAGAGAAGGTGTCGCACTTCCTAAAACAACTGGACAATGATTCATTTTTGCTCGCCACAACGCCACATCACGTGCATTGTAACGGGGATTATCATCTTGTTTATAACTGGCCTCATGTTCCTCATCAATGATAATCAGACCAATTTTATCTAAAGGTGCAAAAACGGCACTTCTAGCACCGACGACTACTTTAACATCATGATTTTCAATTCTCGTCCATTCATCATAACGTTCACCACTTGACAAACCACTGTGTAAAACAGCTACTTGATTGCCAAAACGACCAACTACTCGATTAACCATTTGTGGTGTCAAAGAAATTTCTGGCACTAACATCAAAGCTGTTTTATCTTGTTGCAAAGCTTTCTCAATCGTCTGTAAATAAACTTCAGTTTTACCACTGCCAGTAACCCCCTCAACTAAAAAGGTTTGTGGCGTTTCGCTCTGGATAGCTGCTTCAATTTCAGATACAGCAACCTGTTGTTCTTCGGTCAACTTAAGCTTTGTAGTTTTTTCAGGATCAATTCCAACTGGTTTTCGTAATTTAGTAACTTCTATTATCTGCAACAATTGATTCTTTTCAGCAGTTTTAATTGCTGAACGTGAAATTCCAAATTCTTTTTGTAAAACATTCAGTTCCACTGGTAACTCTTGCAAATTATTAGCTAAGAACTCTAACAATTTAATCTGAGATTTGGCATTAGCACGTAACTTACTTTTAGCTTCATGTAACTGAATGACATTTAAATCCGTTGTTACTGCTTGACGCTTGATCTGCAAAGCCTGATTTTCAACCACATACTGAATATCAATTTTATTATTCTGACGTAACTTATTGATCAATCTAATCGTGGCATCATCTAGCTGATTAGTGATTTCCAGTGTTTCTTTCCCATCCAAAAGTGCTTGGACCTGGGAGTCTTCTTTATCTAAGGGAATAACATATTGCTTATATTTTGCTCTCATGACACTAGGAAGCATTGTTTGTAGACATGAGATTTGAAATGAATACGTTCGATCGGCCAACCAATAGGATAATTTCAACATCTCATCTGATAATACTGGCTTTAGATCGATAACTCTCGTGATTGGCTTTAACTTGCCTTGAAAGTCACTGGTTTCCTTAACTTGCATGACAAAACCTTGAATTTTTCTTTTCCCGCGACCAAAAGGTACCTCGACTCGTATCCCAGGTACAACTACCTCAGTTAACGAATCAGGTATTAAATATTCGAACGGTCGATTTGTTTGCATAGTAGGTACATCTACAATTATCTCTGCTACTGCCATAAAAACCACCCAGTAATAAATTTCGTAAAAAGATTCTATAAATAAAAAAGCCTTCACTAATTCAACAATCAGTGAAGGAATAATTTATTAGTTATCTTCTTTTTTCTCTTCTTCAATCTTTTCAGCTTCTTTTTCAAGAAGAATTGAATTAGGATCAATTTCGATTTTGTCGTCAGCAATTTCTTCAAGTGCACGGCCAACAGTTCTTGGTGATTCGTATTTGTTCAATAGTTCAATATCACCGTTCTCTAATTGGTGAGCACGCTTTGCGGCTAGAACTGCCAATGAGTATCGAGAATCAACTCGATCTAAAAGTTTATCAATTGATGGATAAATAATCATATTATCAATCTCCTATTATCTTTTTATATTTATCAATTACGCGTGGCACTCTCAAGTGTTCGGCTCTAATTATACCTTCAATTTTTTCGACTGCATTAGGTATTTTATCATTTACGACGGCATAGTCATAGCTTGTCATCATTTCAATTTCCTTTTTAGCCTGAACCATACGTTTGTCGATTGTCTTTTCATCGTCTGTACCACGATGAGTAATACGATCTCGTAAACTTGTTAAGTCAGGTGGTGTAAGGAAGATGAAGACACCATCAGGCATCTTTTCACGAACTTGCATAGCACCGTTTACTTCAATTTCCAACAAGACATCAATTCCAGCATCTAGCTTCTGATTAACGTACTTTAATGGTGTTCCGTAATAGTGATCGACATACTTAGCATATTCAAGCATACCGCCATTGTTTATTTCTTCTTCAAATTCTTCATTTGTTCGGAAATAGTAATCGACTCCATCGACTTCTCCAGGACGCATTTGACGAGTAGTCATCGAAACGGAATAATCAAATTTGATTGACGAATTCTTAAGCATAGCTTTTCTAACGGTTCCTTTACCTACTCCAGATGGACCTGATAAAACGATTAACATTCCCCTTGTTGACATAATTAAGTTATCCCTACTATCTATATAATATGGTATCTATCATGCAATAAAATCATCTAATTTTCAAGGTTTTCCGACTTGTCAATATAAAAATTAATAAAGAAATAAAAAAATAGAGTTGCTCTTTCGAACAAAGGTTCGTATAATGAAGACACAAACAAGTGTTCGGGGGCTTAAAAATGCAAGCAAAACAAGCATACAATCATTTCACTTCAAATCTAATCAACCACACCGCTAATTTTATTAATAATAACTTTGATTTTAATATTGAAAGCAATCAGAATCTTCAAATCAAACAAATGCCTTTAATGCAATTAGAACTTTTCGCAGAACAGAGTTTTCAAAGACATTATTCTGTCGTTATTACAATGTTAAACGATGAACAGTTCCAAGGCAAATTTATTTCACAAGTTAATAAAAATAAATATGTATTTAAGATCAACTCAGCCTTTTTTGAGATTGTTATGCTCGATCAAATTAAGTCGATCAACTTAATCTAATCGTTGCTGCTCACCTTGAGCTAGTTCCAACAATTCTTGAGCATGTTTTCTCGTCAAATCAGTCACCTTAGTACCTGCCAACATTAGAGAAATAGCTTCAATTCTTTGGAGATCGTTAAGTAAGGAAACTTTTGTTTCCGTTTTATCCTTAACGGTCTCTTTTTTGATTTCAAATTGAATATCGCTCATAGCGGCAACTTGTGGTAAATGAGTAATACAGAGAACTTGTAAAAATTGTGAAACCTTATATATCTTATCACCGATAGCTTGAGCAACCCGACCACTAACACCGGTATCAATTTCATCAAAAACAATTGTCTCAACATTCATTTTTTCGGCGATAATAGCTTCAAATGCCAAGATAACACGTGACAATTCACCACCAGAAGCAACTTTGACTAACGGTTTGTAATCTTCACCAATATTAGTCTTCAAATTAAATTGAATCTGATCGATTCCTTTTGGTGATAAGTTGTCATCATCCAATGATTTAAAGGCAACGCCGAATTTTGCATTAGGCATGTACAAGTCCTTTAATTGATGATTGATCGACTTTTCTAACATCGTCGCTGTCTTGTGACGTTGTTTAGATAGGTCTTTTCCTAAATTAAGTAAATTGTCTTGATATTGTTCGATCTCTGCTTCCAATTTGGATTCAGTGTCGTCATCTATATCAATTTTTGACAATTCATCGTGAGCATTTTTACCAAATTCAATTACTTCATCTAAGGTTGGACCATACTTTTTCTTTAAATTATCTAAAGTGATCAAACGTTTTTGAATCTCATCCAAGCGATTTTCATCAAAGTCGAGATTCTCCAACTGATCGGCAATCGTAGCAGCATTATCTTGCAATTGATAGTATGCACCATTAATGGAATCATAGAGTTCCTTATAAGAGGAATCATAATCCATGATTTCTTCTAAGTTATCGCGCACATTACCCAAAGTATCAACAACTCCAACGTTGTTTTCAGACAAACCACGATAGCTGTCCTGCAAGGAGGAACTGATTTTTTCAAAGTTAGAAAGCTGATTCTTCTCATCTTCTAACTTATCATCTTCCCCCGCACTTAATTGAGCACTGTCGATATCTTCAATTTGAAACTTCAACATATCAATTCTTTGAACCAAATTCTGAGAATTTTTTTGAATCGTTCTCAAACGACTACGTTTAGCCTGATATTCCTCAAAAAGTTTTGAATACTTTAACAAATCTTTTTGAAATTTATCATCCGCAAAACGATCCAAGATATTGATGTGATTGTCTTCGTCTAATAATTCTTGCTGTTGATTCTGGCCGTGGATCTCGACCAGAAATTTTCCAACTTGTCGTAAAACATTTGTTTTAACTAATTCATTATTGATTCGACAAACGTTCCGACCTTTTCGATTTATTTCTCGTTTGATAATAATCTGATTATCATCATGAGCAATTCCGTATTCAGCCAAGATAGCAAAAATAGGACTACTTGTTTTTACCTCAAATAGTCCCTGCACATTTAATTGCTCTTGACCTGTTCTAATAAAATCAATTGAAGATCTACTTCCAACTAATAAACCCAAAGCATCAATAATAATTGATTTACCAGCTCCGGTTTCACCAGTCAAAGCGGTCATTCCACTTCTAAAATCAACTTGTAGCTTATTAATAATCGCAAAGTTATTGATTATTAGCTTTTTTAGCATTCTCTCACCTATTTATTAAGATTTGCGTATGCGGCTTCCATTGTATCTTCAACAGAAACACTATCTAAGATTTCGCCAGGCTGTTCTTCTTGAGGTTTCTGAATGTGCATCAAGAATTCAATATTACCTTCTCCACCTTTAATAGGCGAGAAATCCAACCCAGAAACAATGAATCCTGCTTCCTTAGCAAAATTAGTGATCTTCTCTAAAACCATTTTGTGAACTTTATGATCACGCACAATTCCGTGTTTACCAACATTTTCAGGGCCAGCTTCAAATTGAGGTTTGATCAAGCAAACTGCGTCTGAACCAGGCAAAATAATGTTAAACATTGGTGGCAAAATTAATTCCAAAGAAATAAAGGAAACATCAGTCATCGCAAAACTAGGTAGGCCTTTATGAAAGTCTTCTGGTTTACTGTAACGGAAGTTAACACGTTCCATTACGACTACTCGTTCATCTGTTCTTAATTTCCAAGCCAATTGGTTATAGCCAACATCTAGGGCATACACCATTTGAGCACCGTTTTGTAGGGCTACGTCAGTGAAACCGCCAGTTGATGAACCAATATCAAGACAAATACGATCAGTTAGATCAATATCAAATGACTTCAAAGCTTTTTCTAACTTGTAGCCGCCACGGCTGACATATTTGCTATGAGCGTTCTTAGCCAAGTGAAAAATAGTATCAGGATCAACCTTTTCCCCTGGTTTATCGAAACGTAAATTGTCCTGATTATAAACTTCGCCAGCCATAACTGAACGTTTAGCTTGTTCTCTGGATTCAAATAAATTTTGTTCAACTAATAAAACATCAATTCTTTTTTTTGCCAATGTGTGTCACCTATTCTTTGAAATAATCTAAGAAGCTTACCAACAGATTCTTGTCAAACTCGTTTTCTTTTAAAACTGCATTCAAGGCGTCCTTCACCAAGTCTCTTAACTTAGCCTCAGTTGCCTCTTTACCGATCAAATTAGGGAAAGTATTCTTATCATTATCTTCACCATCATCGGCATCATTTAAATCATCTTTCAACTGAAAAGCTAGGCCAATGTCATTTGCGTATTGAACCAAGTTCTTAGAAAGCTCATGACCAGCACAAAAAGCTCCAGTTGTTACGGCAGCAGTAATTAGATCTGCCGTTTTTTCTTTATGCAAAGTTGTTAATTCTTCTTCGTTTAAAACTTTATCTTCCATAGTGATATCGGTCATTTGACCGGCTACCATTCCCATGGGACCAGCGTTATGAGCCAAAATTCTTACAGCTGCCATACGCTTATCAGTGCTTAAATTTGATTTAGCAATCCAGTAAAAGGCTTGGGTCAACAAACCATCGCCAGCCAAAACAGCTGGACCAACACCAAATTTTTTGTGATTCGACAACTTGCCACGACGATAATCGCTATCATCCATTTCTGGTAAGTCATCATGGATCAATGAATAAGTATGAACTAATTCAATCGCTCCAGCAATGTCATAAAACTGAGAAAGTTTGTCTAACTTGATACCGCTAGAATAAGCTACCGCTAAAAAAAGCATCGGGCGAACTCGTTTGCCACCGGCATCTAAAGAGTAAAGCATCGCATCCCTTAACGTAGTCTGCTTGATCTCAGCCTTTAATTTATCATCTAAAAACTTATTGAAATCGGGTAAGATTTGATCGCAAAAATCAGAGAATTTTTTTATTTCCATAATTATTTTTGATCCTTATCTTGATCTTGTTTGATGTTGATTTCTTCGCCATCTTTAGTCATGACCTTTGTTACAGTCTCTTCAGCATCGCTTAAAGTCTTTTCTAACTCCTTACTCAAAGTGACACCTTTTTTGAATTTTTCCATTGCCTCTTCTAGAGGAACGTTTCCTGCCTCAAGATTAGTTACAATTGCTTCTAAATCAGCAAGATTTTCTTCAAATGATTTTTTCTTTTCAGCCATTTCCGTCCTCGCTTACTTCTTTGGTTATTAACTTGACGTTACCATTTTTAACTTTTAGGTCAACCTCTTGATCAACTTGATAATCAGTTACATTCTTCAATACTTTACCTGATTTATCAGTTGGAATGGCATAACCACGGCTCAAAGTCTTCAAAGGACTCAATGAATCCAATGTAGCAACCTCACTATTAAATATATTACGATCCTTATTGATAATTTTGTTTACATTGTTAATCAAAATTTGATACAGACGATTGACTTGATTAGCATAACTATAAATTTGATCTCTTGGAGATGCTTGTACCAAACGATTAGCATACTGAATCAATTCTGTCTTTGATTGACTCAACGAATTAGAAAAATTCCGTTGCAATTTATCCTGCAAATAATCGACCTTTTGCAAATACACCTCGTAGATTCGCTCTGGATGTTGCAAAAAGACGTTCTGAGCTAAAGAATCCACTCGATCCTTGTAGTTACCTATAATCTTTGTTTGAGCATTATATAGCCTGGTATCAAGGTCTTGCAAGTGCAACAAAACATCCCTTAAAACAGGTGTTGCTAATTCTGCTGCAGCTGTTGGCGTGGCCGCACGTAAATCAGCTACCAAATCAGCAATCGTAGTATCAGTCTCATGTCCAACTGAACTGATCACTGGAATCTTACTTTGAACGATTGCCTGAGCAACTGTCTCCTCATTGAATGGCCATAGATCCTCAATCGATCCACCACCACGACCAATAATAATTGTATCGTAGTTACCATCTTCATTGATTCGTTTCAATTGCTTAACAATCGTTGGTGCAGCTTCTTGTCCCTGAACCTGAGCAGGATATAAGACTATTTGCACAATAGGATATCTTCTAGCAACTGTAGTCATAATATCATGAATAACTGCCCCTGATTGACTAGTTACCACTGCAATTCTTTTGGGAAACTGCGGTATTGGCTTCTTAGGCAAATCAAAGACACCTTGTGCTGCAAGCTTTTTCTTCAATTGCTCAAAAGCTAAGTACAAAGCTCCTAATCCGTCTGGTTCCATTGATTCAACATAAATCTGATAAGAACCACTAGGTTCATAAAGTGAAATTCGCCCTTTAACGAGGACTTTCATCCCCTCTTCTGGTTGAAATTTAACTTTACTAAAATTTGATTTAAACATGATAGCTGAAATCTTAGCCTTATCATCCTTCAAAGAAAAATATTGATGGGCATTGGGGCGCATTCTAAAGTTAGAAATTTCTCCCATCAAATAGACGTGTCCCAAATAAGGGTCCACGTCAAATTTTCTTTTCAGATATTGAGTTAAAGCCGTTACAGTTAAATATTGCTCATTATCCATTTGCCCTGCCTTCGGCTAATTCGATCACTTGATCTACTAGTGCTGTAATCGTCATTGGTCCAACTCCACCAGGTACTGGCGTGATCATTGAGACTTGATCTTTAACATCATCAAAATCAACGTCTCCGCAAAGTTTGCCATTCTCATCGCGATCCATACCGACATCAATGACAATAGCTTGATCTTTGACGTAATCTTTTTTAATAAATTTAGCTTGTCCAATGGCAACTACTAGCACATCAGCCTTACTTGTTATTTCTTTTAGGTTCTTAGTATGTGAATGCGTGATCGTTATAGTGGCATTACGATCTAACATCAAAGCAGCAGTAGGTTTACCTACAATATTGCTACGTCCTACAATAACAACATTTTTACCATCAAGGTCAACATTGTAATAATCCAACATCATTAAAATACCGGAAGCTGTGGCTGGCTTAGTTAGTGGCGTACCAATCCAAAGATTTCCGACACTAATTGGCGTAAAACCATCAACATCTTTAGCTGGATTAATGGCTTCGATAACCTTGTCCTCATCAATATGATCAGGAACTGGTAATTGTACAATAAATCCATCAATAGCTGGATCATTATTTAATTCATTAATTTTATTTAACAACTCTTGTTCCGTAACGGTGGCATCGAAATGGATGAGTTGAAAATCAATTCCTAATTTTTCAGCGCGACGTTTCTTGTTACGGACATAAACAGCACTGGCACTGTTGTCACCAACTAAGATAACTGCCAATCCCGGAGTTACACCCTTTTCCTTCAAAACTTGAACACGCTTCGTCATTGTTTCGTCTAATGCTGCTGCTACTTTTTTACCTTCTAATAATTCCACACTAATCACCATAAAAAGGCTGGCAAAAAATCACCAGCCTTACCCTTCTACAAAATTAGATAAAATACCATTTACGAAGGACTTTGAGTCCTTATCGCCAAAATCGCCAGCCATCTCGATTGCTTCGTCAATAGCTACTTTTCTGGGTACTTCTAAACTATTTTCCATTTCAAATAACCCCACACGTAAAATTGAGCGGTCAATTCTCGATAGACGTTGCACAGTCCATTTGTTCTTCAAATGTTCTGCAATTTCTTTATCAAGGTCATCTTGATGTTCCACAACACCTGCAACTAAAAACGTCAAATAATCCGGTACTGCTTCAGAGGCCAAATCGCATAATTGCATGGTAGAAGAAATGGCGTCTTCAGGAGTATCTTTAGTTGTTTCAATAGAAAATAGTGATTGAACTGCGAGTTCTCTGATCTTATGTCTACTTATCACTAGTTTTATTCCTTTTTATCCGTTGTTACACGTTCTATTTCACCGCTATCTTTTTTAGCGATCAAGCCTACAACATGCACGTTAATTTCACTTAAGTCTAAATCGGTCATGAATTCGAGTTGTTCAATGGCTGATTTTTGGATCTCCAAGGATACTTTTGGAATCGATACGCCATATTCCAAATATACATAAACATCCGCAGATATTTGATCATCATTGAACGATACATCAACACCCTTACCATGGTTGATTCTGCCAAACAATGAATCTATTCGACTAGAAATAGTGCCACGCATTTCGTAGACACCTTCAACTTGGTTTGTAGCAATCCCAAGAAGGATCTCAATAACTTGATGTGATATTTCAACATTACCGTTTATTTTTCCACTATCTTGTTGTAGAGAAACATATTTTTGTTCAGCCATAAACTTATCTCCATAATCAGTTATTAATTAGCACGTGAAATGTAAGTACCATCTTGTGTATTGACAGTTAGCATATCACCTTCGTTAACGAAGAATGGTACTTGCACAACTAAGCCTGTTTCCATAGTAGCTGGTTTTGAACCACCTGATTGAGTATCACCCTTGATTGAAGCTTCTGTTTCAACAACCTTAAGGTCAACTGTATTAGGTACATCAACACCAAGTGTTTCACCGTTATACATAACAACGCTGACTTCCATGTTTTCCTTCAAATATTTCAACTCATCTCTAATTTCATCACCTGGTAATGATAATTGTTCATAAGTTGTTGTATCCATGAAGACATAGTTGTCGCCTTCAGCATATAGATATTGCATCTTTTTGTTTTCGATGTTAGCTTTTTCAACTTTAGCAGTTGATCTGAATGTCATTTCTTGAACGGCACCAGTTCTTAAGTTCTTTAACTTTGAACGAACAAAGGCGCTACCCTTACCTGGCTTAACATGCTGGAATTCTACAACACGCCAGATACCATCTTTTACTTCAATTGTTAATCCATTTTTAAATTCATTTACTGAAATTGACATTTTTTTCTCCCTTGGTTCATAAATTTTGCCGATAAAACACTACACATTATCTTACCAATATTTCGGTGTTAATGGCAATAACTCATACTTATTATATAAAAAAAAGAGGAACATTGTCCTCTTTTTCATCAATATATATTAGTATACTGAAACTTTTCTCTTGTCTCTGCCAAGTCTTTCGAACTTAACAACGCCATCTTTAAGTGCGAACAATGTATCATCATTTCCACGGCCAACATTAGCACCTGGGTGAATCTTTGTTCCACGTTGTCTATAAATAATTGCACCAGCAGTGATAGCTTGACCATCAGCACGCTTTGCACCTAGTCTACGACCAGCTGAGTTACGGCCATTAGTTGTTGATCCACCACCCTTATGGTGAGAGAAAAATTGTAAATTCATCTTAAGCATGAAATTTACCTCCTAATCAAGATCTATATTATTTTTTTGCACTTGAACTTCAATATTTTTAGAATAACTACCCTCAATATCTTTCAATATCCAAAATAAGTTATCTAATAATAAGGCAGTGTCATGTGAAACTGCTTTATCAAATCGGCAGCCAAGATGACCACCATTAACTTCATCCATGACGACCTGAGGACTAGCCCCAGTAAGTTTTTCCAGATTATTGATTGTTCCAATTGTTACTGCTGAAACAGCAGCACAAACTAAATCTTGACCATAAGGTCCCGAATCAGCATGTCCTTTAATTAAAAAGGAATCAATCTGTTGATCTGAATTCTGGTGAAAACTCGCTCTTATCATGATTAAGCCTTGATACTATCGATAAGTACCTTTGTATATGGTTGACGGTGACCTGTCTTTGTATGTGAATGCTTCTTAGGTTTGTACTTGTAAGTAACAACTTTCTTTTCCTTACCTTGCTTTTCA
>DXCM01000010.1 GCA_019116025.1 Candidatus Companilactobacillus pullicola | reverse complement strand
AAAAACAAATTTATTATTTTTAGATATTAATAATATATTCATAATTGATTATTATTTTGGAATAAATGGTTACATTAACGGTGTCATTTTTAATATAAAACATCTCTACCACGGTGTATAATACCCTAGTTTGCATTTCATATCCTTAAAATAGGAATCAGGAGATTTAGAATGGATCTAGCTTTTTTAGAAAGATTTTTGTTACGCCTAATTGTGATAACATTAATAATTTTTATAATCACTATCATAATTTATTATTGGAAATCTAGAAAAACCAGTAACAACTATTTAGAGAATAAAGACTTCAATTTAAAATACTTCATTCAAAAACAAGTCGACCATACCGGCAAGACCATCGGTTATGAATGTCTTTTACGTCAGCACAATTCTGATGATACTTGGACTCTTCCAAAACAACTAGATTCATTGCCATTACAACGAGTGATTTTTCTCTTAGAAGACACCTTCAAATCATTACCTACTGAAAAAATTCGTCTTTCAATCAATTTAGAATATAACCAAATTATCAGTTCCGACTTCCAGTATTTTGTTCGCTGGGCTATTTCTAAAATAGAACCTATGCAACTTTCGGTCGAATACACTTCCGCTTATGGTCCTAAACATATCAATCATTATCTCTTCGAGAGCCGAATTAAAAATGCCAAAAAATATGGTATGGAATTCAGTATCGATAACGTCGGTTCAGAGATGAAAAGCTTGCATCAGATCGAATGGATGTTACCTTTTGTCGATACGATCAAATGTTCCATGCGCGCCTTTCGTAAAGAAGATCCTAATACATGGCTAGATTTGAATTTGCAATCTTGGAATAAGATTTCCAAAGAAAATAATATTGAATTGATCTTAATGGGAATTGAAAACAAGGCCGATGAAGATCTAGCCTCCTTCCTGAATATCAACACCCGACAGGGGTACCTTTTTGGTCATCCCGAAAATCCTAAGAAAATTCGAGAGAATACCGATGTCAAAGAAACAAGAGAATAAACAACAATTATATACCGACGAATATTTTGAAAAAGGCCACTGGCTATTAAAAATTTGTCAAACACTAATAGGCCTAATCGGTTGGTTAGCAGTTATTATTCCAATTGTAATAACCGTTACCGCCTTTTGGGCCAGTTTTGACCCTAAAATTCCTCATATTTGGTCATATTCCGAAGGTATTCTGGAAATTCATTTTATCGGCGTTATCTTACTTTTCGCCTTTGTTATGTCAGGAATATTTTCAATTAGTATGACGATCATTCAGAATCGCAAACGCCAACGTCTCGTTCAACAGTGGCCAACCTTCAATCCCATCAACCAAAAGAAGCGTGAAAACACTATTGATACTTTTATCGATAAACGTTTTGGCAACAAAGAATTTCGTGAAAATGTCCGAACCTACAATGTCCAACCAGAACAAAATCTTGATACTGACGAAATACAAAAACTCTACGATGCGCACGACATTAACGATTTAGATTAGGGGAAACAATATGTCCAATATTTTTATCGATCATCTATTTGAATCCACAACTTTAGGCACTATTCTCAATACTTGTCTTCTAATTCTTTGTCTCTACCCTATTACAGGGTCCTTTTTGTGGTTCTTTGGTGCTATTTCATACCGTTTCATCAAAACTGATAAGGAAGACAACACTTGGAAAAATATTCCTCCAAATAGACAACCCATGATAACTATCATGATTCCTGCTCACAATGAAGAAGTTATGATAGAAGAAACTATCACTTATTTATTTGAAAACTTAAATTACAGTAACTATGAAGTTCTAGTTATGAATGACGGATCAACTGACAAGACCGCTGAGATTATTAAAGATCTTCAAGAGAAGTATCCACAACTACGAACTATCAACATTATTAAAAATAAAGGTAAGGCCCATGCTTTCAATATCGGTATGCATTTTGCCAAAGGCGAATATATTTTAAGTAATGACGCTGACACCATCCCCGAACCTGACGCATTGATGAAATATATGAACTTCTTTATTCATGCACAAGATATGAACACTTCAGCTGTTACTGCCAATATGGATGTGCAGAATCGAACTTCCCTTTTAGGTAAATCTCAAACTGTAGAATTCTCCAGTATTGTCGGAGTTATTAAGCGAAGCCAGAGTTCTATTAATGATTCAATGTACGCTTATAGCGGTGCTAATACTTTATACAAAAAAGATTTTCTTATTGATGTAGGTGGATTCCGACAAAACCGAGCCACAGAAGATATCAGTATCGCTTGGGATCACCAAACAATCGGTGCAGTACCAAGATTTGCTCCCAACATTATTTTCCATATGAATGTCCCCGAAACAATTCGTGATCTCTATAAACAACGAAAACGTTGGGCTCAAGGTGGTACAGAAGTCTGGTTAACTAATCTCAAAAAATTTATTTTCCATCCTATTAAGAGACGATACCAAATGTCGATGTTCATCGATTCAACCTTATCAATCATCTGGTCCTTTTTCTTCGTCATTACCTCAATAGCCTTCATTCTTTTAATGATCTGGTTTGCAATCCACGGCAATTATGAACGCATCTTCCACGCACTAGCCATCTCCTTTATCTTCGTAACCTTCGAATTAATTGCAGGCTTACTTCAACTATTAACAGCCTTACTGCTAGATCACCATGGTGCCAAAATGAAATACGTATTCTTTTCGCCCCTATACATCCTTTTTTATTGGATGGTAAATCCAATTACCGTCGTTATGACATTCATTCCAGCAATGAAAACTATTCTCGGCTTTGGCTCTGGAACTTGGGTCAGCCCTAAACGAAAAAGTCTTCAAAAATAAGAACGGCCTCTATTACGACATTTAAGTATATTACCGTATATCTTGAATGCCTAACAGAAGTCGTTCTTTTAATTTAATATTTCCATTTGATTAGATAGGATCAAATAATCTCTAAACACTGCAATTTTATTCGATAATATTAGAGCCAAGGATATAGTCAACCGCAAAAAATCTGTGGGCCCTCAGTGGTGCCATTATACTTAGCTTGCGTAGCAAGGTTAGTATAAGACCGAGTTTGGAGATCCATGATTACGCACAAAGTGCGGAATTATTAGCTTCAAGTCGTGTCCACCACGTTCCAGTGGCCCACAGATTTTTTGCGGTTGACGGGCATACTTCCGTTATACCAATTAGTATTTAGCAAAAAGCCACAGAAAAAAGGCTTGTAATTAAATCATTGGACTTTTAAAAGCCAAACATTTATCATAATGAGGATATTCAATGATTCTCAAAGGAGTATTACTTATTATGAAACGAAAATCATGGATATGGCTGCTTATCTTAGCATCAATAGTATTAGTTGCCACTAAGAGCCCCAAATTTATACCACAAGTTCGGGAACAAGTTCGAGAAACTAACACTAAGATACAACCTTACCTTTATTCACTAGAAGCTTCCGTTAATCGTAAGTTGAGTGGCACTAAAGAAGCCACCAATGATAAGCAAGTGGGCAAAGATGCAACGCCCATCGAGGGACCTTTGAAAGATGTTACGATTTCCAATACGTACTACTTTCACTTTAAGAAAAACGTCCCTGAATCAGTTCAAAATGTTTTTATCTACGCTATCAATACCTATAACAAAACTGGTATTGTGCGTTTAGTTCCAGGTGAAGCTGAAACTAATAAAAACAGCATCACTTTCTTTGTTTATAACAAAAAAATAGAAAACGCTGGTTCCAACACTGTTGAACTAGGAAATGGTGGTCCTTCATCACTAGTGATCAACCACTATGCTATCAACAGTGCTCAAGCCGGATTAAATCTTGAATATTCAAACCTTTCTATTTCAGAATCCGTTGCTGTACATGAGTTAGGACACGCTCTAGGTTTGGCACATAGTTCAGATACTAATTCTGTCATGTACCCAATCGACCAAGGTGTAACCACACTGTCTTCATCTGATATAGAAAGTCTTAGAACTATTTATGACCAATAAAAAATTCCGCTAATTCTGAAAATGAATTAGTGGAATTTTTTTATTTCTTGTTAATATTCTTTTCCCTGATACTCTTGATCCAACGTGGCGAATAACCGAATTCCAATGAAATTTCTTGATTAGTCATATTGTCTAATTTCCCATCGCGAATAGCTTCTTTCAAAGCAACCCGATCGTACATTTTCATAGGCAATTGTAACTGTGTCCCTCGAAATAACTCATATATCTTCAGTAAATTATCTTCTCCAACAATGTCGTATAACGCCTTATACGTTGGATGCAACATATCATAATTCAACTTGCTGCGCATATGCACTCCCTCCTACAACGATATTTTTTCTAACATCATTAAAATATCAAAAAATGCACAGCACTAAAAATACATTGTACATGTAAGACTACATGCACTATTTACTGCTTTTTTACAGTGAAAGTAGCGTTATATCTAACATATTATCAAAGCTATCACGTGCGGACATTAGGTTTCTATCAAAACGATTATTTTTATCATTAACAATCTCACCTATGATCAAATTACTCAACATTCGCAAAATTATTAACTGAGATTTCTTATCATCGACTAAAGATTCTAATAATTCATTCAATATTTTATGAATCATCATATAGCCATTATTCAAGTCATCAGAATTTAATTTATCTTTGGGAATACTCAAAATTTGTTTAACAACCAGAAAATGACTTAGGGAATATTGAACGCTAACGTTAGCAAAGGTCTTTACCGCTTGTTTGCCAGAAAGCGCTAATAGATCAACCTCTAAACGCTGGGCTAACTGCTTATAAAAATCATTCGCTACGGCGACTTTTAAAGCCATTACATCTGGAAAATAGTTATAAATAGCCTGTGGACGTGTGCCCAACAACTTACCTAGTCTGGTAAAAGTTAGTGTCTCTTGATTATTTATAATTTCGACTGCGATACTAACGATTTTCTCTTTCGATAAAGTACGTGCTGTCAAAATTTACCTCCCACTTTGTACCGACAAAATTCAAATCATAATCCATTTTAATTAATCCAAGTAAATTCCGCAATTCAGGACACTTTGTTATTTCCAAATATCTAATTTTTCATTTTTATAAAAATAATCGTGATCGTGCTGGTTTATTGGTCTTAAAACTTTACAAGGTGTTCCCACGGCTACAACGTCAGCTGGTAAATTCTTTGTAACGACGCTGCCGGCACCGACAACAGTATTATCCCCGATTGTAACTCCTGGCAATACCGTCACATTAGCACCTAACCAAACATTTTTTCCAATGTGGACTGACTTATTGAATTGATAATGGGTCTCTGTTCGTAACGGTGGATAAATTGGATGTCCGGCCGTTGCAATTGTTACGTTGGGACCAAACATGGTACTATCGCCGACAAAGATTTCCCCATCATCAACTAAAGTGAGATTAAAATTTGCGTAAACGCCGCTTCCGAAATGAACGTGCTGACCGCCCCAGTTAGCGTAAAAAGGAATCTCAATCATCGAATTATCTCCCATTTGCGCAAACATCTCTTTCAATAGACGTGTACGACCTTTAAAATCACTTCTCTTTAAAGCATTGTAGGCGTCATTTTTTTCTTGAGCAGCAATTTGTTGTTGCATTAGTTCTGGCTCATCCGGATTGTAAACTTTTCCTTGTTGCATACGTTCAATATTATTCATTTTGGCCCTCTTTTTGAAAACGATTACTTTGATTATAACAAAAAAAGACTTCAATATTATGAAGCCTTGCGAGTTAAGTATTCTCTTCTAAATAAGTACAACAAAATAACAATAACTAATGTGATCAAGATCATCGCCGTTAGCATGATGCTGTGAATTCCTTGGAAAAAGATTCGTCTCATCTCTGGAATCAAATGTTGTGGCAAATACTTCGCATCAGCGGCATTACTCAACTTGTTCATCATTGACATCGTGATATTACCATGACTTTGGCTAACCCCACGTATCAAAGCAATGTTCAAAATAACTCCGTAAATTGAGGACATGAAAGTCTGACTCAAAATTCTAACTAAATAGGCAAACGAAGTTGAGATTGGAACATCCCGTTCCTCAACATCAAATTGAACGGCGATCAATAAGGCATTGAAACAGATACCGACACCAAATCCTTCAAAGACCCCCATGATCAATAGGAACGTGTAGCTGGCGGTTTGTTTTGCAAAATACAATCCCGCAAACGAGATCAGAAAAGCAATTGCCCCGATACCAATGATCGAGTAACGACTAATTTTTCTCTGAATCAAAGGTTCTAATTCGGAACCGATGAAGTTGGCGATGGCACCTGGTATCTGCGTCATACCACCAATCAAGGCACTCAACCCCATAATTCCTTGCGCCCACATTGGTATGTAGATATTGAAGGCCACGAACGAACCCCACAATAAGGCAAACAGGATTAAATCAATCACTAGTTTCTCATTTTTGAACAAGCGATTAGGAACGATTGGATCATCAACACGATTCTCAACTCGTGACATCCACCAAATCAGTAAAAGTCCAACGATAATGAATCCTAAAGTTACAAAAATCGAGGAAACACCTAATAACTGGATTCCCACTAAGATTGACGATAATCCTAATACCATCAAGATGGCACCGTGATAATCGACTTTAGAGTGATTCAAGTTTTCCTTAATCTTGAAGAAGAACGCAACAATAAGGATAGAAATTAGTGCTAGTGGCAAGTTAATGTAGAATACCCAATGCCAACTGAAGGTATCAACGATCCAACCACCAATCAACGGGCCAATAATTGAAGTTCCACTGAATCCAGCCGAAGCAATACCGATAACTTGGGAACGACGTTTAATATTCTTGAATATTTGTGAATAGATAATGAACGGAATTGTATTCATTCCTCCGGCACCTATTCCCATGACACTTCTAGCAGTGATAAACCAGATGATATTCGGCGCTAACCCCTGAAATAACGCACCAATCATGAAGACAATCGTA
Source organism: Candidatus Companilactobacillus pullicola (assembly GCA_019116025.1). Classification (GTDB taxonomy): domain Bacteria; phylum Bacillota; class Bacilli; order Lactobacillales; family Lactobacillaceae; genus Companilactobacillus; species Companilactobacillus pullicola. Next base: position 31,041 of record DXCM01000010.1, on the reverse strand, counting down.
GCAGTGATATAGGCAACTTTATTACCACGTTTCTCACCAAATTTACTCCATAACGGTGTCGAAACGGCCATTCCTAAAAGGAAAATAGCAACGATCCAGCCCATATACTGAATACCATGCAAATCACTGATGATTGCCGGTAAAGCCGTATTAATAATTGTCGCATCAAGTCCCGCCATCATATTCGACAAAACTAATGCGAAAGTAACCAAAATCTTTCTGTTCCTACTCATATCCTTACTTCTTCCCCTATATAAATTCCATAAAAAATAAGACCCACACGACGTGCAATGTCTTATCTTTACAGCGTATAAACATGATGTTTACTGAAAATAATTATCTATCTTTCAATTATAAACTTAATCATTTAAACGTACAAATTGTAATGGTATAATTTCAAAAGAACATACGTTTGGGAAGGGATACGAAAATGGCTAAAGAAAGAACTTATATGGCAATCGATTTGAAATCATTCTACGCATCAGTTGAGTGCATTGCCCATAATTTGAACCCTTTAAATGATAATTTAGTCGTTGCGGACAATTCCAGAACAGATAAAACAATCTGTCTTGCCGTGTCTCCTGCTCTTAAAAAGTTTGGCGTTCCCGGGCGGCCAAGATTATTCCAAGTTGAACGGATGGTCTACAAACTCAATCGGGAAAAAATGAATAGTGCTCCCCACCATCGTTTGACCAGATATTCTTCAATCGACCGCCAACATTTATTGAAATCACCCACCCTAAAAATTGGCTATAAAGTAGTTAAACCTCGAATGAACTTTTACATGCACAAGAGTGCTGAAATTTACGGAATCTATTTAAGGTTCATCGAAGCTAAAAATATTCACGTTTATTCAATCGACGAGGTCCTAATGGACGTTACCGATTATTTAGAGACTCATCACGTCACTCCACATGTATTAGCCAAAACGATCATTCAAGAGATTCAATCGGAAACTGGCATCACTGCAACCGCCGGTATCGGCACTAATCTCTATCTAGCAAAAGTAGCGATGGATATTGTAGCTAAGCACATTCCTGGAGACCAAGACGGTGTCCGTATCGCACAAATGAATGAACATCAATATCGACAACTCCTTTGGGCTCACCAACCATTGACTGACTTTTGGCGAATTGGGCGTGGCTACTCAAAACGCTTAGAAAAATTAGGCCTGAATACTATGGGTGATATTGCCCGCTGTTCTTTGGGCAGTTTGTCTGATGAAATGAACGAAGAAGTACTCTATCGTGAATTCGGAAAGAACGCAGAATTGTTAATTGATCATGCTTGGGGACACGAAACTGCTACACTCGCCGACATCAAGAATTATCGTTCCGACAATCATGGTCTCTATTCGAGTCAAGTTTTAATGAAACCTACTTCCTATGATGATGGTTTAAAGATTGTTCGTGGTATGAGTGATAATCTAGCGCTGGATTTGGTTCAAAAGAAAGTAGTAACTAACTGTGTGGGTCTTATTGTTGATTACGATATCAAGAGTTTACAGATCGACAATAGTTTCAATGGTGAACTGGTCGATGACTATTACGGTCGCAAAACGCCCAAACCCGCTCACAATCACATTAAACTGGATGCCTTCACTTCTTCATCAAATGAGCTCCGTCAAATTTTTAAAAAGTTATATGAAGACAATATCAATAGCAAAATGTTGATTCGTCGTGTCACTCTCACAGCCAACAATTTAACCGATGAACAGCTTGCCCAAAGGCGTCAGATCTTTAAGCAGACTGATTTATTTTCAAATACTCAAAATGAAATCATTCAAGACCAACATTCGCAAATTGAGCGCAATCGTGACCGTAAGATCCAAGAAACCATTCTTGATCTCCAGAAAAAATTTGGGAGTCGTAACATCGTTCTAAAGGCTTCTGACTTAGTCGAGGGTTCTACAACTATTGAGCGAAACAATCAAATTGGAGGCCACCACGCATAATGGATGAAAAAAAGTTAATTGAACAACAAATTTTTAATGATACTTCCGCATATCAAGACATCATGGATCTACCTTATCACCCTTCCAAGCGTCATCTTCCTATGGAACAGCTTGATCGAGCCGCTCAGTTTGCCCCTTTTGGAGCTTTAGATGGTTTCAGTACTTTGATCAAAGAAAAATCTGAAAACTATGCTCGTAAAAAATATTCCACTGCTGAACAAGAAATACATATTATGCAACAACTTAACTATTTAAAGACTCATCCCTTAAAGGTAGATGTCAATTACTTTAATGATCAATCTGGTTATTACGAACATCTCAAAGGCTATCTTAAAAAGATCGAACCTCAAAAAGGACGAGTAACTTTTGATGAGACTTCTATCGTTATCGTCAACATCCGCGCAATAAAAAAAGTCCCGACTTGTAATCGAGACTAATTAATATTAAGAATCTTGACGTGTAGCCGCAATATCAACTTCACGAATATTAACTTCTTGAGGCATGTCATACATGAATTTAACCGTTTCGGCAACGTGTTTGGGATCAAGTACAACTCCACCCATAGTTTCTTCCCAAGCGGCATAGTCTTTCAAAGCTGACTGACTTGTCACATGTGTTAATAATTCAGTTTCCGCCGCACCTGGTGCCACCATCATGATACGAACATTTTTGGCTGAGTTTTCTTCACGAATAGTTTCTGACAAACCATGTACTCCAAACTTAGAAGCTACATAGGCCGCATGGTTAACAAAAGTTTTCTTACCAGCAATTGAAGACATATTCAAAATCGTACCATGTTCACGTTCACGCATATCGTTTAGGACAATTTGTGTACCGTTTAAGACACCCATAACGTTAGTATCCAACATTGTTTGCCATTCTTTAGGATTCTGGACTTGAACGTTACCTAACAACATAACGCCAGCGTTATTAACTAACAAATCTGTCTTACCATATTTGGCTTCTGCCTTACGAATAGCTTTTTCGAATTGATCATAATCAGTTACATCAACTGATTCAGTCATGACATTTTCCATACCAGCAGCCACCCGTTCGAGCTTCTCAGTTCTACGTCCCAGCAGCAATAATGGGAAACCATCCGCATTAAAAATTTTAGCAATTTCAGCACCAAAACCTGAACTTGCACCTGTAATTACAACTAGTTTTTTCATATATTTTGTATCCTCATACTTCAAAAGATTTTTTCAACGCTTTAAAGTATAATGGCAGGTATTGTTAACAACAAGTACGCACTTTCAGGTTACTAGCTGTGGAAAACTAAGAGGAAAACTTATGGCAAAATATTTAAACGAATTCGACGCAACCATGCAGATGATTCAGGGAAAATGGAAAATCATTATTCTTTATGAACTAGCCGAAACCGGCCACAGCCGCTTTGGTGAATTACAACGCCACATCCAAAATGTTTCACATAAAACATTAGCCAATCAATTACGTGAATTAGAAGCTGATGAATTGATCATCAGACACGATTTCAAAACTGCCGAACCACATGTTGAGTATCATTTAAGTGAGAATGGTAAATCATTAATTCCAATTTTAGACGCCATCTGCACCTGGGGCGATACCCATGTTGATCATGAGTTAATTGAACGATCATTGTGCGATGAATAGAGAGTGAAGCAGGGGCGGTCAGCCTCCGAGGATTTGCCTAAGAACTGGAATCGCACGCGTATTTTGCGGGCAATTTCAGTTCTGTAGCAAACCACAGGAGGTTGCCCCTGCGCAACTCATTTCAGATAGAGAGTGGAACAGGCCCGTATAGATTCTGAGCATTTGCCTGACTTTGCGAATTGACTGCGAAGCAGGCAGTTCGTGAAGTCAGGCAAAGCACAGGAATCTGGCCTGTGGAACTCGTTTCCACTATAAAACATAGAACAATGGTTATCCCTCCTTCTCTTCAGTCAAAGTCCCATCCCGCATCACAAACACTCGATCCGTCGAATCCAACAACCGAGTATCATGGGTAATCATAATCACACCACGATGATATTCATGAGCAATTTTGGCAAGTAACCCCACAACCTTTTTAGCCCGTTCTGAGTCTAAACTAGCTGTTGGTTCATCAGCTAGAATGACATCCGGATTATTATATAAAGCTCTAGCAATTGCAGCTCGTTGGCGTTCACCACCAGACAGATTGCTAGGATAATTCATCGCTACATCAGTCAGATCTAACATCTTTAATAAATCAGTTTGATTCATTTTTTCCTTGTTACTTGGCGTAAACTTATCAACCAATTTGAACTGTTCTTTAACCGTTAGAAAAGGAATCAGATTAGATGCTTGCAAGATGAAACCAAATTTATTAAATCGTAAATCAGTTTTCTTTTTAGCACTCAACTTAGTAACATCTTTTCCACCGACAAAGATTTCACCGGACGTTGGTGTCTGCAAAAGTCCTAAAATGGTCAGTAGCGTCGTTTTACCTGAGCCAGATGGACCAATGATTGCGTTAAACTCACCTTTATCGAGGGTAAAATTAGTTTTGTGCAATGCTTCGACCAGTGTACGGCCAGAACCATATTGTTTCACCACATCTTTTACTTCAATCAAATGCATAATTTTAACCCCCTTCGATTGCGGATAACGGATCGATTTTCAAAACTTTGCGCATTGACAACGTGCCACCTAAGACTGCCATAATCATAATCGCCACTGTCAACAATCCATAAGCTGGCCAATTGCTGTAAAACGGTACCGTCTTCGGTAATCCCAGTTGGGTTAAGGCAATCGCTACTAATGCCAGTCCAGCTCCTAAAGCGGTTAAGATTAGGATTTGATAGAATAACGCCGCTACAATTCTGGCCGTGCGAATCCCTTGTGCCCGCATAACCCCATAAAGACTGATTTTTTGAATCGTAATAATATACATAAAAATACCAATGATTAAAAATGTGATGATAATCATTGCGCCAATCATGAAGGCAAAGACCATAATCTGAGCTGTGTAGCCCGGAATATGATTGATCAAATCAGGAATCGTAATTTGCGATAGTCCTGATTTTTTAATTTTCGTTTCATCACGAACCACTAAAGCACTGATATTTTTAACCTGATCTGAACCATACTTCAGAGTTCTAAAAGTATTGAGATCAGTGAAAATTATCGGTACAGTGAAAAAACTATTATCCTGCGTTAGTCCGACAACTTTATAGAAATCCTTACTACCATTGATCTTCACTCTGGAATTCAATTTGATATTGTCGTTACCTAACTTCGAGTCGGCAATGACTTCCTTATCATTCTTTGGCATCCGACCAACTGTTAGTTTTGGGCTGATAAAGCTATTCCAGTTGACACCAAAAATATTAGTATTAACTTTTTTATCTGATCCCTTTAGCTTAGTAACGACTGTCATTTGGCCCAGCGGTACAACATCTTTATTCTGATAATCCTTATACGAATTTTCAGGAATATTCGATACTGTTAAACTCTTGTTAGAATAACTGGAAACAACTACCGATTCAGCATTCCACTGATCAACAGCCGTTCTATTTCCCCTAGCTAGACCGACAGCTAAACTAGTTAGAAAGAAGACCATATAACTAATCAGAAAAACCGTAAAGACAACTAAAAAATATCTAGTTTTATTGTGGAGAATCTCTTTTATTGCTAAAAACATATTCTCACCACCCATTCCTCTTAATTAACGATCGATAAATGAAATTGCAACATAAGCATATATCATTTGCAAGCCTACCACTCCAAAGTTTCTTGCACAATTTATTTAATCCAGGAAAAAAACAACTTATTTGCATTGAATATCATTCTTAGCTTAGAATCATTAATTAAAGTCGTTTTCGAGAAAGGTAATGGATATGAGTAAAGAAGAAAATAAGTTCTCTGTTTCCAAATTAAGTCCTAAATCACAACAAAAATTAGAAGAAATTCGTCAAAAGCATCATCTAAAATCTCTGGATGAAGCCGCAAAATACATGCTAGATTTCACTAAAGAAAAAAAATAGACCACAGGACGTTAGTCCTGTGGTCTATTTTTTTAGTGCTTCAATAATTAATTTTTCCATTTTTTCTGGTTTGGTGATGGGAGCAAAACGTTTCAACAGATTGCCATCCTTATCAATCAAAAACTTAGTAAAATTCCATTTGATTTTACCCTTACCAGACTGATCCTTCAAATAAGTAAAAAGTGGATCCTCATCGAGACCATTGACTACTATCTTACGAGTCATGGGAAAAGTGACTCCATAGTGAACCTGACAGTATTCACTGATTTCTTCTTCACTGCCCAACTCCTGACGAAATTGGTTGGATGGTAAACCTAAAACTTCGAAACCTTGAATTCGGTACTTGTTATAAAGTTTTTCAATACTTTCCAGTTGTGGAGCTAAACCACATTTGCTTGCGGTATTAACGATTAACAGAACCTTACCTTGGTAATCTCTGAAATTAATAATTCCACCATTCATCTCAGTTTCCCTAAAATTATAAATTGGTTCCATTGCCCGACCGCCTTTCTTCATTCTATTTTTCACTACATTATACTAAAAATGAAGTTAGAGCGACAAAGTTAACCATTAATTTATTCGAATCTTTACGACTTGGCTTTATCCTTATCAATTCGATGAATCATATAGACTAATACGATAGCAACAATTAAGAGAATCAGTGCCGTCAAATAGGCAAAGTGCATACCACTCAAGAACCAGTTCGGATGAGCAGTTGGATAATCAGCAATCTGCTTTCCAGCTTTTAGACTCATACCGTAATAGAGACTAGTCGTTGCCATACTGACACCAATACCCATACCTAGATTTCTAAATAAAGCAGCTAAACTACCGGCGATTCCCTGATACTCTCGAGGAGCGTAACCCATAATCATTGGATTATTCTGGAATCCACCATTACCAACACCGAGGAATAATAGCATGAAAGTAAATAATACCAAATTATCAGTTCCTGACACTCTCATCAAGAATATCAATGGAATGGCATAGATAAATAAATTAAAAATCGATACACTAGCAGCATTATATTTATCAGTGAAATAACCCGCAATCGGTGCCGCAATTACATTAGCAAATGGAATTGCCATCATGATCAAGCCAGTCAACGCAGTGCTCAATGATCTGAAATCAGTTAGATAAAACGGCATTATAACGTTGGCATAGTAACCAATTGAAAAGACGATCAAAGCACTGACCAAACTCAATGTTAACCGTGATATCTTAAAAATCTTAAAATTGATCAATGGCGACTCTAGATGCTTTTCCACGTAAACAAAACCAATCCAAAATACCAAACTGATTAAGAAAGTCAGTATAACGGCTCGATTGCCGAAACCAACATCTTGTCCCATAAAGATACTGACGAAGAAAGTGGCTATTGCAACGGCATAGGTGATTAGACCAATCCAATCGTAAGATACTTTCTCAACTCGACGTTCTTCCTTAGGAAACATAAAACGTCCATAAATATAAACAATAATCCCAATAGGAATATTAATAATAAATATCCAGTGCCAAGACAACACGCTTAATACCAGACCACCTAATCCCGGTCCAGAAATATTCCCTAACTGAGCAATAATACTGTTAATACCATAAGCTCGACCACGCTGACTCATTGGGAAAATCATCGCAATGATACCAATGTTAGTGGCCATACTCATACTGGCTCCAAGGCCTTGAACAATTCGACCAAATAACAAAATATATAACGATGGACTCACAGCACAGATAAATGAACCAATCGTAAAGAAAATAGTCCCTGTTTGAAAAATTTTAATGTATCCAATCTGATCCGCCATTCTCCCCCAGAATAGCAATAACATACAGATCATAATCAGATAGACCGACACGATCCACTCGGCCCGATTCATTGGTACATGCAAATCTTTGGTTAAACTAGGTATCGCCACATTAACGATACTGGCATCAAGCAGTTGCATGAACGACATAAAACTGGTCGCAAACAGTGTCAAAATACTATGTTTGCTTTTCATAAATAAGCCTCTCTTACAAAAAAATACACTATCAATAATAGACTTACTTTCACGTCGTTGACAACTAAGTATGGCAATACTAATTTAAATTTCGATACAAAAATAAGGCTATGTAATGACTCTTTCAATGAAAAGTTCATTACATAACCTTATTTAAATATCGGTAACCTTAATGCCAGCCTGCTTCAAAATTTTGCTCTCAATTCCATGTTCGAGCTCTTTATCATGATGAATCGGTACTGGTAGCGTCACATTAGTATCGGGATTATACATTTTTAAGTGCGATCCATTTTGTGACTTTTTGACAAAACCATGTTGTCGTAGTATTTTCACGATCTTCTGGGGTTTCATTGCCATATTATTACCCCCTCTCGTATATCATTGTACACAATATTGAGCTGGTTCTGAAATATTAGGTTTTATGTCACAAAATAAATTATCGCTTTTAACAATAAATATTTTTGTTTATTGAATCCGCTTTCATTAATAAATATAGTATCCTGTTTATACAAATATTAATACCATTATTTATACGGGGTATATATCATGAAAACACACAATCATCTTTTTTCCCTTACGATATCCATTATATTAGTATTCATACTTGGTATATATACACAAACTCACGTTGCTCAGGCAGCAACGCCCACAACCAAAGAGGTTTATCAAAATACACCTCCTGGTATGACAAAGATTTCCGACTTGATGGACACTCCCACATCATATTCAGGTAATACTAATATGACTAGCAGTGCACACATTATTCCGGCTGGTGACCCCACGTACCAAAATAAGAACGCCATCGTTGAACTTATCAAAGGTACTGGTACCAAAGACCAGTTGGGATCCACTTGGGGTAAAGTTAATGGTTCAAACAGCGATAAGAGTTTCAACTACTTCGATCTTACTAAGAAACAGACGCTTTCAGCTTGGTTCTATATGGGTGATTCCGAGATCAGTGCTCCCGACGGTATGGCCTTTGTTCTCCAAAACGATTCTAAAGGCGCCAATGCCATTTCTTTATACAACAATTCCCCCAAAGCGGGCGAAACTCTGGGCGTCTGGGGAGGATCTGCATCACCGAGCATTTTAACTAATCCTTTAGGACTAGAAAAAAATGCCATTCAGAATAGTTTTGCTATAGAACTAGATACTCTTCCCAATCAAGATATTCCAACACGTTATAGCGGTAATGATAATTCCTTTGACTCTAAAAAATCCGGAGATACTTTTGATATAAAAGGACAACACATCGGTTGGAATTATCCTGGCGAAGCTGGTACTTATAAGACAAATTCAGTTGGTTCCAAATACTATTACGAATTAGTACATAATTCCATAGTTTCAAATAGTTATTTATCTGGATACACCGACGCTGATGCACTGACGGTTAAATACTCATGGCGTCATTTTATCGTTACTTACACTCCACCGCCTGAAGGAGGCAGTACTGCCACCATCCAATATTACGTTAATCGAAAGTATATCGATGGTACACTTAAATCCTTCACTTCTTGGGATGGGAAATTAATTTCGTTCAACACTAATATTTTCAAGGCTACTGACCACAAAGTACGTTGGGGATTCACGGCTTCCAACGGCTCTCCTAAATCATCTCTGCAACCAATTGCTATCGTTATGGAATCGATGCCCTCAGTTGCTGACATAGCCACTAACGTGGTTTTGACCGATATAACGCAAGACAATCGAGAAATTAAAGATTTAGACAAAAATCCCACTGCCGATTCAACGGTCAATGATGGCGACAAATTGAATCTCAAATATTCTTTGACTTACACATCTGGCATTATTGGAACTGGAACTTTAAAGAGTCAGTTTGGATTGCCACAAAATGTTAATTTTGCAGCCGATAACAATGGAAACATTGGTACGATAAGTTACAAAAAATCCGATGGTATTATTACCACACAAAATATTCCTGTTTCTTCATTGACCACGACATCAAATAATAACGGCACTACTATTAACGCTATCAGCTTGGATCTGACTTCCCTTGATGATACTAATAATACCAATATAATTGTTTCCTTAAACGGAACGGCCAAATCGCCTGAAAGCGCTACTCCCAAGAAAACTACAATTAATCCTGAACACACATCTTACAGGAGTGACTACTATTCTGGGGATGTCATGAGTCCAAAATTTATCCTAAGTAATGACAATTTAGCTGCAAATAGTACTAGTGCTGCCTCTCAGTCGATCAACTACAGTGATTATGTTAAACTTCAAGGAACTCTGAAGTATATTAAAGGTTCAACCTTTACTGATAGTAATTTGAACGCCGTTATAACGATTGACAATTCTGATTCTAAACTTATAAAAAATGATATTGCTGTTACACCAGGAACCGCACAGAGTAGCTTTGACATCAAGGATTTAACAGGCGAATACCTAAATCCAGGTACACATACTATCAAATTATACTTTACCGATTCCAATCACAGAGTCTCTAATACTTTGACCTATACTGTTAAAGTTGCCGACTATAAAAATCTAAATATCTCTTCTACCAGTAGTCTAAATCAAACTGTAGATCAAGATTCCGATACTGTTTTGAAAGGTGATTTGAAATATGATGATGATAGTCAATTCATACCATCTGATATTACACTCTCATGGTCTATTGACGGTGGCACGTCTTTTTCCCAAGTCTTAACTGACAATACTCAACAAAACAGTACGACTTTCTCACATACTATTGCCAAAGGTAGTTTGACTATCGGTACTCACAAAATAACCGTTCATGCCTCTGATGGTGTGCGTCAGTCTAATACCCTTACCTACAATCTAACCGTTACAGATAAGAAATTAATTTTAACTGCAGACACTACTAATATAACTGTTAATGACAATTTAACCGTTACATTAAATGGAACTTATCAGTATTCCGATGGAAGTGACGCAACTATTTCCTATGGTACTTTCCAAGTTAAAAATGAAGATGAGAATATCCAAGATGCTGTCAGGATTGGATACGAAGCTACGGGAAATTCAAAAGGCTCTATAACCGGCAATAAGGTAAAGGTTGCGCTGGATCCAATTGCTAAAAACAAATTGGGTGGCTCTTTAGATGACTATATTGCTAAACAGTCTAGTCGTTTAAAGGTGGGAAGAAATGAGATCACCGTCAAAGTAAATGATGGCAGTCGCGATTCTAACACCGTTACCTACATTGTTAATGTACCTAGGATCACTGCCAGCATTTCACCAAATAATAACCCTGATTACACTATTACTTCTATTAACGGACAAAAGCTACCAATTGATTTTGCCTATTCCGATGATTCTTACATGGTAACGGGATTTGATTTAATTTCCGGTATTTCTATTAACGGCTCAGGTTATAGTTATACGAAAGAAAACAAGCCTAACCCTAGTACCAGTGGAACTATTCCTATGGATCCAAACCTCTTAGGGTTGAATGCGAATCAAACTGATTCTCCACAAGTTGTTAAATTTTTCTACTCCGATCCCTATGCTAGAACGACTAACAATTTAACCTTTAATTTAACTTTGGTAAGAACATTATTGGAACTACAGGCTAACCCCGACTTTTATTTTGAAGACGTGAAGCCTCTTTTCAATGATGCGTTGATTAAACGAAATGGAAAATGGGACGTTACGGTCAGAAGCTTCAAATCGGCTTGGAAATTGACCGCCAGTTCTGGTGATATGATTCAAACTAATGAAACGTCCCCTATCCCTATGAATGCCGACATTATTTACGCTGAAGATGGTCAGACTTATGGCCTAAAGGAAGAATCTCCTGTTATTGCCTACAACGCCAACAATCAGGGTGCTGACACCACCTTTGACGTTACAAATGATTGGGATGACAGCAGTAAGGGAATCTTCCTTAAGCCAACAGGTGCCTTAACTTCAGGGACTTATCAAGGAGAAATCAAATGGAATTTGACTGATAGTTTATAACGTCTAATAAAAAGTACCTTTGAACTAAATCAAGGGTGCTTTTTCATGTTAGTTGTTAACTTTTATCTTGACATGGGACCAATCCCATAACTTATCCTATCGGTACAATCAAATAATGATCAGACGGAGGTAATCACATGTCACGCAATGCATTGAAGATGGTAACAATTGGTGGAGGCTCTAGTTACACCCCCGAATTAATTGAAGGCTACATCAAGCGCAAGGATCAATTACCTATTAAAGAAATCTGGTTGGTTGATATTTCCGATGGAGAAAAGAAGCTCAACATCGTTGGTGAAATGGCCAAAAGAATGGTTAAAGCAGCCGGTCTCGATTGGGAGATATATCTAACTTTGAATCGCCGTGAAGCTTTGAAAGATGCTGACTTCGTTTCAACCCAATTTAGAGTTGGTTTGCTGGAAGCACGTGTTAAGGATGAAAGAATCCCTGGCAGTTATGGTTTACTTGGTCAGGAAACAAACGGTGCCGGTGGTATCTTTAAGGCCTTTCGAACTGTTCCGGTAATTCTTGATATCGTTAAGGATATGAAAGAACTCTGCCCTAACGCTTGGTTGATCAATTTCACTAATCCGAGTGGAATGATTACTGAAGCTATTCAACAATACGGTAAGTGGGACAGAGTAATTGGATTATGTAATGTTCCAGTTATGGCAATGATGACCGAACCTCAAACAATCGGTAAAGAGTTGAAAGACTTAACTTACAAATTTGCGGGAATCGACCATTTCCATTGGCATCGTGTTTGGGATTCTACGGGTAAAGAAGTTACAATGGATATCATTGATGAAATGTACGATGGCAAGGATGCAGGATTACCTAAAAATATTTTTGACGTTCAATTTTTCCGTGAACAACTTAATCAAATGAAGATGATTCCTTGTGGATATCATCGTTACTACTATCGTCAGACTGAGATGCTAGATCACAGTTTAGAAGAATTCAATCAAAGTGCCACTCGTGCTCAACAAGTTATGAAAATCGAACACGAATTGTTTGAACTCTATCAAGATCCAAATCTCGACTACAAACCTAAACAACTGGCTGAACGTGGTGGCGCACACTATTCTGACGCTGCATGTGAATCGATTGCCTCAATTTACGCTGATAAAAGAACACATATGGTCGTTTCAACTTTAAATCGTGGAGCCGTCCCTGATTTGCCAAGTGATCATACTGTTGAAGTCTCTGCTCAAATTGGAGCTAGTGGGGCTATTCCATTGACATTCGGTCACTTCCAGCCAGCTGAACGTGGCTGGATTCAATTGATGAAAAACATGGAATTAGTTATCGATGAAGCAGCGGTGAACGGCGATTATGGTTTGGCATTACAGGCTTTTATCATGAATCCACTTATTCCTAGTGGTCAAAAAGCTAAGGATCTCTTAGATGAAATGTTGGTTGCCAATAAGAGATACTTGCCACAGTTTGCCGAAAAAATTCAAGAACTAGAAGCCAATGGCGTAACGGTTCACGATCAGGTTGCGGCAACGATTGATGAACATATCGGTCAAATTTAGACTGAAAAAGACACTGAATATATCAGTGTCTTTTTTAATTACGGAGGACAGTAAAAATAATATTGGATTACAAAAAGTCGACCATAATTTTATACGATCGACTTAGTTCTAAATCTCCAACTTATTCTTCAAAGCCTCAGTAAGTACAGCTGAAAAATTGATTTTTTGCTTTTTACCCAATACAACTAAATATTCAGGAACTGTAACACTTTTACGAACAGTTTTAGGGTTATTTTTCCGATATTCTTCCATATCAATATAAACTACAGTTTTTATGTCATCATCTTTTACAACTATATTTTCTAATTTAGAAGCCTTAGGATAGTCATTCTTATCCTCCAACATAATACCAATAGCATCTTGGGCCATTAATAACGCATCTTCCAGGTCATTGCCCTGAGTCCAAGTACCATTATCAATATCTGGAATCTCAACACTATATCCATCATCCTCTGGATGCAAAATTACTGGATATACCAATATATTTTTATTAGTAGTCATTATCTTATCCTCCGAAGATTATTACTTTAGTCCAGCCTTTTTAAGAATAGCGTGCTGAATCCCTTTTTCATTTCTCTTTTACGTAAATTTATTATACATATTAATGTGCATGATTAAAATTAATTTATATTAAATTACGTAAAAATTGCCTAAGGAAAACTAATTGTGTAATAATACTTTTTCAAATAAAAAATAACATAACCCAAATAGACTATGTTATTTCCATTTATTATTGGCGAATATACCATCCCGTCATACCTTGATCATCTTGTTCAAGCATGACTCTTTCTTGCCCGTTATACTGACGTTTAACTAACTTAACCGCAAATCCATTAGGTATATTCACATCATCATCACTATAAAAGACCATCAATCCATCATTTTCCGAATATTTTGCTGAACCAATATTCATATTATTTTGAATACTGTGAGCACGTTGAACCGAGATCGTTGTTGCCGTAAACACAATTTTTTCTGGCAAGGCACCAACGGGATCATTTTCACCGTCGACACCATCCCATGTTCCAACTAGATCTGACGACGTAAGCTGTGACGCATCTTTATATGTCGGATCGTTATTTGAAGGCGTTGATTCTTTTTTGTTTACATCACTATTATCTTGATTGTTATTATCAACTTCTTTATTAGACGACTTCTCTACACTAGTTTTTAATGTCGTGGTCTGTTTCTTTGGCACTAGTAAAGTTGCTGAACGACCGTCCCCAAGAATAGTAACTCTTTGAGTTGATTCGGCCTTATTGAGTTTTATTTTAAAGTTATAAACACCTGGGAAAAGATTATTCTTAGTCAAATCCGAATAACTAACACTCTTCCCATCAACCTTAATTGATGCTTTTTTAAGCTTAGATGGAACAATCAATTTACTAGTCATCGTAGTAAGTTTGCTTTGCTTGATGAACAACATTTTGGTAGTTTCTTCATATTTAATATGATAATTATTATTCGTTCCAGCTATTTTTTGACCTTTTTTTAAAGTGGATGATATTTTACCAATATCCACAGTAGAATTCTGATTCCAATCCAAAAGAATACTTTTAGCACCAATTTTACTTATTGAGGATTTAGTAGTGTTGCCATCAAACATCGCTAGAAATTTGTCAGCATTTTGATTTTGAATCACCTGTGTTAAACCTGTATCAGCTGAACTGCTGGTATTCTTTTTCGAATTAAATATTGTGTAATAAAAACCACCTATTATAGCTACAATAATTACTAATATTACTATTATGATCACTGGTTTATGACTTTTCTTAGGCATGATTTACTTGTCCCCTATCTATACACATTAAATACCAAATGTAAATCTGAGCTACCGGCACGAAGAAAAGCCAAGCCATATTCTTATTTTGACCTAGGTAGTTTAGCCTTCTCATGATAGGTGGTATTTCCATTAACCACAGTGCTAGTTCGAGTAACAACATAATAATTGTTAAGAATCCTGAACCTAATGCTGAAGCTGGTATTCCTAAAATAATATATACTGCCATTCCCAATATTGCTACCATTAATTGAGACCACCAAAAAATCGATTTTTGATTATCTTGAACTGTTGGACTAAAATCAAATTTATTTTGCCAGATATAACTCATACTTTGACTAAAATCTAAATGTTGTGGTTGACCAATTGTAAATTCACCATCATATGTTTGACGTTTTTGTTGTTGGTATCCTCGTTGTTGGTTATTACTATAAAAGCTGTTCTGCCGTTGTCCGTTGTAATCATTTTGTTGTAATTTATCATCAAAACCAGATTGTTTTGGTTGTTGGAAGTCAGTTGAATTATTTTGAGAATAATTACTTCCTTTATCAAACTCCGAACCACCTTGAAACCTTCCGCTATCGCTAGATTCGGATACACTGCTATCTTGAACTACACTGTCCTGAGGGGTTCCACACTTAGGGCAGAACTTAACATCGTCATTCATTTTATATCCACAATTTGTACAAAACTTCATAATCTATATCCTCCTACTGTTCCATATGTTTTTTAATCCACCTAGGCGAGAAGCCATAGGTATTAGAGAGTTCTCTGATATCGTCTTTGTCATCAGGATTTTTATTCAAATATTTTTCCAATTCGACACGATCGTATAGCTTCATCGGTAGCTGTAATTGTGTCCCCCGAAATTGGTCGTAAATTTTCATCATATTATCCTCGCCAACTAAATCCCAAAGAGCTTTATATGAGGGATGAAGCACATCATAATTTATGTCCGCTCGCATTACTTTTCCTCCTTCCCCGCAACACCTGTTTTCAATTATTAAATTAGCAAATTACACCTGTCACTGAAAGCAAGCGCCACACTAAGCATTTACCTTCTGGCACAAGTGGTACACTAGTCTGACGCAAGTATTTTTTAGTGCATAACACAATGAGAATGACATTTTTTGGCAAAATAAAAAGACCCACAAACCGTTTGGTTTGTGAGTCTTTGATAAAAATAATGCAATTATTTATCTAACTGGTATAAAAGCTTTTAAATTCTTAATACGATACTTCATATTTGCAAATCAATTATTTTGTATAACATGACCTAACCCGTGGGACATAGAAAATCTTTGACGTAACTTTCCTTCCGATTCATCTGATTCCTCTGGATCCAAATTTGCTCTATCATTTAACCCGTTCAGTTTTGTAATAAAATCATCTGAAAATATTTCATTTAGTCGCATAGTTGCTCCCTATCCGTGAAACCATTTAGTAACGACTTTTTATCATGAGAAAATATTCGTTGTAGTATTTATTACTTTCTTATCTAGATTTTCTACTCATCATTACTAGATTTTACTCACCACATTAAACGGTTCCCATTATCTAGCAATTTTAAACATTTTTCTTTGACCCTTTTATCTTTTACTAATCATTATTAACTTTTACTCAACACTACTAGATTTTACTCATCACTTAAATATAAAAGTAGCATCCAAACGGCGTTCGTGGAGTCTGAAGGAGGCAAAAAAAATACGACCATACACACAAAGTGTATGGTCGTATTTATATTCAACTAATCAAAAATTAGTTAAGCTTCTTCTTACTTACAACGTTTAACTTGTCATCCAAGTCGTAGACAACTGGTTCACCAGTAGTCATTTCAACGTCCATGATGTCAGCATCAGAGATGTTTTCGATGTATTTTGTCAAAGCACGTAGTGAGTTACCATGGGCAGCGATGATTACGTTCTTGCCATCTAATAGCTTAGGAGCAATTTCGTCTTCCCAGAATGGAATTACACGTTCCAAAGTAACTTTAAGGTTTTCACCACCTGGAACAATTCTTGGGTCCAAGTTTGCGTAACGACGATCGTTAGCTGCTGAACCTTCGTCAGTAGCTTTCAATAGTGGAGGCAATGTATCGTATGAACGTCTCCAGATATGAACTTGTTCATCACCGTATTTTTCAGCTGTTTCAGCTTTGTTAAGACCTTGAAGTGCACCGTAGTGACGTTCGTTAAGTCTCCATGTCTTTGTTTCAGGAATCCATAATTGGTCACAGCCTTCAAGAGCGTAGTGCAATGTCTTGATAGCACGTGTCAATACTGATGTATAAGCTTGGTCAAATTGGATGCCAGATTCTTTAAGAAGTTTACCAGCGTTTTGAGCTTGCTTTACACCTTCTTCACTTAAGTCAACATCAACCCAACCAGTAAATTGGTTTGATAAATTCCATTCACTTTGTCCGTGACGAATGAAAACTAATTTTGCCATTTATATGATCCTCTTTTCATTTCATTAACAATCTACATTTTACACGATATTGATGATAAAAAAAAGAGAGTGATACCTAATTTAGTCCAAAAGACTAATTTTTGGCACCATTCTCATGAAAAAATATTTTTGTATGAAAATTTATTCTTGTTCTTTATAGATTGGTGTTTCGATTTCTTTCAAAGTTGTGATATCCATCTTATTTTTGGCATTCTTATTCAAGTAAGTATTTACTTGATCAGTTCCAGCAATCACAGCGGAAACTTTATCAGTGCCATCAATCAACTTGGAAATTCGATCAGCATTTTCACTCTGTTTCATCACAATTGGAATAACTTCAATATTACTATCGCGAAGTGATAAGAGTTTCTTGTAGAAGTCTGAACCGATTGAAACAAAGACCGTTGATACACCCTGCTTCAAAGCCTGATTCTTAAGCCACCAGACGATTAAGTCCTCATCACTATCAAATATACTGATCAAGACATTACCTTCGCTGAAAAGCTGAATATAAGGTTCATCGCCTGTATAACTCTTAATTAAGACTAACGTTCCGTCTTGACGATAGAAGTTTTCACGGACAACTTTGTTAGCATTACGGTGGTCATAAAATTGAGTGGCAGAAATGACGCCGTTAACGTCAAAAATATCACGACTCAAAACTTGATCATCTTTGTAATGACGGATGATTTGAAGTTGATGATTAGAATCACGAGAAACTTCCATAACTAATTTGTCGTTAGCATCCAAGATCTTATCAACTTTATCAGTCACATGTTGTACACGATAATCAGCATCAAATGGTATCTCAGCTGGTGTCACTGAAACATTCAAATTGCGACCTTGCAATTCATTGTACATGTTCAATAGATAGGCATTGCCATCAACGAATCCAGCATCTTGATAGTTCATCCATGTAGCGTCGATTTGATCGTTGTAAGTAACCGAAATGGCATTAGCCAATAATCCCCGTTCAGCTAAAGTCATTGTCATCTGTTGCCACATTGCCGTGGTGTCACTATCTGGATTAGCGGCTAAATCATCAGTAAAGACGAAGTAACTGGCATTAGGATCCAAATAGATCTCGTTGGCCATTTCATCTGTGCCAAACCATTCCTTCAATGAATCATTAATATCATTGATTCGGTCAGTTGCTTGACGACGTTCATCGATTTGATCACTGCCAACAGTTCTTAAAATATGGTTGCAGTAACTACGGTCGGCCAACAATTGACTACGAAGTTGTGATTTTAGATCAGCACTTTGATCTAAAGTATTCTGTAGATTTTGTTCAGTGTACTCCCAGTCCTCATTTTCAGGTTGTCCTGGTTGAATAGGTGCCTGGTTTTGAGGCTCTTGGGGTCCAAAGTAATAGTTATTATTATTGTTGTTGTTGAAATCTTGATTGTTAGGTGTAAATTGAGTCCCCATCCCCATATTTGGGTCATTATTGAATTGACCTTGACTAGGATCAAAATTATTTTGATCTGGTTGTTGCGGTGTTTGATAAGAAGAATTATTTAGATCAGAATAATTATTATCGTTGTCTTTCTTTTTTCTATCAAAAAATGACATACCTTAATCTCCTATCTACGTCGGTTAGTTATCTTCATTATATATGACAAATTTTCTTTAAGTTTAATTATAACGTTTTCTTTAATTTTATTCTCTTCTTTTTAGAGTTCTTCGTAATCGAGTGCACTCCTAAGATATCGAGGAAGAAGACAAAGATTGGTATACCAATGATTAACCCCCAAGTACCGATCAATTCTTCAGATACGATTAACACAACAAAGGTGAAGAAAATTGGTAGATGCGTCATGCTCGACATGAATTGTGGATTTAAGAAATACGTTTCAATCATATGAATTATAACGATCATAATAATGATATAAATAACATATCTGATCCCGCCAACCGTATAAGCGATAAAACTCAACGGAATCATTGAGATGATAACTCCGGCAACTGGAATCAAGGACAAGATGAAGACCATGACTGCTAAGGCAATAATGCCCGGCATCTGCATGAACAACAACGTGATAGTCGTCAAAGCCGTATTGACAATGGCAATCATCAATTGAGCTTCCAAAACAACACCAAAAGTATTGACAAATTTTTGTCCATAATACTTCAAGTCAGAGAATACCCAACCGTAATTGCTATCCAAAAATTGTCTCCCGAAAGAGTTCATTTGTTCTACCTGACTAGCATAGAAGAAACTCAGCAAGAATGAGACAACAATATTGAAACCAACTGCACCAACACTACTAATGTAGTTAACTACCTGGGTGATGGCTCCCTTAATTTGACTATCTAGATTAATTTGTTGCAAGTAATTATAAATAACATTCAAATAAGGATTTGAACGAACTTCTTTACTTTCATAAAACTTCTGTAACGAGGCAAACATCTTTGCCGTTTGACTGATCAATTGGGGCACATAATTAGCGATAACAAAGACCAGCAAAGCAATAATTATCAAATATACCGGTGCTATGATCCAAATCGGCTTTATCCGTGGAAATTTTCTTTGGACTGCCCGAACTAATTGAACCGATAAGAAGGTAAAGGTAAAAGTTAATAAAAATAAACTCATCATCCCTCGAAAAAGGTAGATCAGCAATATAACTAAGGCCAGTAACGTCACTCTTCTCAAACGTTTGTTATCAACGAACTTATCGTACAAACTCATATAAAACTCCTTACATACACATACTTAGTGAAAACACCAAATCCATTCCTAATAACGTCAACAATGAGTAGCGATGATACCAGACGATCGCCGTGAATTCACGAAACATTGCTGGCCATTTTAACATTCTAACCGTTCCTGCCGCAGCAAACTGGACTTTTAAGCCTAATTTTTTAGCATGCCATTTAGTTCTAGGAATATGATAATCACTCGTTACTATAATAACCCTTGGACGATTTTTTTTCTGCCATGTGCTATGAATTTTGATTGCTGAATACTCTAAATTCTGAACAGTATTAATTGATTCATCTTCCTTGATGATAACTGATTCAGGAATTCCCTTATCCATTAAGTACTTACGCATCATTTCCGCTTCTGTTTCATACGATGCCTCCGAACTCTTATAGCCACTAACGATAATCCGAGGCTTGCTTTCAAAACCATTGTATAACTCAAATGCCTTATCCAAACGCTCACTTAAAATTGGCGGTACTCGTGATCCCATGCATTTGTTTCCCAAAACAACTAAGAAATCAGGTTGATCATCTACAGATGATTTATGCAAATCTCGTTTCATCTGATACATATAAAACAGCATGATGATCAGCAAGATCAAATCGATCGTTGCAAAATTAAATGTATAAGCACGCAAGTACTTATTTGTAGCCAAAGCCGCTATTGAATATAACGCCGTTATAGTCGCTATTGATACCGTTATAGCAAATCCCGGCCAACGGCTGTAAACATATCGAATTTTATAAATAATCACAATTTCAATCACTGACGCCGCAAGCATTAATAAATAAGTCATAATTCCCCTCCATGGCTTAATCCAAGCTAAACTTCAACTTAGGAACTTTCAATGCGAAGTCCTTAACCAAAGTCCACGTTACTGTTGTCGAATCTTTATCTGGTTGTTTCAAAAGAAATAGTCGATTATCCAATGAACCATAAACTAAAAATTTACCCTTAGTCGTTGTAACGGCTGGTCCATTTTGAGAATAAGCCGAAGGTGATACTAAGAACATATATTGCATCAACGGTTGCTTACTACCATTGACGCTGATTCCCTGATAGTCAGATGGCTGTAAATTAGTTCCGTACTGACCACCAAAGTTAACTCCCAAATTACCAATCTTTTTATCGTTATTATCCGAAATTGCCCCCGCTAATTGCATTAAATCAGCATTTGATGATAACGGATTTTCTTTGTATTTATCATAATAATCTTTCGTCTGCGTAATTGCAGCTTTCAAATCAGTCTGTGCTGTATCTGATTTAGTTAACAAGTTAGCATTTTTATTAGTCTGACCATCTTGCACTCGAACTGTATAGTCACCAGAATACAAATACAATTGGTCAGAATCAGTTTCAATTCTGATATTGGCACGCTTAATTTGATTGCCAGTTGCCTTCGAATTAACCTTTAAATTAACACTCTTTGGCAAAAGTCGATCTGTGTTCTGTCCATGATAATAGTAATCAATCGTTAAGAGATTCTTCGGCGTTAAATAGTACTTACCATATAAACTCTGAACCTGCCCACTCTCAATTGACGTCTCCATGACAACTTTGCTATCAGTATCATCGCTCAGCTTTTGAGCCGAATGTTCTGTTAACGTTAATTGATAAGTTCCATTCTGATTAATAGTTAAATTACCATCAGTTCGACGATAATCAATGATCGTTTTGAAATTATAATTACCAATCATCTTATTGTTAGCCGTTAATGGCTTTGTATTACTGTTTACATTAATAACGTGATCTGGCATCTGCTCAGCTGAAATACTTTGAGATTGAGCTTTTTTGTTATTGCTTGTAGCCGATGGCTTATCTATTTTGGTTATGTAAGCAAATTTATAGGTTTCTCCACCTGAAGTGACAGAGTACCCTTTCATATGCTTGCCATAAACATTTTCGTGATAATTTTTTTCGATTTTTAAAACTAAATCCTTATTAGCCGTTTTAAACGTAATCGTTCTCCCATCACGATCTAACGTATATTTTGGATTGTTAAATTGATTATCAAATCGACTGATTCCGACTTTCCCATTAATAGTCGAAACGTCTTTAACTTCTGCTCGTTGGCCTTTTAAAAATTTAATTGAGATAGTATCGTTTTCTCCCTGGTCCTGATACAAATACCATGTCTTATTGCTAGAAACCACTTCATCAGTTTCTTTTGGCTTGCATCCCAAGACCACTAGAAATAAACAAAGGACCCCAATTACCGCTAAGAACTTTTTAACCATATTGTTCACACAATGCCTTTCTGAAGACAATTATACAACTTCCAGACTTACCCTATTATTGAATAATGATAGCAAAAAAAGACCCGCTTTTCAGCGTGTCTTTTGTAATAATTTCTTATCAAAGAATATTTCATTTTATATCAAAATTATGCTAGAGCTTTGATAACTTGGCCTACAGTATTTTCAGGAACCCATTCGTTTGTAGCAACACGGTAATACTTAACACCGTTGATATCTTTAGTTTGATCAGTTTGCCAATCAGTACCTGTACCTAAAGCACGGTTAGTGATTCTAGACATAGTGTTGTTGCTGCTGTCTAGAGAGTACAAAATAACATAAGGCTTTGAACCATCTTTAACTCTGATAATACCCTTAGAAGTATTGTTTCCGTTATTAGTATTAGCGTTGTTATTATTGTTGTTATTGTTATTAGTACTGCTGCCCTTCAATTGGTTATAGTACTTACCAACTAAATCGTAGAATTGATCCATGCTGTAACCCCATTGTGCGAAGTAACCAACTGGATCAGTATGAGTTGTTTCTCCATACATTCTTGAAACGTCATTATGTGAAAGAACTGTCTTACCAGGTGTAAATGGTAATCCGTATTGAACTAATCTAAAGGCTGCGTAATAAGCTTGGTTAGCGACTGATCTAGCAAATTGATCAGTTGTACTTACACGACATAACTCTACTTGGATGTATTTACTGTTAGCAGTTTGACCTGCTCCCCAGACACCATAATCAGCACTGTGAATATTTATAATTTCTTTATCATCGACAAAAGCGTGAACGTAAGTCTGCGTTGTAGGCCATGACCAACTGAAGTATGAAACTTCGTTTTCAGCTGAAGCACCAGGTGTTGCAGTTTCGTGGATAACGACTCCCTCGGGCTTACCAACACCGTTCTCATAACCGAACATCTTATTAAATGTACCGGCACGATATTGGATTGAAACTGGTTGTATGTTGTTATTATTGATGTAATTGTTGATTGCTGAAGTTGCAGCTTGTGTTGTTTGAACTTGTGAACCTAGTTGTGGAACCACTTGTCCAACAGTTGCAAACCCGACGCTTGCAAGTGCAGCTGAAGTAGCTAAACTCGTAATTAATTTCTTTGAGACCATAATATATATTTCCCTTCCCAATGTTAATTTCCTTAACTCATAAATTATAACAATTTTCAAAGCATTTTTGAGAAAAGTAACAAATATGTAAACAGATAGTAAAGTTCATTTTTGTTGCATTTCTCTTAATTTGTCCAAAAGCCTATTTCGTTGGTACCTAAGGTTACGTGAGGTCTGTTGATGCCGTCTAGCGATCACCGCTAATGAAATCCCCTCCATGAAATATTCTTGAAATATTTCTTTTTCTAACTGGGATAATTTTTGCCAATCAATGAAGTCAATTTTGGTCATTTCTTCTGGAACTCGTTGGAAATCAAATTCCTCTAAACTGTGAAAATCAAAATATTGTTTCTCCTGTCGCAGCATATCCGTTAATCGCCAAACTAATTTTTGGAACACGTACGGTCTGAATTTACTCAAGTCTTGCTTTCTTTGGCAATAATTCACATAAGTCTGTGCATAAATAATCATCGCCTCTTGAAAATAGTCTTCATAGTCGCAGCGGGTCACGTAAATATGTACTCGTTTCAAAGCTCCGTGAATTAATTGTTGATTGGCTAATGCCTGTTGAAATCCTTGTTCTAGATTCATTGTGAGTATCTCCTAATTTACTCACAAGCGCTTGTGGTAGACCCAGAATAACCAATTTCACGTCAAACTTTTAGTTACCAAAACGTTCCAAGAATAAGACTTTTTCCAAACAAATAAAAATAGGATACCTACAAATGGGCATCCTATCGTCGTTTTGGTGACTAATATAATTTCTTTATACGTACTAAATTTTGATGATAAAACTTCTTAGTTTCACTTTGCCCCAGTTCGTCAATCCCTTCATTGAGCAAAATGAATTCAATAATATTAAAGTAAAGCGTCGGCAAATTATTCAAGAGACTAATCCTCGAATGTAGATCACAACGACAACGATCGTATGTTGCAAATAAATGATTGCAGGTATACTCCAAACAGCATCCGCCGACATTAATTATTTTTTCCAAAATCGTTATTGAACACTTAACCAAAAAACAAATTTTGTGAAAGCGTCTTTCTAGATTTCCCCTTGGAAAATCCATTTGAATCTTATGCTCACTTTTAGTAATAAAGTAGGCGGTTTTTTCAATCTGTTCGTAACATTCAAGAGCATCAATGGCAATCCAGTCAGCGTTCTTACGACTAGCGCCAGTCATTGGCATATAAGCATATTTCCCATAAACAAAGGGTGTGTAATGAGTTATCCCATAGAAATTGACCAAAAACTTAGTCATGGCAAAGCCGACTCCGTTGATGGTGTACATTTCGTTCATGATCTGTTTAGTTGTGGATTTAACAATAAAAGGTCCTAAATCAGAATGAACAACAATAGTATTTCCTGAAGAAAAGGTATCCGAAATATCCAGTAAAGCCTCGATTTTATAATCAATTGGGAAATTTTCAAGAATCTTAAGATCGTCAATATTTCGTTTAGAAACAACATTTGACATTATTTCTAAATTTAACTGATCCATAAAGACAACTCCTTCATGCTATTATATTTACCCACCATTGTGAGTATGGTATCAATATAACAAGAACATACGTTTTGAAGATACAAAAAAATGCAACTTTTCAAAAAAATTCGTAAATTACGCAAAAAAAAGAAGACCCCAAAGGTCCTCTCCTAATCTGCATTGAAAATACAGTATTTTCCGTTGACCCAACCGGCATTTACTTTATACCAAGTTTGACCATCGACAATTTGTTTAGAGGTTACACGCCAAGTCGTACCATCGGCTAGACGAGTTCCTGTGAATTTATTGTTAGCTGCGGGACTATTATAAACGTTAACTCCATATCCTGGAATATAGTTAATTTTAGCCATACCAGTAACACTAGTTACATAATTAGATCCTTTAACTTCAACGTCATTAGCACTGACCCATTGGTTTGTAGCCACACGATACCAGATCGAGCCATCAGCATGAGTCGACTTTTGATCAATCTTCCAATTAGTTCTATTAGAAAGACTGACAGCTAAAAGATTGTGCTTATCATCGTAAACTTTAGCACCTGGATTGGCCGTAATGTTAATGATATCAGGATAAGCAACCACTTTATCTTTGGTATAATCGCCACCAGATTGTGTTGACTTCAATGAGACATCAGTTGCTTTAATATAGCAATCATTACCTACAAAGTAGAATTTATTGCCAGAATTATCCATGACATACTTAGTCGTGATCCATGAAGATTGATAAGGCAATACTCGGTTTGTAGCCGTCTTCAAATTAGGTAGGCGATAAACTACAGAACCACTGTTGTTAATAATAATTGCTGTATCAGCAATGTTAACTGGTGGATTAGTTCTTTCAGATTCTAGCTGAACATCAGATGCCTTAACATATTCAGTTTTAGAAACTTGATAAAAGACCGTTCCATCGGCTTTAACAACTTTAGACGTAGTTGCCCAGCTGGTTCCATTATCTAAAGTACGGTTAGCAGCTATTTTATTAGGATCAGCATTTAGATAAACATGTGCTGAATTTTTATTAGTTATTGTTACAACATCGGTTAAACTTGTTTGTTTACCCTCAATTGCGTTTTCATTACCAGTACCACTTGTGCTGGCTTTTCCATCATATTGTGTCAAATTAGAGCTCTCGATTATATTATTTAGTACAGATGCATAAGTTGGTGCAGTGGCATAACGTCCTTGTAGCCAAGCTGTAGCATCCTTATAAGAAGTAGTATTCTCTCTCCAAGTTCCCTTATAAAAGGCACTGTTTCCTTGAATACCATTACGCAACTTGTCCCCATTATCGGCAAAAGATGCGTAAACACTAGGATATCTTCTAAAGTTATCATAGATAGTGTAGTAACCCTTATCAGCACTCCACTCTTTCGTTGGCATTGAGACGTATGCACCTTGATAACTACCTTTCATTCCAAAATAGTTATTATATTGACTAGATAACGTCGAAGTACCCCAAGTACTTTCCAAAATAGATTGCGCAATCATCACTGAAGCATATAGATTATACTTCGAAGCAACTTGTTGAGCCTGCGGAGCAACTTTAGCCAAATAAGCCTGTTGTTGAGCCGTCGAAGCCCCTTTAGTTGTTCCAGCCTGAGTCAAAGCTCTAACTGCATTAGCTGGTAATATACTGCTATTACCAGCCTTTTGATTAGCTTCAATTGCGTCAGCTGCATCTTCATTGATAGGTGCACCACTCTTGTCCATTACACTGGCAACAGTAGAATCCTTTGTCTCAGAAGTTTGTTGATCTTGGTCATCAGTTTGATCACCATTGTCATCAGAAACAGCTGCCTTAACTGGAGAAGCATTAGAAGAAATACCAACAGCGGCTAAAAAGCTTGCTAACGCCGTCGAGGCAACCCATTTTTTATTCATAATTTGTCTCCTCCCAAATTCTTGTATATCTATTGCTTAGACTACTATTTAATTTGGAATTCGACAATAAAACCTTAAGAAATTTGGATATTTTTAAACTTTTTTAATGATTTAAAATCACTAATCTTCGGTAGGAATGAAATCAACGTATTCTGCTTCGATCCATTCGCCATCTTCAGCGATACGGTAGAAGGATTTGCCATCTTCACCTGTACCCTTGGCATCTGTATACCAAGCAGTTTGGCCTTTAACGTATTTATCTTGGAGCATTTTACGGTTAACCTCATAATTATCAAATAGGAAAACAACATAGCGATCGTCTTGAGTTACTTTAACGATTCCTTGTACTTGTTCAAGCATTGCAATACCACCTTTAAAGTTAATATTAGTTACATTATACATTAATGCGTGAAAAAATGACTTGCAATAATTAGTAATATACCGTATTTAAAATGTTGTTATAGCTAACATCAACCAATGTAGGTTAAGTATGCCCGTCGGTAGTAGAAAATCTGTGGGCCGCTGGAACGTGGTGGACACGGCTTAAAGCTAATAATTTTTCACTCTGTGAAAAATCATGGATCTCCAAGTCCGGTCTTCTACTAACCTTGCTTCGCAAGCCAAGTAGAATTTCACCACTTAGGGCCCACAGATTTTCTACTATCGACTATATTTCCAGATCTATAAAGATATAACTATATCTGAGTTTGTTAGTGGATATAATTTTGGGTATCTGACATTTTAGAAATAAACAAACAACAAAAATTATAATTTCAGACCGAATAACATTTCTATTTTAATTTTTGCTTTCTAGTTATTAAAAACAAAAATAGCAGTACCTATCCAGAATTCACACACTCTCTAGATTTTCTAGTGAGTCCTAAATTCTAAATAGATACTGCTTTTTAATTCTTCTGAATTATTTGAGATAAAACATAAAATAAGTTTTTCAGTCGGTAGCAAAATCTTCTGTGGACCCTCAGTGGTGAAATTTGACTTAACGATTTATCGTTTAGTCAAAGACCGAGCTTGGAGACAATTGCGGTTTTCAATTGGCTTCAAGTCGTGTCCACCACGTTCCAGCGGTCCACAGAAGATTTTGCGGACGACGGCATCCTACGCCAACTTACATATAGAAGTATGGTTATGTGAATAATCTCTTAACAACTGGTATTTTGCTTAAAATCAAGATTACTAGCAATGATATGACTGTTGCTAAAACAAAGACGTATAAGAAATTGGCATTTACGTAATACTTTGTCACTGCTTGAATTGATAACCCATGGACTAAATATACTCCATAGGTCAACGGTGCTATTAGTTCGATCACTCTGGCAAAGCCTTTACCATAGTTTGGTTCAAAGCGTTTAAAGAGCATGAAGACTAAGGCCGCGATGATTGGTGTATTCACATTGGCAAGCGCATTTAACCATTGGAAGCTTGGATTTAAAATGATAAAACTGATTAAAATATTGATGGCTAATAAAACTATTGGTCCTAGGATATTCATATTCAGTTTCAACGAATGTTTTTCAATCTTAGAGATGCGATAACCGATAAAGAAGTAGCCGACATCTTTGGAAACAACGACTCGCCCTAAATCAAAGGAATTGAAATATACTCCGATATTCTTTGGTGTCGTTGTTGTTAATGTTGGCAAGACGATATCAATTATGACCCACAAGATCAACAGATACATTAACATCTTGTCGTCAATTTTATCGGCAATAGCCTTCAAGAATGGTGACAAGAGATACAAGGCTATCAATGGATACATGAACCAATACGCTACCAGAACTGGTTTGTGATACATCAATAATAAAGTATTCGTGAAGTCTCTCATATCAACGGGACCTGACATTGCTCTTGCTAAATAAGCTGATACAACTGACCAAACTAAGAATGGCACCACTACTCTGACTAGGCGGTGCTTGAATAAGTACTTTAAATCATAAGTCTTTTGACTATTCAAAACCATGGCTCCACTGATCATGAAAAAGAGTGGCACGGCGATTTCTGTTACTATGACGATGGAATTTACAACGCCCCACTTCATTGTTGGTTGACGATTAGCTAAATCCGTAGCACAGGAATGGGCTAAAACGACCAACAACATTGCAAAGACTCTAATCGTGTCGACATAGATCAATCTTTTTTTCTGCAAGATATTTTCCTCAAATCAATTAAATAATAAGAATATTTTACCATTAATATTTAGGCAAGAAAAAAAGTTCATCATCTCGATGAACTTTTTGTTATTTAACTTGTCTGATCTTCATATTAGCTTTCTTATAACTAATTTTACCCTTGTACAATTTTTGTTGCTTAGCGTACTTAAAGGCTTTGTTAAAATCAGATTTCTTAACTTTATGAACTGTCTTAAACTTAACACTAGTATCATTTAACTTTTGAACAGCTTTTCCACTAACTCCGTAATCAGAGAAAGAATTATTGGCTGTCATGTAGCCACCAGTCTTGTTAATAGACTTGATTTCTTGTTTGATAACATTAACTAAGATATTTGTGTTGGATTCATTTTTCTTAGCATAATCATTATTAACAATTAAAACATTACCGTTATCAGTTTTAGTCTTATCCCTCTTCAAGACTTTATCACCATTAACTTTAGCTTCACTAATTGAAGGATCTTGCAATACAGCAGCATCAACGTCACCACTCTTTAAAGCACTAACACGGTCCTTTTCAGAATCGATTTGCTTTAATTTAACACTAGACAACTTGAGCTTGCTCTTCTTCAAAACATTCTTTAAGTAATATTTTGAGTAATCAGCCTTATCAACTGCGATTGTCTTACCCTTTAACTTCTTAACACTCTTGTACTTCTTGTTGGCAACCAGGCCATAATAACCAGGCATTGTACCAGCAATCTTCCAGTTAGAATGTTGCTTAGAAATGGCAGCATAATTTACTAAATCAGTCACAGCTGCATTAACCGTTCCATCGCTAATAGCACTGTTTAATTCTTTAGTAGAATCATAAGCTTTAACATCAGCATTCAAATTGTTGTTGGTATAAGCATTTCGATTCTTACCCATTGCGGCAATAGCGGAAGAAATATTTTTAGTTGTTCCAACTGTATATTGTACTTGATCTGTATCAGCAGCTTGAACACTCTTCACTCCGACAAATGAGAATGAACTAAGCATTAAAAGACAAGCTACTAAAAAGATACTTATTTTCTTTAAGCTCTTCAATATAAAAACTCCCTTTTCATTATTCAAGTTTCATCATAACGTAAAGGGAGTTGTTTTTTCTACCATAACTGTGCTTAATTGAACAAATCTTTATATTTGGGGTGGTGCTGGATGCCGTCGGTAGAGAAATATTTGTGGACCGCTGGAACGTGGTGGACACGACTTAGAGCTAATAATTCCGCACTTTGTGCGCAATCATGGATCTCTAAGCTCGGTCTTTGACTAAACGATAAATCGTTAAGTCAAATCTCACCACTGAGGGTCCACAAATATTTCTCTACCGACTAGTTTCTTCCTTTCTTATTTTTATCCTCTCTTCTTCAAAATTGAGATACTGTTCTATTTCTATAGATATTTAGAACAGAAAAATAATCAATAGCACCGAACACTACCAGAATAAAGATTTCTATCATTCAAAATATCAATACTAAAAAAGTGTCCATATCAACCAATATACTGGCTGTACAGACACTTCTTTTGAATCAAAAGTAATTTTTAAATAGACTAATTCATCTCAAATTAAACAGTCAAAGTGGGATTTAGTCCGGAGCGAAAATTGGGAATGCGTTCAGCTATGAGATCATTGTTACCGGCTTTGCCGGTTACAATGAGGCCGACTTCGAAGATCCATTATTTTGCACGAAGTGTAAAATAATTAGCTCCGAATCGCGCCCATAGCGTTCCAACAGCATTCCCAATTTTCGTGGAGG
>DXCM01000009.1 GCA_019116025.1 Candidatus Companilactobacillus pullicola | reverse complement strand
ATGCGGTGGACACGGCTTGAAGCTAATAATTTTTCACTTCGCGAAAAATCATGGATCTCCAAGTCCGGTCTTCTACTAACCTTGCTTCGCAAGCTAAGTAGAATTTCGCCACTTAGGGCCCACAGATTTTCTACTACCGACTATATTTCTGATTCTATTATTATTCACTAAAACTGCAGTATTTAGATAGTCTATAATTCCACGTCACCAGATAAAAATCACGTATATACATATTAGAAACACAAAGAAAACTGGCTCAACACTGAAATCTGCCTTAGCAGTTTATTGGTTCTTAAAAAAGTTTGGTTAAAATAAATATTAACAAAATAACTGTAATTCACTGTCTTGCTATCTAAATATTTTAAAACGTACAAACAATAGAAGCACCCTTTAGTCCTCCGCAAAAATTGGGAATGCGTTCAGCCATGAGATCATTGTTACCGGCTTTGCCGGTTACAATGAGGCCGACTTCGAAGATCCATTATTTTACGCGAAGTGTAAAATAATTAGCTCCGAATCGTGCCCATAGCGTTCCAACAGCATTCCCAATTTTTGCGGAGGACGGCAATCAACCACCTATCTCTCAATCTAAGTTTCTGATTCAGCCGCATGTTGTTTTGAATAGATCAACCAAGATACTAAAGCTAGAATCTCAATTATAGCCGAAAACAGAAAAATACTCTTATATCCAAATCCAGTCGCTATCACAGCTGCCAACATAGGGCCTAGGACATTTCCCATTGCCTGTGCTGATTGATTATAACTGAAAATTCGTCCAAAAATAGAATTAGGGACATTTTGTATAGTTAGAACTTGAATCGAGGGTATCAATGCAGCATCAGAAATTCCTAAAACGAACCGCAGTACTACCAATTCCCAGATATTTTGAACCATACTTGTTAAAATTAAACAAACAATTGCTGACGTTAAAAATATCAGCATACTTTTTAAGGCGCCCAATTTATCAATTAATCGTCCCACTAAACTAGCCATAACAATTGTTGCTAATCCTGGTGCTGCCGAAACTACTCCCGTAATAATCACCAAATTATTGCTACCAGAATCAATCTCTCTGACTAATAAACTGATCATTGGTGTAATTGCATTAGTCGTCACTTGAACTGCTAAGAGAGACCCAAACAAGGCCAAAAAGAATTGCCAACCTATCTTCTTCATAATAGGTAGAACTGGTTGTAATTCTTTTTTAGTAATGGGTACAAAATCCTCTTTTACTCCAATTAATGTGATTAAAAAAACTATTGCCATCAAAAAACTGGTAACAAAGAAAGCTCCTCGATAACCAACGCCTGTAGCTAAAAAACTGCCTATTAAAGGTCCAATCAATAATCCGGTGATATCACCAGTAATCAATTTGCTCATCACTCGGCCACGAATTTCTACCGGAGCTGAAACCGACATTAATGCATTGGCGTTATTAATATATCCGGAGAAAGCTCCTTGCATTGCTCGAAAAAATAAAAGAAACCAAACATTTGGAGATAAACCGACCATAAAAATTGTAAAAGTCATAACTCCTGATGCTCGCAAACACATTAATTTTCTACCTTTAAGATCGGCTAGTTTACCCCAAAGTGGTGAAACTAGAGCTTTACTTAGGTAGGTTAATGAGAAAGCCGCTGCTCCTAAAAGATTTAATTCTGCTTTATTAAAATCACCAAGTGTTTCGATGAATAAAACAATAAAAGGCAAAGTCATTGCATTTCCTAAACCAGTTATCAAACTACCAAACCAAAGTATTCTAAAATTTCTCTTCCAAGTTACCTGCATTACTCATCGTCCTTAATTTTTAAATATTAATGATAGACTAGCAATGTATAGATACTGTAAATTTTATGTAAAGATTTCAAATTTGGGCAAAAAAAAAGCTAACCCCTGTTGGGTTAGCTTAAAAGTTCAAAGTTTATTAAAGTTATAATTAGTCCTTAACAACGTTTGAAGCTTGTGGTCCGCGATCGCTATCTTCGATATCGAATGTTACGGCTTGACCTTCTTCAAGTGTCTTGTAACCGTCACCTTGGATGGCTGAGAAGTGTACAAATACGTCACTACCATCTTCGCGTGTAATAAAACCATAGCCTTTTTCTGCGTTAAACCATTTAACTGTTCCGTGTTCCATCAGACTATTCCTCCTGATAAATAATATATTAGTTGTGCATTATTTCGTGGTACATTATGGAAGAAAGTCTAAAGTACGAAACATTCAAACCATCCGAACCATTCACCATTCAAAAATACAACTATTATAGTAACATGATTAACAACTTATTACAATCAAGTATGTATAAAGTTTCCCCTATAAACGTCTAAATTTTTACATCATCAACGTAAGGAATGGAATTCTGCGCACCCTTTACTTGAACCGCTATCGACGAAGCCTTGCTGGCAAACTTCATTGCTTCAACCATATTATCTAAGTCAGAATCTAACTTAGCGGCTAAATATCCAATGAATGTATCACCTGCTGCAGTAGTGTCGACCGCGGAAACTTTGTAAGCGTCCACAAAAGATTCTTTACCATCAGTGTAATAAAGCGATCCCCTGCTACCAATAGTTATTATAACACGCTTTACGCCCATTTTATTCAATTTAGCTGCAGAATTTATAATTGATTTTTTATCGACAACTTTTATGCCAGTTATAGCCTCAGCTTCAGTTTCATTTGGAACAATAATATCGGTAAGCGTTAACAATTTTTGAGGAATATCGGTCTTAGCTGGAGCCGGATTTAAGATTGTTATGACGCCGTTTTGCTTAGCAATTTCGAATGCTCTAACAGTTGCCTCAAGAGGTGTTTCAAATTCTGAAACAAGACAATCTGCATTGGCAATCGAGTCACGCGCACTTTCCACATCGTCTACCGTAATTGTCTGATTGGCACCGCCGTAAATTAAAATACTGTTTTGACCATCTTTATCTAATAAAATATAGGCCTTACCTGTACCAGCTTTAGAATCAACCGTAATATGATCCATATTTAGTCCATCTTTTTTAAAGGTCTCCAACATAAAGTCAGCTGCATGATCTTGCCCAACTTTAGCGATAAAAGTGGTTTCTGCACCGCCACGAACGGCCGCAATTGCTTGATTAGCACCTTTTCCACCACCGGCTGTGGATTGGTCTCCCATTGCCATAGTCTCTCCTGGTAAAGGTAAACGTGGAATGTTTAGAATCGTATCCACATTGATTGAACCGAGTACAACAATTTTCTTCATAAGTTTCATCCCTTCATAATTATAAATTTTGAGATATTAGTAAATTATATTACCAATATAAAGCGTTTTACTGCAAGTAGTGCCGCATATCCTTATCAATCCATGATAAAATATATTTTTAGTAAAAGAAACTTCAAAGGATATATTATGACAAGAACAGCTAAGCTCAGTTTTTACTTCATATTATTCATCATCTTCGGTCTGATCGGTCTTTGGATGCCACTGCTCGGCGATGACCTGCATTGGGGAACCTACTTTGGTAGCAATTATTTCCCACATGGAATCTTCACTTATTACGATGGTCGTTATCTAGGCGATCTTCTCGTTATTGCGATGACTAAGATCAAACCGGTTGCCTTCATGGCCTATGGAATTTTTCCTACGACAATTGTTTACCTGATTCAAAAAATCCGTGAACAAATCGTACCGCAAAAAAATATCGGTTTAGTTTCATCAGCTTTAGCCGCTGCACTTATTCTTTTAAGTCCAGTTATGATTTTCAAACAAATCTTAGGTTGGCATGCTGGGTTCGCTAACTATCTGCCTTCTGCAATTTTCCCACTATTTATGCTCTATCTAGTTTTGAAGAACTACGACAATAAAAATGTTCATTATTATCGAACAAGTATGTTTCTCATTTTTCTAGCTTCCGTAGCTACACAATTTTTTGCTGAACATATCACCCTATTGAACTGTTTTAACGTCGTTTTAGTTTGGATCTTCTTCAGAAAACACTTCGGTGAACAATTTAAGAAAGTCTTGAACCTTATTTTAGCTGGTAATATTCTCGGAGCTATTTTAATGTTCATCAATGGAGCCTATATCAAGATTCTTCTCGGATCTGATGCTTATCGTTCTGTAAGTAACGGCTCAAAGGATACGTTATTCAATTATTTGAAAATAACTTATACGCCTAAACACTTAATTGTCGTCGGCACATTAGTCTTACTATTTACGATCTTTATGATTTTCTACAGTCTAAGAATCAATAACACTAAACAAAAAATTGCTAACTTTGCTCTATTGTTATCAACTTATGTAGCAATTGCACCATTCATCATCGTTTCACCATTTGGTTCTAGATGTATGTTTGCTAGTTACGTTTTCCTAGTTACTATCTTTACTGTTAACCTCGATATTTTCTTCAACAATTATGAGAAAATTCTCTTACCAATTTTTGCTCTATTGACACTTTGTCTGGGCGTTCGTATGGATTACCTATCACACGATTATGGCAAAACCTTCAATATGCAAATTCAATACTCACAATATCAAAATACTATTACACGTGATGACCAATACTTCTTACGATATAGAAGCGACAAGTACATTTGGCTCACCGCTCCTATTCAAAATGACAATAATTTCTCTGAATTATATGTTAAGAATAAGGATCGTAATATGATTCCTATCAACTATTACGATTGGACCGATGCTGCACGTAAACTAAAGGGAAAGAAATTCAAGACCCATGACGATTACATGCGTGCATTTGATAAACAAATTCTAAAAAAAGTTAAATTGATTCAAGCTAAAGATAAGAATTAAAAAATATTTTTCAAATCAAAAAGGCATTCATATCAACCAACCGGTTAATGTGAATGTCTTTTTGCTATTCCTATACTCTTACAAATTCATCAGCTGCCACACGAACGTACTCATGACCGCCAATCGTTGTAGTTCTGTCATATCTCCATAAACTGCCGCTTGGTAGAAATACGTCCAACAATGCACCCTTACTGTCATAAAGCGGTGTATTCACAGCTACCGAGATGATATCTTTTGATAAAGTATATGGTTTCAAATCACTAAAGCTGACAAATTCGTCTTTTCCAACTCGATACATCATTTGACCACCGATATTCTCATAGCCATCAGTTTGCCAACTGCTATTTGCTGCTAAGCTTTCGGCAAGAGAATCGCCTTTTTCATTATAAAGACGTGCCTCTCCTGCTATATGAACAACTGATTTCTCTGCTGGTATAAAGACTCCTTCAGAACTAGTAGTACTTGATGCATAGTCCTTAATGTACTCATCGCTGCCAACACGATAATACTTAGTACCATTAATATAAACAATGCGATCTACTTTCCAGAGCGTTTCAGCGCCTAACATCTTCATGGTCATTTGACCGTCGCTAGTGTAAATATTGGTTAAGTAAACATTATGATAGGTGAAATCAGCCGGTTGATAAGTATTCACATCTTGTGCGTAAATCCATTGATTGCTGCCGACATGATACATTGGTATACCACCAATCACAGCTATACCATCAGTTCTCCAATCACTATTGCTTGATAAAATTTTGCCAACCCGTTGTCCTTTAGAATCATAAACTACGGCTGCATCCCTGACTGTCAATCTCAAGTCACTGACTGGTTTAAATGGTAAACTGCTGTCTACAGCTAAGAAGTTATTCGTTCCGACTTCATAATACTTGCTACCCTTAATTTCAACGATTCTATCGTATTTCCACGAAGTGTTGGGACCAAGGGTAGAACTGATTTTACTACCAGTTGAATCAACTAATGACGTATAAGCACCATCAAGGGTTTTAACGACACCAGTTTCAGCTACATATGGATTATAACTATCAGCCAAAACCCACTCATCAGGTCCAATTTGATAGTATAAATCACCATTTATATTAGCTGACTCCTTAATAGTAGTATCCGTCAAAACTACTTGTTTACCTGTAGGTGTACCAGTTGAGTCATAAGTATAAACTGGTTTAGCAGACACGGCCAAAACCGGCAAGTCAACATCGCTTCTTGTAATTGAAGCTGGTTTATTTGAAACTGCCGTTGAAGGGGTGGTTGTTGGTGTTGTAACAGGTGGTGTAACAACGGGATCTGCTTTGAATCTTAAATCAATAACTTGTGGATCTTGAGTGTAATTGCCCTTCAATGAATCCAAATCGCCGACAAATTTGTATCCAGCTAATTGAGCATCAGATGTTAAATCATATGCATCTCCAATTGTTGTCCCATTGGCCACCTTAGTTAAACGAGTGCCATTAGTAATGATTGGTGAGCCATCCTCATTCTCATAGTTAAGTGTGACATTGGGATGATCTTGCCAAAGAATTGGACGTGCCATTGTACCTGCATAAATAAATGTAACCGTACCGTAAGTTGTATGAATATAAGAATCAGATTTGGAATAATCATTCAAATATCCATAGGTTAAAAGATTGGACGAAGGATCAGCATTACTTAATTTATATTCGTCACCACTAATATGTTCAAGATTGTTTTCAGACAAGTCTGCGGCAGGAACAGAAGTCGAATAATCATATCCTGTAGATAAATCATTGCCATAGAGACCTTCAATATGCGTTGCCGTGAAACTAATTGGTTGCTTAACCACTGCATGAACCGGAGTAGGATCGTAAACATTATTGATAACATTTATGTATGAATTTTTAGTTTGATCAATTCCATTTAATGGAGAAAAGTCAGTAATTGAAGAATTACCTATATAGATGGCCGCACCCTTGTTAGCAAGTTCTACAATTGTTGGTGCCATCATTGCCAACTCTTTATTGTTAAGACCAGCATTGGCAGCTATATCTCCGTCCCCATGAAATCCTAATTCATCAACATTACTTATATTTAACTTAGGAATTTGACTGAGAGGAATTTCTTTATATAAGGGGTCACTATAATTACCGAATAAATCAAATGATTCGAATTTCAAACCATTCATAGGAGTCAAATCGGGATTAGATGTAGAATCCGATGAAACATTTACCGTCAAAGCTATTTCAGTCGAAGATGGTAAATAGGATAAATATTGCATACCGTCAAAACTGGTTACGTTCGTACTAGTTACAGACTTCGGCATATTTCCATAATAGAAGTCACCTACTAAGTTCAAAATATTGCCACTAAATCCTTTAATAGTAGCGACGGTCAGTGGATCAGTTGATTGCAAGCCAAATTCTTTCTTAACCATATAATTTAAGAACGGATCAGTGAAATTTACTACAGTATTGTCAGTCACGTTACTTGGCAATGCATAAGGACCTGTTGGAGCTGTGGTACTTGGAGTTGTTGGTTTTGTTTCCGGTGTGGTCGTTGGACCACCGGTTAAATTGATTGTCGTACTGGTGGTAATGCTGCTGCTTTTTACTGGAGATGTACTTGAAGTCGTAGTTGAACTAGGTGTAGTACTTGCAGTTGAACCCGAAGTCGTACTACTACCTGTTACCGTACTCGTTGTTGCAGCCGTCGTGCTCGGAGTAGCCACGGTACTTGTTGGTGTTGTACTTAATGTTGGACTAGCTGTCGAGGCTGTCGAAATAGTTGTGGTCTCCGGTGTCACAAGTGTGGCACTAACTGGTTTTACTCCCGAAGTCGTGGGCTTTGCTACAACCACTTGTGTTGTATTTGAAGCCGTTACACTAGTATCATTGGATTTTGTTGGATCCGTACTAGTTTTATCAGTCACTGAACTTGCCGGATCAGTCGTCGAAGGACTAACACTTGTTGTATCAGCCTTAGCATTTTGAGTAGACAGCGATGCTAAGATTGCTGCTGAAAATAATGAAGCACCTAAATAAATATATTTCTTATCCAATAGCATATTTTTATCACTCTTTTCTGTATTTCAGACAGATACTAAGTCATAGATTACTCATATACCACAGATATGAATCATTCAATATTTATATAAAATACCCTCTTAAGCCAGTCATACCAATTACTATAGAATTTTCAAAGTATCATAGACCATTCGTCTAAGATCAAAATGATAACAATTATTTTTATATTTCAAAAGTTTTCCAAGATGAGAATTGCATAATATTGCACATTATTAATTAATTTCTATCACTGTTTTCAAAAATCACTAATAAACATGTGCGAAATCAAAAATCCTCACTGGAATATACCAATTAAGTAGATTTAGAGGTATACTTGCAGTGAGGACTAGACCAATATTGTGTTTTATAATTTATTCAATCAAAAATATTGCATTTTATTTATAATCGATAATTTTATTCCACTTCTGGAAAAAGCTTTTTACAAAAAGTGAATCCAAACAAGATCGAAACGATAGTACACTATCTCTTGTAATAAGGAAACACCTCATATATCTAATAAAAGTTAATCGTACATATGGCAGTGTACATAATGATTGATATATAAAATAAAAAAAGATGTAAGTGGTCGGCATACCACAAACATCTTAAACTAATAATTCACACACACGTATTAAACTAATTAATGGAAGCTGTATATTGTTGTTCAGTAACATCAAACATGGCAACGTATTGATCTGTAGCAACTCTTAAAAATGGCATTCCTTGAGACGTATAAATTGCAGAGTCGGAGTACCACTTAGATCCGGATGCAAGTGATACGTCTGTTCTTTGTTTCAAATTATGATCATAAACTCGTACATAGTCCTTATCGTCAGATGATTGAACCTTAATAGTCATCTGGCGTTTTTTGTATGCAAAACCATCATTTGTACTCAAAAATTGATTAGGGGCAACTTGGAAATACTCATTACCGTTGATCTTTTGTAATTTATTTACTTTCCATGTACTGTCCTTTTGAACGGAAGTATCAGTTTTATTACCGTTTTGGTCGTAAAGAGCAGCTGTTTCTGTAACTTGTGCATAATTCCCCTTTGTTACTGAGTCGGCATTAACATCAGTAACTGCAGTTGCTGTGGCGACACTACTACCTAGTATTGCGCATACTAAAAATGCGATTGTTTTCTTCATAATATTTTCCTCACTATATCTAATAAAGTAATCTCCTAGCTATTTTTTGGCATAAAAATAGCGTACATAAGATTGATTCTTGTATATAAAATAAATCTATATTTAATTCACACGTTGCCTATTTCTTTTATTGGCATTTTATAGGCAACTTAATAGTACAAGGATTCCGCAGAATTTTCAACATATATTTACCTATAATGACATATACTTTTATCAATTTTTTTATATAAGCGATATTCCAGCCCAGTCTAACAACATTGCTAAAATATAAGATTTTTTCATAAAAAAAGGGATATTCCGTTAATAAAAATGGATATCCCTTTCTTAGAAACTATAATCTTTGTGTAAATTTTTGTTGAACAACGTACCACATTCCTACGTATTCATCCGTTGCCACCCGAACAAACGGCATTCCACCTGATGCGTAAATGATTCGATCAGAATACCAGGATGTTCCTGGTCCTAATGCAACTTCTGTACTCTCAACAAGCTTGCTGTTATAAACCGGTACATCCCCATCGTTACTTACAGTGATGATCTCCGGTCTATTGTGGTAGACATAACTATCATCGGAACTTAGGTACTCATCCGTAGCTACTTGATAAAAATCCTTCCCAGAAATTTTAATTGTATTACCAAGATACCAATCGCTGTTCTTCGGTTCATAAATGCCTAATTTGCGGCCTGATGAACTATAAAGTTCAGCTTTTTTTGCGTACACTTCAACATAACTGCCTTTAGTTACGGACTCAGCCTTGACACTTTGGACGGATAAAATTGAAAAAGTAAAGCTCATCAACGCAACCAGAAAGGCTACAATCACTTTTCTTCTCATAATTTATACTTCCTTAGTCTCCTTAGACCAAGCATAGTATAATTTGTTTAAACATTTTTTACAAAAAATTCGTACACTTTTAATTTAAAAATTATCCGAAAAAAATAAGCCATTAAGACTATTCCTAATGGTTTATAACTGTCAGTAACTCTTCATTGTGATTAACTTTGGCCAAATAATAAGCAAGATTGAAATAATCTTCATACTTTTCTGACTTTTCATCAAACCCTTTACTGGCCACAGCCGCATCGTAATTCAATTCATCAAGAAAATAA
Organism: Candidatus Companilactobacillus pullicola; assembly: GCA_019116025.1. GTDB lineage: Bacteria > Bacillota > Bacilli > Lactobacillales > Lactobacillaceae > Companilactobacillus > Companilactobacillus pullicola. The sequence continues at coordinate 38,488 of DXCM01000009.1, read as the reverse complement.
GAAATATGTTTTTCTTGAGCATAATTCAATCCACAACGACTGAATTGATAGGCTTTCTTATAAAGTTCCATTTCATTATAAGATTTAGCCAAGGTCTTGCAGACAAAAAGTACTTCTAATTCATTGGCATTCTGAATATCAGTACTCTCTTTCAAAGCATCACTGATCATTTGAAAATAATATTGTGCCCGATCGACATGATTTTGACTCAAATAATCTAAACCTTTAAACAAATAAGCTAATAATGTATAAACATCATTATCCGCCGACTTCGTTAGTTGCAAAACTTTATCCAAGGTAAACAATGAACTGTCAGTCTTACCCTCGCGATAATCTATAACACCAGTAATCAACTCGTATTGTTTCATATCGTTATCATTCAGTTTTCCCTGTAAATTCGACAACTTAGTATCGATATCTGTTAATTCACCCATTAGAGCATCTTTTTCAATTTTATCTAAGATACTCTCACCCTTATCTGAATCCTTGTTAGCAAAATCACTGAACACATCATTCAATGACAAATTTAACTTGAGACAGATCTTAATTAAAATATTGACCGTCGGTGCTATATTGTGTTTTTCAATTTTACTAATAGTGTTTTGAGTGCAAATATCGTTGGCAAGCTCAATTTGCGTCAAATTCATTTCTCGTCTTTTATTATAAATAATAGATCCAAGAAACAAGAACAACACTCCCATCTATCTAATATTGATATTTAATCAATATTACTATAACACCTCAATAAAAAATATATTCATTTGTTAAAAAATATTGTATTAAGTTCTAAACAAATATTAATATATAATTCGATTAAAACCCAGAAAACGCAAGCGTTTCAACGCGCCTTTTGTAAAATTTTGTCGAATTAATTTTTTATTTACAATAATTGGTCTACGGGCTAAAATCATCTAGGTTTAGATATTAGCGTCAAAATTCAGAAACTAGTATCATAAGAGTATTGTGATTCAAATAAGGAGGAACCAACTGTGACAAAATCATTCTGGTCACAAATAGCAACTCAAGCTAAAGAGGAAAATCGTCCATTCTTTTCAATGGCACCAATGGAGGCCGTCAGCAACACTGTTTTTAGACAAGTAATTGTCCAGGCCGCTGCTCCAGACATTTTCTTCAGCGAGTTCGTCTACGCTAAAGGTATTACCGACCCTACCACCAAATTCCCCGTCGATGGACGTTTGTACATTGACCCACGAGAAAAAAGTTTTCCAGTTGTACAACTTTGGGGAGATGTTCCCGAAGATTTCGAGAATGGCACTCAAGTTTTAAAAAATAAAGGATTCAAAGCAATCGATATCAATACCGGTTGTCCGGATAAGACTGTCATTAAAAATCACGGTGGTACTTTTCTAATCCGTAATCCAGAAAAAATTGATAACATTGTGTCTGCCGCAAAAAATTCAGGACTAGCCGTTAGTATTAAAACACGTTTAGGTTACAGTAAATTGGAGGAATACAAAGAGTGGATTCCTCACCTACTTAATCAACATGTTGAACTCTTAACAGTTCACTTACGTACCAAAATGGAAATGAGTAAAGTTCCGGCACATTTTGAAGTTATTGATGACCTAATCAGATTACGTAATGAAATTTCGCCAGAAACACTTTTACAAATTAACGGTGACATTCCCGACTATCAAGCCGGAGTAAAACTAGCTCAAGAACACCCCGGGCTCGATGGAATTATGATTGGACGTGGCGTCTTTGCTAATCCATTTGCTTTTGAAAAAGAACCTCAAACTCATTCCCTAGATGAACTATTGAATCTACTTCGATTACAGTTAGATCTCTTCGATGATTTCTCACAACACTATGACGTACCACGTTTTCCATCATTAAAGAGATTCTTCAAAATCTATGCTCGACCAGAACTTGGGGCAACTGATCTACGTAATGATATGATGAATGCTAAATCAACTGATGAAGTTCGCCAAATCTTGGATGATTTTCAAAACAAGAAATAATAAGCAAGGTTCCAATCGAATTAAAAAAACACTGATTTAATCAACCACAAGAAAGTACTCATAATCATCTTGATAATTTTTTTGATTATATGTATAATATTCTCTGTTGCATGCGGGTATGGCGGAATTGGCAGACGCGCAAGACTAAGGATCTTGTGGAGGGTTTCCTCCGTGGAAGTTCGAATCTTCTTACCCGCACTACTAAAGTAGTTGGACGATTGTTCAGCTGCTTTTTTTGTGCCCTTTTTTTCATTGATTGAGTCACTTTTTAAAAAATTATTCACCTATAATCTAAGCGCCTAAATTGACATGACGTATATTTGCTTGCTATCATTAATTGTAGGCGAATAACATTCAAGCTATCCGACCTTGATAATTCGTTCTTAAGAGAAGAAATTATCAAGGTCTATTTTTTTGGAATAAATATGAAAGGACTGATTTTCTGAACAAATTCTATCAACTAACAACTTCAGATGTACTAGACAAGCTATTAGTCGATTCAACGCGTGGCCTTAATGATGAACAAGTCCAACAAAATCGTAAACTATATGGCGCAAATAAACTGGATGAGAAAAATGAAGACCCAGCTTGGAAAATTTTTCTCCAAGGTTTCAAAGAACCTATCGTAATTGTTTTATTGGGAGCCATCATCTTATCACTGATGAGTTCCCTATACGCTTTTAAAATCCAAAATAACGTTCAACACGGAAAAGAAGCCTTGTATGAGGCCAGTGCAATCTTTATTTTGGTAATTATCAACGCCTCGATCGTCTTTTTCCAAGAGATGAGTACTAAAAAAAGCTTGGATGCCTTAAGAGAAATGGATAATCGAACCAGTGTTGTCTTAAGAAATCACGAATGGCAAACAATTCCGACCTCAGAAATTGTAGTCGGCGACATCATCAAAGTAAAAATGGGTGATTTCGTTGAAGCCGACGTTCGCTGGATCAAAAGTTCCGAGCTACAAGTTATTGAATCCCATCTGACAGGAGAAGCCGACGCTATCTCCAAAGATACTGAAGCTATTGCGGATGAAATTCAATTAGCTGATCGAACCAACATGGGATATTCCGGATCAACTGTTTCTAACGGTCAAGGAGTCGGAATCGTCGTTGGCGTCGGCAGTAATACGGAATTAGGAAATATTGCTTCGATGATCCAAAACACTGATACAAAAGTTTCACCATTACAGATCACTATCAGAAAATTAACTGGTACGTTGATGAAGATTTCTGGTGCAATCGTTTTAATGACTTTTGTTATAGGAATTATTAAAGCTGGAGAATTAAGTATAGCATCGTTAACTTCAGTTTTATCAACGTCAATTTCTTTAGCAGTTGCTTCGATACCTGATGCGATGCCAATTGTTTTATCCATTGTTTTAACTATTGGGGCTACTAAAACAGCCATGAACAATGGACTTATCAAATCACTCGATAGCGTAGAAACTTTAGGAAGTACCTCCTACATTTGTTCCGACAAAACCGGTACTCTAACACAAAATCAAATGACCGTAACCAATTTTTATGACGGAAACGCAACTTATCAGGTTGAAGGATTGGGATATGAACCTAACGGCTCGATCAAAAATGACGTTGGGCAAAAAATTAATCGCAATTCTTTATTTTTAGCAGGTGCAGTTTTATGTAATGAAGCAAGTGTCAAAGAAGTTGATGGTGTATTCAAACCATTTGGTAATCCTACTGAAATTGCTTTGCACGTTTTAGGACAAAAAGCTGGTGTCACAAAAGAAACACTTGCTAGTCAAAATAAATTAGTGAGAACTTTACCGTTTACGAGTGATCGTAAAATGATGAGTGTCGTGGTCCAAACTGATACCGGTTATCGTTTATACACTAAAGGTGCACCGGATGTTTTATTACAAAACAGTCAAAACATTTTACAAAACGGTGAAATTATTCCTAGTTCTCAAAGTAAACAGTTTGAAGAAATCGTAGATAATTATGCTAAAAAGGCCCTTAGAACCTTAGCTGTAGCCTATCGTGACCTGACAAAACGAGAAGCTCAAACTAGCAGCGTGGAAGAATTAGAACATCAACTAACAATTGTTGGTGTAGCGGGAATCATCGACCCTCCACGTCCAGAGGTCAAACAATCTGTGCAAGCACTGAATGACGCTAAGGTTGAAGTAGTTATGATCACTGGAGACCACGCACAAACAGCACGAGCAATCGCTTATGATCTGGGAATTGTTAAATCAAAAAAAGCTCGTGTAATTGAGGGGTCAGAAATTGAAGACATGACTGACGATGACTTATTCAATGCCGTTATTGGTACTAATATCTACGCACGCGTTACTCCTGAACATAAGCAACGAATCATTAAACAGTTGCAACGCCACAAACAAGTCGTAGCAATGACTGGTGATGGAGTAAACGATGCTCCTGCTCTAAAAGCCGCCGATATCGGAATTGCCATGGGTATTACAGGAACTGAAGTTACCAAAGATTCCGCAGATTTGATTTTGCTAGATGATAAATTCACGACAATTGAAAAGTCTGTTCGTAGTGGCCGCATGATTTACGCTAATATTAAAAACTTTATGCGCCATGAATTAACCACTAATGTGGCGGAAGTATCTTCTCTATTATTTGGCCTATTCTTTACCCAAACAGTAGGTCAAGTACCTGCAGGCACAGCCACTCTGAGTGCCTTGATGGTATTATGGGTCAATATGATCAGTGACTCCCTACCTTCATTTGCTTTAGGTTATGATGTCGCTGAATCAGATATTATGAAAGAAAAACCGCGTGATATCAATGAATCAATTTTAGCAAATCACACTTGGTCCAGAGTTTTGATTCGTGGATCAATTATGGGAGCCATGGTTTATCTAGGTTTCGCCTGGGCTGCTCAAATGGGAGCAACTGCTCAACAAGCTCAGACAGTAGCCTTTTTAACATTAGTATTCGGTCAACTATGGCACGTTTTCGATGCACGTAGTTCCAAATCAATTTTCAGAAGAAATCCATTCGAGAATAAGCACCTCATCGTAGCTGTTTTATTTGCAGGAATCAGTTCTATCTTAGTGACTGCCATTCCATTCTTTAATATGGTGATGGGAACAGCACAATTGCCAGGAATAGTTTACTTAATGGTGATCTTTATTCCAGCGTTACCAACCTTTATTCTGTCTGGATTGAAGGAAATCTTCAAAATTAAAATATGGTAAAAGATAGTATTTAGGTTCCCGTCCTCCACAAAAACTGGGAATACCTTGGAACGCTGCAGGCACGTTTTGAAACTAATTATTTTACACTTCGTGCAAAATAATGGATTTCCAAAATCGGCCTTATTGTAATCGGCAAAGCCGATAACAATAATTTTGCAGCTGAAGGTATTCCCAGTTTTTGCTCCGGACTAAAGAGTATTTCTACTGTTTGGTTTGAGATAAATTATTTATCCTTCATTTTGTGAATTACCTTTGAATCAAAATAATAGCTCCTATGACCAGTACTCCATATTCGTTAGACAAGAAGTCTGATAATTATGGAGTACTTTTTGTTTAAATATCATTTCTGCTTATCCAAATTGGGAAAAATAAAAAGCATGCTCCCATTTGTATATGGAAACATGCCTTAATAATAAAAAATATTCAATCACTGTAACTCCAACTGGTAATAACTAGAACCCGAAATATAGTCGGCCGTAGAAAATCTGTGGGCCCTAAGTGGTGAAATTCTACTTAGCTTGCGTCAGCAAGGTTAGTAGAAGACCGGACTTGGAGATCCATGATTTTTCACTCTGTGAAAAATCATTAGCTTCAAGCCGTGTCCACCACGTTCCAGTGGCCCACAGATTTTCTACGGCCGACGGGCATTTTAAACTACCCTAATTGACATCTTTTTAAGCACTAACATCTCTCAAATACTCAAGTTTCCCATGACATTTGCCACAGACGAAACGTTTAGTATTAATTTTTCTAACTCGATAATACTCTGTTTGGCATTTGGTACATTGATATAGATGGTAATTTTTCTTTCTTCTTTGTCTTTGAATTGGAGAATATCTCGACCCACCAACCTGTTTCAAAAGAACTTTAAAATTACGATCTCGATGTTGAGCTGGAAAGCCATCGTTATACAAATGATAATGGCACAGCTCATGCTTGATAACGCCTACCAAAGCTTCTTCTCCAAATTGCTGATAAACTTTAGGGTTAATATCAATATTTCGATCTTTTAAATGGAAGCGACCACCGGTCGTTTTTAGACGATTATTAAAATATGCTTGGTGAACAAAAGGCTTCCCAAAATACTCTTGGGAAACCTTTTTTACCAACTCATTCAATTCTGAATCAGTCATATTAAGCTAAGTTCGTCAACTTTTGAATTAATTTTGAAAACTTGTCCATAGCATCATCTTGGGCTTTTTCTGATTCATCAAACTCATGACGATCGATATTCTTATCATCGCCAATACTATCAGTCATAGCAGCACAGGCTTCAACGTATTTTCTAAAAGCTGAAACTAAATTAATATGAGTTCCCATCAATCTTGCAGGAGCTTTACTTTTTTCCAAATTAGCTAGAGTTTCTTGATATCTCTTTGTTCCTTCAGCAAAATTCTTTTGAATCTTTGTATATTCAACATCGTCTAATTGATCAACTTTGCTACGATCCAAAGCGTCACGAATTTTTTCGAATTCTGGATTTAATTTATCTTGTTCTTCTTGAATTGTATTAACGGTATTATTGATCAAATTACCATATTGCATAGCTCTTTTTTGTGCGGCATTCATAATAGTTACCTCTTATTTTCTTCTTGCGTTTTTTCAGTATAAATATCTCTTTCGATGGTAAATCTTGGACGTTGTTTAACTTCACTGAAGATTTTGCCAACATATTCACCGATCACACTAATACTAATCAATTGTACACCACCAAGGGCCCAGATTGATATCATTAGTGACGACCAACCATTGACCACGTTGCCATTGATTTTTTGAACCAAACTATAAATCAACAACACGATACTGATCAAAACGATGAAAAATCCTAATCCCATGATCATTTTGATTGGCACGATTGAAAATGAAGTGATTCCATCCATGGCAAACTTGATCATTTTCTTCAATGGATACTTTGATTCCCCAGCAAATCTTTCCTTACGAGCATAGTAAACTTTAGCAGATTTGAATCCTACTAAAGGTACGATTCCACGCAAGAACAAGTTACGCTCACGATAACTTAGCAAAACTTTACAAGCACGTTGACTCATCAAACGATAATCGGCTGAATCAGGTACTATTTTGACACCTAAGAATCCCATGAAACGATAGAACATTTCAGCGGTTCCACGTTTAAAGGCCGTATCGGTATCACGATTGTTTCTTACTCCATAAACAACTTCTGCACCATTTAGATATTCGTCAACCATCTTAGGAATAGCATTAACATCATCTTGCAAATCAGCATCTATCGTTATAACGGCATCTGAATCATTAGAAGCAGTCGTTACACCAGCCAGTAATGCTCCTTGATGTCCAAAGTTACGGCTCAACTTAACTCCTGAAACGGAAGAATGTTCTTTTGAGAATTCAGAAATCAATTGCCAAGTCTTATCTTTACTACCATCATCGACAAACACAATCTTACTATCTTTAGAAATTTTATTATCAGTCACTAAGCCCTGAATAATGGCTGTCAATTCTTTAGTAGTTTCATGTAAAACTTCTTCTTCGTTATAACATGGAACAACAATGCTTAATTTAAATACATCAGACATCTAACTTCTTCTCCCGTCTTGATTTGATCCAATCAAAGCAACTATACAAACCAATTCCCGCCAAAACAGCGATTACTGGCAAGAATTCAAGTCGGTATCTACCTTGAACTTCAATTAATAATTGTACAACGGCGTAGGCCATTAGTGGTAATAAGATCAAGAAAACCTTGTTATCAATCTTTCGCTTAAATAGACTCAACGAACCAATCCAGGAAAAGATTATCAATATAACGCTACCCATGTACCCTAATAATTTTACTAAATTATCCATCCTTAATGAATGGATTTTACCAAATTCTGTAAAATCAATTGCCATTGAACGTCCGGCCCAAAGTGTACGATTCTTAGCCCAGAACAATCTTAGCCAGCCGTGAGTTGCATTTAGATTATTAATATTCTCACGAATAATCTTATGCTCTTTTTTACTCATTTTGGCACGGCTCTCTTGAAGATCAAATCGGTCAACCATCTTCTGATCATAGGAACCAGCAGAATAGGCATCCAAACCAACAACGAATTTCCACTCCGAATCACGGTTAGTTAGACCATAGGAATTCAAACCTGAACTCTTGATGGCTAAACTAGCCCCTGAAAAGATTACTTGATAAATAACCAAGGTCATTACAATCTTACCTAATCCTGACCAAGAAAACTTATTGTTAGCAATGAATACATACAATAATCCATAAACCACGATTCCAGCAATAATTACTGGTCCAATTGGTCTCACAATACTACCGACTGCCAAAGTTAATCCAGCTAAGGCATAGGTCCAATATTTATTTTGCATGATTAAGTAGAATGTCAACAGGAACAACAACATCCCAATATACTGGTTGTCAGATTGACTATTTAAAGCAAACCAATCCAAATCAATCATCAACAAGAAAACTGTCAAACGCGCTACTTTAACCTTGTTGAAGATCTGTAACGAAATCAAGTAAGCCAAATATAGGATCAAAACTTGATAAATAACATTCAATAATTGAATTGCAATAACATGTTGACCAAAAATTTTTACAACTGTCATTACGTAAACTAAGAAGCCAGTTTGATAGGCCCACTTAGCAAAATAATCGTTATCATAACTAAAAATCTTATCTCCCGCTAACGCTCTGGGAGCTGAGTTCCAAAATTCTCCGAAATCACTGATCTGCGTTTGTGGAACTACCTTTAACCAAATTATCGCTACCACGAAAAAAATAAATAACATGCTCAGTAAGATCAATCTATTCAAATTCTTATCATCATCACGAATTCGATAAAGTAGATACCCCACTCCAGCAACAAAAATAATTGCACAAAGAAAAACCAGTATGGCTAGTACTGGTTCCGGTTTTAAATAATTTAATGTAAAGAATCCACCCATCTGTACAAAAACTACGGTGGTAAATATTCCTACGCAAATAAGCACTAATTTGCTAATAATTCTCTGAAATTTGCTTAACATACTCTTCCTCTAAACTATCGCTTTTTTCCAGGTTTAGAAAATCCTCTAACTTGGATAGACATTGATCAATATCTTCCATGCTTGCGGCATAACTAAATCTCAAATGATGTTCTCCACCAATTCCGAAAAAGCTACCTGGTAAAATAGCTAGATGCTCTTTATCAAGCAAATCGTTCGCAAACTTCACATCGTCTTGCTCATATTGTTCAGGTATCTTAGCAAATAAGTAAAAGGCACCATTAGGTGTAGGACATTCCAAACCGAGTTTGTTTAATCCAGCTAATAATTTATCACGTCTTGCTTGATACTCTTCACGCATTGGAATAGGATCATCAAATCCATTCTTATAAGCTTCTAAGGCAGCAAATTGAGTAATTGAAGTAATCGAAGTCGTGGCCAACTCATGAATCTTATTGATTTGAGAGATAACCTCGGCTGGACCACAGACAACACCAAAACGCCAACCTGTCATGGCATGAGATTTAGATAAACCATTCAACAAAATTGTCTGTTCAGGAAGAATATTGCCAAATGAAATATGCTTAAAATTATAAGTAAATTCACTGTAAATTTCGTCACTTATTACGAAAATATTATGTTTTTTTATAACTTCAGCTAAAGCATTTAGCTCATCTTCGGTATAACTAACGCCTGTTGGATTACTTGGATAGTTAAACATAAAGATTTTAATACGTGGATTAGTTCTTAAAACTTCACTCAATACATCGGGAGTTACTTTAAAATTAGTCTCTGAAGTATCGATATAAACTGGTGACGCACCATTAAAGTTAGCGTCAGGTCCATAAATAGTAAAGGCTGGCGATGGGATCAAAACTTCATCCCCTGTTTGCAAAATCGCATTGAAGGCAGAAAAGACACCTTCAGTAACGCCTGTTGTGGCTACAATTTGGGTTTTAGGATCATAATTTAAACCATATTTTTCATGCAAATAGTCAGCTACCGCATTTAAAAGATCGTGGTTACCTTCAGGTACTGTGTAATGAGTTTCATCATCATTGATAGCCTTGATGGCAGCTTGTTTAATATGTTCTGGGGTATGGAAGTTAGGTTCACCAACAGTCATATTAATCGCACCCGGAATACTTTTGGCGCGCGCATTGAATTTAAAAATTTCCTGTTGCTTGATTGCAACAACGGATGGTTTCATAAGGGAAACTAAATTATTGTTCACTGTTAAACACCTCTTCGTAAAATATACAAATATTACAACTCAATTCTAACACACTGTTGCGTCCACATGAAAAGGCATTCAAAAAATCGAATGCCCTCAAATTTTAATTCATATTTTTTTATTATTCTATTAATCAAAGACGGTATATGGCAAGCGACGTTTGTGCGCTGTTTTCTTGTACCAATTTTCAATAATCTCGGCGCTCTTAGGATCGATATCTTTGCCCTCAAGATAATCATCGATTTCATCATAAGAAACTCCTAGAGCCTTCTCATCTGGTAAACTTGGTCTTTCTTCCTCAAGATCGGCCGTTGGTATCTTTTCGTAAAGGTTCTTTGGTGCATCAAGCTTCTCAAGTAGTGATTTACCCTGACGCTTGTTTAAACGGAATAGTGGTGTGACATCAGCGGCGCCATCACCATATTTAGTATAAAAGCCTGTGATATTTTCAGCCGCATGATCAGTTCCGACCACAACGCCTTTATTATCACCAGCAATAGCATATTGAGCAATCATTCTAGTTCTTGCTTTGACATTACCTTTATTAAAATCAGAAATGTGTAAGTCATTAGCTTCAACAGCTTTAACCATTGCGTCAACACTATCTTTGATATTAACTCGAACGACCTTGTCAGCTTGCATCCATTCAATTGCTTGCATAGCATCTGATTCATCAGCTTGTTCACCATAAGGTAAACGTACGGCGATAAATTGGTAACTGTCATCGCCTGTTTCCGTACGAAGCTCAGTCATTGCCATTTCTGACAATTTTCCAGCTAAGGTTGAATCCTGTCCTCCAGAAATACCTAAAACTAGTGTTTTTAAAAAACTACGTTCCTTTACATAATTCTTCAAGAAATCAACCGATCGTCTTATTTCTGTCTCTGGATCAATTTCTGGCTTTGTATGTTCAAATTCAATAATTTCTTTTTGCAATGGTCTCATTTTTTAGTCACCTAATCTAATATTGTTTACGTCATTACGGATTTTTTCGATATATTTCATCTTATGACTGTATAGTTTTGAAGATAAATCAACTGGATAAACTTGAGGATTCAAGATACGTTTGTATTCATCCCAAAGTGAATCCAAATTATCCATACAATACTTCTTGATCTCTTTGACATTTGGCAAGTCATAAACCAATTTACCATCAACGAAAATATCATGTAGTAAAGGTTTAGCTTGGAAATCCTCAACTGTCTTATTGATATAAGTGTATTGTGGATGGAACATATAAAGTGAACTGTGTTCTCTTGGATCTTCGTTCCAGAATGTTACATAGTCACCTTCTGATTTATCGTTCTTGCGATTGTTAGTAATACGCCAAACTTGTTTTTTACCAGGAGTAGAAATCTTTGCAGCATTACTTGATAATTTCAAAGTATCCATCATGTTGCCACGATTGTCTTCGATACTTACCAATTTGTATACTGCACCTAGAGCTGGTTGATCAAAAGCTGTAATAACTTTTGTACCAATTCCCCAAACGTCAATCTTAGCATCTTGCATCTTCAAGTTAAGAACGGTCTTCTCATCCAAATCGTTTGAAGCATAGATCTTAGCATTAGGGAAACCAGCTTCATCAAGTTGTTTTCTAACACGTTTAGAAATATAAGCCATGTCACCAGAATCAATTCTGACACCCAAGAAGTTGATCTTATCGCCCATTTCTTTTGCCACCTTGATAGCACTTGGTACACCACTCTTCAAGGTGTCATAGGTATCAACTAAGAAGACACAATTCTTATGTGTTGTGGCATAAGCCTTAAAAGCATCATATTCGTTACGGTATGTTTGAACTAATGCATGAGCATGAGTCCCTGAGATAGGAATACCAAACAACTTACCAGCTAAAACATTACTTGTAGCATCAAAACCGGCAATATAAGCTGCACGTGTTCCCCAAATTGCTGCATCAACTTCTTGTGCACGACGTGAGCCAAATTCCATGACAGGATCATCGCCACAGACAGTCTTGATACGAGCTGCTTTAGTAGCAATCAATGTCTGGAAATTGACCATATTTAAGATAGCTGTTTCGATCAATTGACATTGAGCCAATGGACCTTCTACTTGGAGAATAGGTTCTTCGTTGAAAACCAAGTCTCCTTCAAGTGCTGATCGAACTGTACAACTGAATTGCATGTCCTTTAACCAGCGCAAAAATTCTTCGTCATATTCCCCATATTCACGTAAGTATTCAATATCTGAATCAGAAAAGCTGAGGTTCTTCAAGTAATCTACGACATGTTCCAAACCTGCAAATACTGCAAATCCATTGTCGAAGGGCAAACTTCTGAAGTAAACTTCAAAAACGGCACGACGATTGTGCAAACCTTTCTTCCAGTATGTATACATCATATTTAATTCGTAATAATCAGTATGCAATGTTAAATCTTCATCTTGAAATTGAGTCATGATTACTCCCTTATTTATTTGATATCACGGTTTTATTTTACTCTAATTGGCATTCAAAGTCGCTTGATACCCATCATTTACTTTCTCTGCCAACTTTTCGATCGAGTAGTTATCTCTTACCTCTTGATACAAAGTCATCCCTTTTTGGCCCAAGTTGTCATCTTTCCAATAAGAATGTGCATCATTTAGAGCTTCAATCAATTCTTGTTCATTATCTGATTCGACTAACCAACCATTTTCATTATTGATTACTTTATCGGTAGCACCAACATTCGTGGCAATAACGGGCTTTCCATTAGCGGCAGACTCTAAGTAGACAGCGGGCATACTTTCCGATTTAGAAGTCAAAATTGAAACGTCGCAATCTTGATAGAAATCACTAGTATTTTCCTTAAAACCAACGAAATCAACTTTATCGGCAATTCCCAAATCGACAGTCAATTTCCTCAATTCTTCCATCAATGGACCATCACCCACCAAAGTCAAACGATAGTTAAATTTAACCTTGCTTAGAGCATTCAACAAAAGACGATGATTCTTAACTTCAACTAAACGAGCCACTTCCAAAATGTTAAACGTTGAATGACGATTGAATTTCGGATTAGCGTTAGTGAAGTCAACGGCGTTAAACACTTCAAAAGTCTTCTTAGGATCTATCTTCAATGATTCGAAGTATTCTTCCAGATCAGGATTTACGTAGAATAGCAAATCTGCACGTTTTAAGGCATGAAGATTTAATCTGAGCATAACTTGTCCTCTCATACCTGAAAAGTCGATACGGGGGTCAGAATGGACTGTAATCACCCATTTAGCATTAACTTTCTTCTGTATTAAGGAGAAAATATAGTTAGCACGTGGACCATGCGTATGCACGATATCAAAATCGTTATTATTGATATATTTTACTAGTGGTTTCAAAATTGAAAGGTCGAATCGTTGTTTCTGCGGCATGACAGCAACATTCAAACCGTTCTCACGTGCCATTTTAGAAACAGGTCCTTCTTGAAAAGTCAATAAAGCACTTTCCTCACCGATATTCTTTTGGCCTTTCATTAAACTAACAATATAAGTACGAGCTCCGCCGTCTTCATTACCGGCATTGATATGTAAAATACGCATTTTGACACCTCTCAAATTAATCTTTCTCGTGTATAATAATACATTAAAGGAGAATGCTATGCACAAAAATAGAGTAGATATTTTAGGTACTGAATTTGATAATTTTACCGAAAAACAATTTCATAAATATTTAGACTACGATTTAGATACTAAAGCAAACAAATTTATCGTAACAGCTAATCCCGAAATTGTCCTTTCAGCTAGAAAAGACAGCAAATTTTTAAAAGTTATTAACAACGCTGACTATGTAGTTCCTGATGGAATCGGCATTATCAAGGGAGCTAAAAGCCTAGGTACTCCTTTGCACGAACGTATCACTGGTTTTGACACACTAAAATATTTAATTGAAACAGCAGACCGCAAACAATTGAAAGTTTATCTATTGGGAGCTAAGCCCGAAGTAATCAAGGCTACTGCTGACAAAATTACTAAAGATTATCCTCAAGTAGATTTAGTCGGTTATCACGATGGTTATTTCAAAGATGATGCTCCAATCATTGATGAAATTGCTGAAAAGAAACCAAATGTTATCCTAGTAGCTCTAGGATTTCCTAAACAAGAATACTTCATTGAAAAATATCGTCAAACAGCTGATGCCATCTGGATCGGTGTCGGTGGCAGTTTTGATGTTTTCTCGGGAACTAAGAAACGTGCTCCTAAAGTATTCCAAAAACTTGGATTAGAGTGGTTCTATCGTTTAATTACTGAACCAACAAGATTCGTAAGAATGCTGGCTATTCCTAAGTATATGAGATTAATCAGACAAGAAAAAAATCGTAAATAAAAACAGGTTGTCAATTGACAGCCTGTTTTTTTATTTACGATTCAACATCGATTGTATAAGGATCTTCATTTGTCCTTAAGAAGATTCGTGCATTAAGCATTGCATAAGCTAGGATCGAAACAAAGTAAATACTTACTGATGGAGCTTCAATAACGTGTCCCGTCATCAGCGCCATTCCAAATCCTAATGCCACACTAGCTACCAACATAGCCCATTTATAGGACCACATGTATTTGAATTTTCTGAGGAATGCTCCTAGCAAGTAAACTAAGCAGTACGCTAATGGCGCCATAAAGACGATCGTACCGATCAATCCAAATTGGAAGAAGATATCAACATAGTCCATCTCGACCAACTTAGCTTCTTTTTCACGTTTAAAGCTAGTTGCATAACCCATTCCAAACATTTTTTGAGCTGGCGTAGATTTAGCAAAGTTATGTGCCGCATTTTCAAAGTAAACGGTACGACCACTAAAGAGATAAGAAACAGTCTTATTAGTTTGAACATATTTCTTTTGATCTTTAGTAATTCCCTTCTTTGTCTTAGCCTTTTGTTTCTTATCCTCAATCATTTCCGTGTGTAACTCAGATGTCTTGGCAACTGCCATAGCTGGATAAGCAACAATAATCCCACCTAAAGTGATAGCTAATAATACAAAGATACCGGCAAAATATTTGCGACCATCTTTGTACATAAAGAATTGAATAATCGTTGCCAAAAGTCCCATACAGATACTGAATAGTAGAGCTAACAATGAACCCTTTGTTCCAATCAATAAATCTGCATAGATAGCAACAATAATCGTGATCCAATAATAAAGTCGTGTCCAAGTGTTTAATTTCTTCAGAGCGAACCAAATCATGATTGGGAAAGTAATAGAAACAATCGCACTCAATTCATTAGCGGCAAAGAACCAACCACTCTCACCTAACTTATAGTATGAATATGAACTGAAACTCGAATTAGTAAAGTGAGCAACGACCATAATAATACTAATAATATTTACAGCTAAGAAAACAACCCCAGGAAAGAATCGATTAATGATCCGATCCTCTGCCAATTCTTCAAAAGCATATAAGTAAGCTAGCAACATGACTGGATAGTACAAACTTTTGGCTAAAGTCGTAACTTCCAAAGTTGTGATAAACAATACTTTAGTTTTGTAATTTATAAACAAACTGATAGCCGAAATAACTGCTAACAAGACAAAATAGCCGATCATCATGAAGCCACGCCTATTGTCCCGATTTAAAATCAGAAATATCAGCAAATAGAAAACCGTGACCGCCATAACGGCCATACGAATCAATACCCCAAACGAAACGTTCATATGTGCTTGAGCCATCAATCCAGTAACAGCATCTAGTACTGGTTGAAAAACAATGTATAGCATCAAGAAGATACTGTACTTTTTAATAAAACTTTGCATATGTGGTGACTCCCAGTTAAAGATTTAAAAACATATCAAACAATATATTACCCTAATTTTTTTGCGAAAGAAAATGATTATCGCTCTAAATAAAATTCAAATCTATCTCCGGCATATTGTGAACGAACATATTCAAAAGGACGTTCATCGTCCAAAGTAGTAACTTGTCTTACTCGTAAGATAGCAGAACCACGTTTAACATTCAAAAAATTAGCTATCTTCTCAGATGCAAGGATTGCAGATACGGTTTGTGTAGCATTGCCCAATTTGAGACCTGCTTTATTTTCCAAGGCCTTGTACAAAGAAGACGTAATGTCTTCCTTATCAAGAGATTTTACAATATCAACTGGAATTGTCGCAACTTCAAAACAAATTGGTTGGTTATCAGCATAACGAATTCTTTCCATTCGTAAAATCTGATCGCCATCTTTTAATTTTAATTTTTCCATTTCACTGATTGAAGGATCAGCAACATGGTAGGAAACCGTCTTACTTGATGGTCTCTTACCCTGGCTTTCAGTTATCTCAGTAAAACTAGTTGTTCCAGACATTTTTTCTTGAACCTTACTACTAGCTACATAGGTCCCAGAACCTACCTGTCGTTGTAAAATTCCCTCGTCTACAAGCGTTTGGATGGCCTGACGCAATGTCATTCTACTAACATCAAAATCTTGTGAGAGTTGTCTTTCAGACGGAATACGTTCTCCAACGCTCCATTTGCCAGACTCAATTTCTTTTCTTATCTGATTGTGAATTTGTATATATACTGGTACCTTCATTTTTGGCACTCCTTTATGCGCATTACTTCCATCAATTATACAGTATTTCGATTAAAAATTAAGAACTGCTCGAAAATTAGAAAAATAAAAAGGCAAAATTCATATTCAGAATTTTGCCTTTTTTCATTAATTGGGTTAGCTGGATTCGAACCAGCGCATGATGGAGTCAAAGTCCATTGCCTTACCGCTTGGCTATAACCCAATGAATGGAGGGGAGTGGATTCGAACCACCGAACCCGAAGGAGCGGATTTACAGTCCGCCGCGTTTAGCCAGACTTCGCTACCCCTCCATGAGTTGCTCTGTCTTTATTCGACTTAATTATATTAACGAAAAACTGACTTCATTTCAAGTGATTTTTAAAAATAATTGTTAGTTTGGTACAAAATATGCTTAACTTGCCGGCCTCCGTAAAACTTGAGAATGCCTTGGAACGCTGCGGGCACGTTTTGAAACTAATTATTTTACACTCCGTGCAAAATAATAGATTTCCAAAATCGGCCTTATTGTAATCGGCATAGCCGATAACAATAATTTCGCGGCTGAAGGCATTCTCAAGTTTTACTCCGGCCTAAATAGTATTTCTGTTGTTTAGTTTCAGATAAACTATTTAATCCACTATATTGCACTTCGGGAAATATTTTCATATTGAAAAACTACCAAAATAAATGATCCCAGAAATATTTATTTCTATTCTGAATACAATATTCTAACTAAAAAATATTTCCATCTAATTTTAATAAGTATCATACAACGACTATACCAACTCCCAATATTCAAACTTCTAATTCCTAACAGATATCTCTTCCCTTTTCAAATTAACTGAAACAAATAATAAAACACGTTATTCAGTCGTTCGCCAAATAGAGGACTAAACAAAAAAGCCCCAACCGGTTTATTTTCCAGTTGAGACCATATTAAATTTAGTTTTAGTTAACACCTTGCATAAGCTTCTTGATCTTTGGTACAAACATGATCAAGATAACTGCTACAACAAGTGTTACGATACCAGTTACCCCAAAGAACATCATTTCGTTATGAGGATCTCCTGGATTGTATAACTTAACAATTTGAGCATTAGCAGCTTGTCCGGCTGAATCAGCTAAGAACCACATACTCATCATTTGACCCTTGAAGGCCTTAGGAGCAAGTTTAGTTGTAGCTGACAAACCAACTGGAGAAATTAACATTTCACCAATTTCAATGATACCCCAACTCAATACTAGCCAAAGTGGACTAACCTTAGCGCCAGGTGCTATTCCCATCAATGGAATAATCAATACAAAGTATGAAATAGCCGTAGCAACTAATCCCATCCAGAATTTAGATGGTGATGATGGTTGACGTCTACCCAACTTGATCCATAACCAAGCAAAGAATGGTGTATAGATAATAATGAAGAATGGGTTAAGCATTTGGAACAATGGTGCTGACAACTTAAAGCCAGCAAAGTTAAGATTTGTTTGTTCAGCAGCAAATAATGCTAGAACAACTGATCCTTGTTCTTCAATAGCCCAGAAAATAACGGCAGCTAGGAACAAAGGAATATAAGCAAGTACACGTGATCTTTCGATCTTAGTAACTTTCTTACTTGTTAACATCATGATGAAGTAACCGATTGGTAAAGCAATACCAAGGATACTGATAATCGTGATGATGTTATCGATTGTAAAGGCATGAGCAAAAATCATTACGATTACAATAATAGCGATTGCTAAAACAGAAAGAGCCACGCGTTGGAAGAACTTGTTACGCTCTTTATCGGTAATTGGATCTGGAGCATGTAAACTTTCTTCAGGAAGATACTTACGACCATCCCACCAGTAAACAATCAATCCAATAAACATACCGATAGCGGCTAATGAGAAACCAGCATGGAAGTTAAAGTGGTTACTCATAGCATTTACAGCAGGTGGAGCAAATAATGAACCTAGGTTGATACCCATGACATAAATACTGAATCCAGAATCACGTCTTGGATCACCTTCACTGTACAATCCACCAACCATTTCGGATACGTTTGGCTTCAAAAGTCCAGTACCAATAACAATAAGTCCAATAGAAACAAATAAACCAGTTTCACCAATAGGAAGTGATAGGACGATGTGACCAAGCATGATCAAGACACCACCCCAGAAGACTGTTCTTCTGGCTCCTAAAAGTCTATCACTGATAAATCCACCTAAAACACTAGACATGTAAACTAGTGAACCGTAGATAGACATAACTGAAGCAGCTGTAGTACGATCCATTCCTAGACCGCCCTTAGTTACAGCGTAGTACATGTAGAAAAGCAAAATGGCACGCATACCGTAATAACTAAATCTCTCCCAAAATTCAGTTAAGAACAGTGTACGTAAGCCTGTCGGTTGACCGAAGAACCCTCGGTCCTTTTTCTCATCCATTAAAAAATTCTCCTTACATTACACAACGATGTATTAATATTAAACTTTCAGAAACTTCATGTCAAAGTTTTTTTAATAAAATTCATAAGAATCCTTTTATATAAGCAATAAAAAATAAGAGTCTTTTAAGATAGACTCTTATTTTAATTAGATATTATGCTTAAATGCCATCGTTGCTTCAACGGCATCTTTCCAACCATCATACAGATTTGTCCGCGTGGATTCTGACATTTCTGGTTGATAAGTTTTCCCAGTTTCGTAATTTTTCTTAATATCATCTAAATCTTTCCAATAACCGACTCCTAAACCAGCCATAAAAGCTACGCCCAAAGAAGTCGTTTCCAATTCGGAGGATCTCTGTAAAGAAATCCCTAAAATATCGGCTTGAAATTGCATTAAATAGTCATTAGCTGAAGCTGCACCGTCAACTTTTAACATCTCAATTGGAATACCTGCATCAGAGCTCATTGTCTCAATAATATCTTTAGTCTGATAAGCAATCGCCTGCAATGTAGCCTTAACCACATCTTTATCAGTTGTGCCTCTAGTTAGACCAAAGATAGTTCCATGGGCTTCATTATCCCAATATGGTGCACCTAAACCAGCAAAAGCTGGTACTACGTAAACTTCATCGTCATCCTTAGAATTTTTAGCGGCATCGGATGTAGCTGGTGTGGAACTAATTAGTCGCATATCATCCCTTAACCACTGTAAAGCAGCTCCGGCCACAAAGACACTACCTTCTAAGGCGTATTTGATCTCACCATTCAAACCATACGCAATTGTCGTTAGCAAATTATTATCAGACATTGCTGGCTTATTACCAGTATTCATAACCGCAAAAGCCCCAGTACCATAGGTATTCTTTACCATCCCTGGTTCAAACGCCATTTGCCCAAACAAAGAAGCCTGTTGTGATCCTGTCATTCCTGAAATAGGGATTTCTGAACCGTAAAATTGATAGTTCTTTGTTATCCCAAATACTTCTGAATTAGATTTAACCTCAGGCAACATCGCACGTGGAATGTTAAAGAGTTTTAATAAATCTTCATCCCATTCAAGTGTATTGATGTTATAAAGCATTGTTCGACTGGCATTAGCACAATCAGTCATAAAACTTTCGCCGTCAGTTAATTTCCATAATAACCACGTATTGATAGTTCCAAATAAGAGTTCACCCTTTTCAGCTCGCTCTTGGGCACCGTCGACGTGATCCAAAATCCAACGAATTTTAGTGGCTGAAAAATAAGGGCTAATAATCAAGCCGGTTTTTTGATGAATTTCATCTTTATAACCCTCTTTGATCAAATCATTAGCCATTTTAGATGTCTGTCTACTCTGCCAAACAATTGCGTTATATATAGGAAGTCCTGTTTTCTTATCCCAAACAACCGTCGTTTCTCGTTGACTAGCGATTCCGATAGCTTTGATCTGTTTAGGTTTAATCCCTGAATCGATCAAAGCTGTAGCAATAGTTGTTTGCACCGCATTCCAAATTTCATTAGGCTCATGTTCAACCCAACCCGGATTAGGCAAAATCTGTCTAATTGGGTGTCTGGCCATCGCTACTTGTTGTCCATTGTGATCAAAAACTATTGCTCGAGCTGTTGTAGTTCCCTCATCAATTGCTAAAATGTAATCTTTTTCCATCTTTAACTCCTAAACAGCAAAAAAGGCGATATTTCGCCTTTTATTTAGTTGTCTTATGCTTGAATTTTCTTGTTGCACTGACTGCTTCACGCCAACCCTCATACAAATAATCAGCATGTTCTTGATCCATCTCTGGTTCAAAAGTAGCACCAGTAGCATATTGTTTCTTTATATCATCTAGGTCATTCCAATATCCTACCGCTAATCCGGCCAAAAAGGCAGCCCCTAGTGCAGTTGTCTCCAAATCCTTTGCTCTTTGGACTGGAGTTTGTAAAATATCAGCTTGGAATTGCATTAGATAACGATTATTAGCTGCCCCGCCATCAACTTTTAACGTTGGAATAGCGATACCAGTATCTTTTTTCATGGTATCCAAAACATCACGTGATTGATATGCCAATGACTGTAATGTAGCTTTAATGAAGTCATTCTTAGTTGTTCCTCGAGTTAAACCAAAGACAGCACCGCGGGCATCGGCATCCCAATAAGGTGCACCCAATCCGGTAAAGGCAGGTACAACGTAAACTTCATCTTGGTCAGTTGAAGCTAAAGCAGCCTCTTCAGATTCAGGAGCTGAGTCAACCAAGTTCATTGCATCTCTTAGCCATTGAATAGCTGATCCGGCAACGAAGATACTACCTTCCAAAGCATAATAAACTTTATTGTTGATCCCGTAACCGATAGTAGTCAATAAATTATTATCAGATAACTGTGGCTTTTCACCAGTATTCATAACGATGAAAGCACCAGTTCCATAAGTATTTTTAACCATCCCTGGTTCAAATGCCATTTGACCAAATAAAGCAGCTTGTTGATCACCAATCATACCAGCAATAGGAACTTCGGATCCATAGAAGTGATAATCCTTAGTCTTAGCATATACTTCTGAATTAGGACGAACTTCTGGCAACATTGCTTGAGGGATATTTAGAATTCTCAAAATATCTTTATCCCACTCCAATGTATGAATGTTGAAAAGCATCGTACGACTAGCATTAGAATAATCAGTTATATGAGCTGCTCCACCAGATAATTTCCAAAGCAACCAGCTGTCGATCGTTCCAAATAACAATTCGCCATCTTCAGCTCGTTTTTGAGCGCCTTTTACGTGATCCAAGATCCAACGAATCTTCGTGGCTGAGAAGTAAGGATCAATCAATAAACCAGTCTTTTCGTGGATCATATCGCCGTAGCCACGACCAGATAATTTTTCAGCGATATCAGTAGTCTGACGACTTTGCCAAACAATTGCATTATAAATTGGCAACCCAGTCGTCTTATCCCAAACAACGGTTGTTTCACGTTGATTAGTGATTCCGATACCCTTGATCTGATCTGGCTTAATGCCTGATTCAATAAAAACATTGGCTATTGTCGATTGAACTGCATTCCAAATCTCATTTGCATCGTGTTCAACCCAGCCTGGTTCAGGAAAATATTGCGTAAACTCACGTTGAGCATCAGCTATTTTATTCCCCTTTTGGTCAAAAATGATTGCACGAGTACTAGTCGTACCTTCATCTATCGCCATAATATATTCATTGGACATCACATTTCACCCCGTTTTTAATGTAAACGTTTCATATCAAAATCTTATAACATATACAGAAATTTGCAAATATTTCGATAATATTTATAAAATTTAGCTGTATTTTCTTTGCGATCTATCTTTGACCTTTATAATCCAAAGAAAACTCAAGAACAGTATAACGACAATAATAGAAACAAACCAGCCTAGTTTTAGTCCTGGGACCTGATAATTTAAAATTACGGTATGTTGTCCTTTTTTGAGGTCAATAGCCATCAGATTCGAAACCACTTTATGGATTTTAACTTTCTTCCCATCTACAGAAGCACTCCAACCATCGTCATATGGAATACTTAGCAACAATGGTGAATCCTCATCAACATTAATTGAACCTCGAACTGTATCGTGATTTAAATCAGAAGTGATTTGTAAAGATCTATTTTTAAATTTATCAACTGATAATTCAAACTTAGCTTCATCCAATGATTGGAAATATCTTGGATTTAAACCTAGTGACTTATTAGTCAAAATTTTAATTTCAAGTTGCTTATTTCGTTTGAAATCACCTAAGTATAACGTAGCGGCACTATAAACATTCATTGGCGAAGTCTTGATACGCTTGCCATTAACGTAAATCTTAGCTTTATCGTAATTAAAAGGCGTTACATAGAAGTATAACGGTCCTGATGCTCTAGTTGCCAATTGATAGGTATAGAGCTCGCGATTGCCAACAGTACGCTGTTGCATGCTGGTCAACAAGGCATTCTTAAAGTATTCTGCACTATTACCGTTCAAAGCTTGCCAGAGACGATCTTGATTAGATAAAGCTTGACCTGATTTCATTTTAAAATCATAAACATTTTTATCCACCAAAAAGCCCAAAGTCGGTGCATCGTAGTTTTCTTCAACATGATAATGATTGTCCCACTGTCGAACCCGATAATAGACACCTAGCAAAGCATTAGTCAATTTGGTACCACCATAATAACTGACTCTTCTAACGTTATAACTGAAGTATCCCAAATTTTGCATCATTTTTAAGGTATCTTGATTCAAAGTTGAACTATACAGACTTAATCCATTGATATTAAACAAAATGGGGTCGTTATAATTGTTATATTTTTCAGGAAAGGCTTTATTCAAACCCGATTTAGACACAATTATTCGGTGACCTAAATTACTACGTGCCTTTACCTCTTTTAAAATTTCATTCTCACGATCAAATTCATTCTCATAAGTAGCCTGATTTCCAAAGTCAGCCGTCGCCATAACTGAATTAAAGTTAGCGATAGCCTCAAAGCTGACCATTAAGAATATAATCAATAAGAAATTCTTATTCCGATTCAACATTAATAATAAGAAGCCTGAAAAAATGATACAAGCCAAACTTAGCCAAAAGTAACCAATACTGTATTCTATATTGATACTGTCAAAGCCGAGTTGTTCAATTATTTTAGGTAATAGCCATTCCGTTAAGTAACCCAAACAAATCAGGATTCCGGCCACACATGTACTCTTCGTTATAACGCCTATTTCATTAACAACTCCCCTCTGCCAAGCTTTTCTTGCAATGAAAATACAGGCGAAAGAGAAGATAAAACTGTTTCTGAACGGAAAACCAGCTGGATTTTGGAACATATGCCACATTGTATTAAAAGTCGTTACAAACATACTGACCAACAAAATTCCTAATAGGAAAACTGAATTCTGTTTGTCACGATTGCTTACCTGCGAACTTAAATAATAGCTTAATAATAAAATTAGAATAGTCGACGTTATAAACACCGACGGACCATGCTCCAAACGTTGATCGAAACTATTACCCCCGATTCCTAGTTCAGTTAAAGCCTCTAACCCAAACCGAGCTGACGGTAAATAGTTAAAAATATCAAATGATGTCTTAGCTGTCTTTAACATCCCAGACAAAGTTGGTAACAGTACAACTGCTGAACTAAGACCTGCTAGAATTGACGAAATCAGATAACGTCTAATAACCAGCCACTTATCTTTTTGATGAAATAGATTGTCTTCCAGACCAATAAAGATAAAGAAACAAAGTGAAAAGATGCAGAGCATGTAACCCAAATAATAATTAAAAATTATCGACAATAGAATGGAAAAGTAATACAGCACATACTGATGATGTTTAATAACATGCATTACCCCAACCGCAACCAACGGCAACATGATCAGAGCGTCTAACCACATTAAATCGTAGAAATATGAGGCTACAAAGCCACAAAAACTATAAGCAATAGTAAATAACCAGTTAGTGACACTTCGCTCTTGAAAGTATTCTTTTAAGAAATATGCCATCGTTACACCCATTGTGGATATCTTGAGCATAATCAAAATATCAGCCGCAACCGGGATATTTCTAGCACTGAAAAAAATTAATAACAGATTAAACGGAGACAACAAATAGTAACTAATAACCGGGAAAAAATTATCGCCCAGAGACTGACTGAACAAATAAAGATGCACATTACCCGACACCAATTGCCGTCTCAATTCAGTCAAAAAAGTTAAGTATTGCGTTCCCAAATCACTACTCAAAAAATTATTATTACCAAAAGGGACCAAATTAGCACTAGCAAAGATAATCGAAATAATAACCAAATTAATGACAAAAGCTCCGGAATAATAAAGCAGACGACGTTTTTTCATATCGAAATTCTCCTTACTAACTAAGAAAATAATATGAGAAATTAAACAATAAGTAAAATTATTGACGCTCAAACACAAAAAAGGCTTGCTTACGCAAGCCCATGTTATTATCGTTTTTCATATTATTTACCTCGGATCAGTTAAATAGTTATTTGCTTTGAATGGTTTTTGTATTTTTGATTTGAATGATTTAGTACTTAAATTAGTTCAAAAATTTCTTTTCATTGTGGCTTCTGATCATCTTAGTACAAACAGTAGCTAAGACAGAGACGCCAGTAAGAACAAGAAACGGATGTTTTTTCATACACGTTCACCTCGTTTTTTTGAATAGCCATATTTGACTATGTGTACATAATAGCCTGATTTTATGAATTGAGTTTAAACAAAGTAAGAATAATTTGTGAATTTTAGAGAGCAGAGAGCGGAGCAGGGGCGGTCAGCTCCCGAGGATTAAGACTACTTTCTCAGTCGGCAACGAAGTGCCGGCAGAGAAAGTTGACTTAACCGGAAGGAGTTGCCCCTGCGAAGCTCGTTTCCACTATAAAACATAGAACAATGGTTATTTATTATTCTTCTCAATCTGCCCCAAAAATTCCTCCAACAACCCAGGATCAACCCCAGAAACACCATCTAACTTACCATATAATCAAATACCCAACCGATAATAACTATCTCCATCCAATTCAAATTTTTGCGCATAAACATAATGAATCGCTTCTTCATATTTACGATGCAACAATAACCGATCTAAATTTGTATAAATTTTTCCCTTCTGGTTCTGTTGTTGCTCAAATACTACTTCATTCTTCTCTTTACCCTTACCAAGAATAGCTCCAAATCCTTCGGCAAAAGATTTAATCTGACGCAAAATAAAGTCATCATCTTCCATCAACAACACCTTCTAAAAACAGTTTATACAAAAAAAGCAGCCCTAAAGCTACTTTATAAATTAAGCAATAATATTATTCGTTAACAGCTGAGTCAGCTTTTTCAACAGCAGCACCGGCTAGAGCACTGACATAGTTAACTGGTTTGTCGAAGTTTGGTTGGAACAAGAAGTCTACCATTGATAGTTCATCAATTGTAACTTTCTTTTGAATTGCTAGTGACAATAAGTTAGCTGACTGTGATACATCGTACATACTTGTCAAAGCGCCACCAAGAACAACTCTTGTTTCTGGATCCCATACTAAGTTCATCAAAACTGGTGTTGTTGACAACATGAATTCTGGACGATAGTTGTCTTCAAGTGAAACTTCAGCAACCTCTTTACCTAAAACATCAGCGTGAACTTTTGTCAAACCACTAGCAGCATATGTTCTACCAAATAGTTCAACAGCTGAACTGGCTTGTGTACCCATGTATGGCATCTTATCTTCTTCAATGTTCTTACCAACTAGAATACCCTGACGTACTGAGTTAGTTGCCAAAGGAATGTATTGGTTATCATTAGTTGGATTGTAGTGAACAGATGCAGCATCCCCTGCTGAGAAGACATCAGGAATACTTGTATGCATATATTTATCCACAATTAAGGCACCATTTGGCAATGTCTCAAATTTATCAGCAAACATCTTTGTATTAGGACGGAATCCAACACACATAACAGCAATATCTGCTTCATAAGTATTCTTGTCTGTCTTAACGATCACACTATGATCTGTTTCTTCAAATGATTCTACCTTTTCACTCAAGCCCAAAGTTACACCATTGTCACGATAATCCTTTTCGGCAACAGCTGACATATTTGGATCAAGATTCTTAGCCAAAACATTTGGTAGAGCATCGATCAAAGTTGTTTCTTTTCCTAAAGTAGCGTAACCTTCTGCCAATTCAGCACCGATATAACCGGCACCAATAACGATGGCACTCTTGATGTCTTTAGCGTTTTCTTTCAATTCATTTGCATTAGTCCAGTTCTTACATAGCATTACACGATCTGAATCAATACCAGGAATTGGAGGAATAATTGGAGCTGAACCAGTTGTGATGATCAATTTGTCATATGTTTGGCCAAAAGTATCACCATTAACTAAATTCTTTACTGACAATTTCTTGTTATCAAAGTCGATATCAGTCACATCATGTTGCATGTACATATGTGCGCCCAAATCAGTTAGAGCTTCTGGACTTGCATAGAACATCTTGTTAGGATCTGAAACACGATCACTTACCCACAGTGCGATACCACAGGATAGAAAAGATAAATTATCGTTTCTTTCAAATACGGAAACTTCCCAGTCTGGATGCTCTTTCAAAATATTCATTGCTGAAAAAGTTCCTGCATGAGTACAACCTACAATACTTACTTTCATAATAGACACCGTCCTTTTTTCTTATTATTATAATTTATTCACTAATACATTAAAAGCGTTTACAGAATATTTAAAAAAATATATTCCGTTTATATAGTATCTTGATATTCTCCAATAAATCCCCTTTTTAATCCTCACTTCCTTCAACTTTGTGGATTAACTCTTTTGACAACAGGATTTATGATACCGCTATCATATAATAAATGATGAAATTTGTGATATTAAAAACAAATAAATATTTTTTTCAAAAATGAATTTAATTGTTTAAACACATGTGGTATATTATATATGTGCTAGGGAGATATGGAAATGCAATTCCTTCCTTTTTTAACTCTTAATGAAGGTCGCGATACACATCCTCATATCGTTGATCTATAAAGCTCATTCGTATCAATAATAAAAATTGCCCCCCTCAATCAATTTTTACTTGAAAGATACGTTTGTAATATCCCATTACAATAATTTACTTTGAATGCTTTCATTAATTAATTAACAAATCCCTCTCTATTTGACAAATATGGAAACCTCACAAGCATTCATATCTTCCCCTGACACTACTGGTAATGCTGCTACACACATGGTGTAGCAAAAAAACAAGCCCGTCCCCCCAGATGAGCTGTTTTTTTTGCCCTTTTTTATTAGTACGAACATAAAAGGAACATTATAATCAATAAATTTTCAATATTTGTATCAGGCCAACTTAATTACGTTAATTAATAGGCTAGCTTTTCTTTCCAATCAAACCTTCTTTTAATGCTTTTTCATTTTACAAAAAATTATTATTGTGATATTAAAAACAAACAAATAAATTTACAATAATTGAATAATCATGTTTAAACACATGTGGTATATTTATAACCGTGAAAGGGGATAAGGCATGAATCGATATGATTCCTCCTTTATTACTTTTAATATGAAGATCTTAGTACCCCTCATACTATGATCTCCCAACTAAACAAACTAATAAATATAAATTGCCCCCTCAATCAATTTATGTTTATTGCGAGTTATCCCAATTACAATTCAATTTTGAATACTTTTCATTATTTAATACCAAATCCTTCAATTTGGAAATTTTATCGAAAAGATTCATGCATTGTTTCCTGACACTACTGGTAATGTCGTTGCATAATCGTAACGATAAAAAAGCTCATCCCTCCTCAGATGAGCTCTTTTTATGTCCTTTTATGTATACGTTTTCTAAGAGACGCAATATCGAATCATTATTGCGCAAAAGATTCTTTGATTTATCCTAAAAATAAAAAAATATTTTGTTCTATTTTGAACCAACATGTTTAAACATATATGGTATATTTATAACCGTGAAAGGGAAAAGATATGAGATGCCATTCCTTCCTTTAACTCTTAAAACAGTTACGATACATCCTCATATCGTTAACTCACAAAAATTGAATTCTTAATTGACCCCCTCAATCAATTAAGAAAAATCCCATTACAATAATTTACTTTGAATGCTTTCATTAATTAATCAACAAATCCCTCTCTATTATTAAAATTGGAAATCCTCATATAAGAGCATTCATATCTTTTTTCCTGACACTACTGGTAATGTCGTTGTACTCTTGTACAACAAAAACAAGCTCATCCCCCCTCAGATGAGCTGTTTTTTTGTCCAAAATTTTAAGTCAACCAAACAAACCCTTACCTATCAGGATTCTTAACTATGAAAGTAACTAATATTTGCGCCCTTGTCAGTTTCTCTTGTACCAAAGCTGATGAATACTTGCTTGTTTGTTACGGCGTTTTGGTCGAAATTGAAAGTATCAAATAGATCACAGAGGGTGTTACAGATGTTAGAAATCAAGCAGGTCAATACAATCATTGGCAAGAAAAAAATTATTAAGAACGCAACTTTTTCCATTTCGTCTGGCAGCATCGTAGGACTAATCGGTCCTAATGGAGCTGGTAAGACCACTATCATGAAAACTATCCTAGGTTTAACTAAGTTCAATGGGGAAATCAAATTAGATAACCAGGCCATCACTGAAAACAAT
Source organism: Candidatus Companilactobacillus pullicola (assembly GCA_019116025.1). Taxonomy (GTDB): domain Bacteria; phylum Bacillota; class Bacilli; order Lactobacillales; family Lactobacillaceae; genus Companilactobacillus; species Companilactobacillus pullicola. The sequence continues at coordinate 9,006 of DXCM01000009.1, read as the reverse complement.
CATCAAGCACTACAAAAGGTCGGTGCTTTAATTGAACATCCCGCTATCTATCCATTTTTAACTGGTATTCAAAACCTCAACCTCTATTCGACCGATCCAGATGATTTAAGACAGATTGTCCACTCACTAGGTATGGACAGTTATATCGATCAAAAAGCTAAAGAATACTCACTTGGAATGAAACAAAAATTAGGAATCGCCATTGCTCTACTGAATCATCCTTCTTTAGTCATTCTTGATGAGCCAATGAACGGCTTAGACATTGAGGCAACTATATTAATACGAAAAATTATCAAACAGTACGCTCAAAAAGGTTGTTCCTTCCTAATTTCTAGTCATATCTTAAGCGAATTACAAAAAGTCATGACCGAAATCGTCTTAATAGATAATGGCAAAATTATCTTGACCAAACCTATGTCGGCTTTTCTAAAAAATAATTACGACCATTACGTAATTTTAACTGATCAGCCTGAGAAAACTAAAGAGTTACTGGTAAATTACCAGACGACAAATTTCACAAATGAACATCTAATCGTTAACCGTGAAGACATTTCCACGATTCAAAAAATACTTTACTCTAATCAGATTAGCTTGCTGGAATTAATCCCTAAACGGCCCACACTTGAAAGAACTATCGTCACACTATTAAATGGTCAGGAGGTTGAGAATCATGCTTAGAAGCTTAAAACAAGAATTCTTCAAATTCCGCTATCAGCGAATGCCACTGTATGGATTAATGACCTTATTGATCCTGATGATTTACACTTACCTCACCAATCATAATGCTGATTTTCTTTTAAAAAGTGGTTTTGGGGCCAGCCAGTGGGTCATTATTATTTTGATAACCGTCGCCTCTTCGATCATATCCATAGAATACCAAAATAACACGATTATTAATCTACTCTACAAAACGTCTCAAAAATGGCAGATCTATCTGGCTAAATTTTTAGTCATGCTCTTCTACAGTCTTTTCCTACTATTAATGAACCTTATTTTTACTATAATTTTGAAATTTATTCTTTTTAATAACTATCACAACGCTTTTTTAAAACCTCTATTATTAAATCTGACAGGTGGATTTATCTATTCTTTTTTCATTATCGCTTTAGCATTCCTATTGATCTCTTGGTTAAAAATTAATCCATTAGTTATCGGAATTGGACTTGTCATGGGCTTTTTGGGTGCTAGTATTTCAACAGCACTTTACAGCATCTTTAATCCAATCAAGTGGAACCCACTGAATATGATCTACGTTTCAAATCAACTAGCTAATCCACACTTTATTCACAGTTCACATCTGAATAACTCAGAATTAATTGTTGCCACCTGTCTTTATGCGGCTCTATTCCTAATTGTTGGCTATCAAATCTTTAAGAAAAGGTCAATTTAGGTGAAAATTATGAAGCAGAGTATAAAAAATGAACTTTTCAAACTGACACATCAAAAAGTTACTTGGATTGCACCAATACTAGTTTTAATTTTAATGATGTTAACGAGGGCGTTTACCGACAACTCCGAACAGAGACTGTTGATCATGGCAACTTACAATTCCAGTGAATGGATTCTATTAGCTTTAATCATTGTTGGTTCAACAGTACTAACGATGGAATATCAAAATGAGACCATTCTCCTAACAATTTACAAATCACCTAGTAGATTTCAAGTTTTCATGTCCAAATTATTGGTCCTCTCTATCTACAATTTATTCCTTCATATTTTAGCCATCATCTTCACTTTGTTATTACAGTTGACACCTCTAAAAGCACACGTCTCCTGGCTAGTTATCAACAAGTATTCGCAAATTCTAGTTGTTAACATGTTGAACACAACCCTCGTTGATTTGGCTGCCTCGACTTTAATCGTCAGTCTGATTTTCCTCAGTTCCTGTTTGATCAAGTCTAATTCAATCGTTATAACGGTCAATATGGCTATCGTCTTTATGGGACAAACAGCTTCCTCACAGCTTTTGTTGACTAATGCTAAATTATTGAATTTCGTTAAATGGAATCCTTTAAATATGTACAATTTGACTGCCCAGTATTACAACTATGCTGTTTATCACGACACTAGTCACCTAAGCAATCCTGAATTGTTAATTGGGACTCTGATATATACGTTAATTTTCTTCGTCCTTGGATATTACATTTTTAGGAAAAAGAGATTTTGACAAAAAAACCAATAACTCAAAATCGAGTTATTGATCTCTTTGTTTTTAGTGTTCAGAAGCTCCACTTGTAGCATCAACTTCAGGCTTTTCAGGTTCAGCTTCTTCTTTAGAAGCACTAGATGTTGCATCCACTTCTGCATCAGCTTTCTTCGATGCACCAGCAGTAGCGTCAACCTTAGCATTTGGATCTGGAACTAACATTTGACCTGTTTCTTTCAAATACTCATCAACGATTGGTTTCAAATCAACAGCCCATTCATTAACACCCTTGTAGTTACCTTCTTCATCGTGCATAGCTTTGTAGTAATGCATAACATGATGATTGCTATCGCCACCAGGTACTGGCATTGATACTAGATCTGTCTTGCCATTTCTCAACATGTTGATAACTTGTTTAACGTGCTTGATAACACGTTCTTTACCAGGGTGAACATCAGCTAATGAATCACCGACTTGAGCAGGTGTTCTCTTAGCAAGCATCTTTTCAGTTGGTAAGAAACGATTGTAATAGATAAATTGATTGTTTTCGTCAACATAAGTTAATTCAATTGGTGTTGTCTTCAACATGTAATTCAATTGATTAACTGTTAACAAACCAGCATCCAACTTAACATATGTATTACCTTCAACAGCATTAACCTTTGCAGCAGCCTTATCTAACCAGTCATCATCAGCCATATCTACACCTTCTACAGTAGTATCAGTACTTCCTGAAGCTGTTAAATCTTCTTTTTCATAATTATCAGCATCGATCATATTAATCACCTTCGCAAATTTAATAAACTTCTGTAAAGTTGAATCAAGAAAATCAATTGTACGTTGATCCTTTAAATCACCATTGTCATCGAAGGCCTCTTTAACATTGCCTAATAAGAATTCGTTACCTGGCAATACGATAGCATTAACACCAGGTGCCTCCAAAATTTGTCTCAAATGCAATTGGGCACGTGATGAGCCTTGTGTATGATAAGAAGCGCCTACGATCATAACGGGCTTGCCATCGAAAGGATGAATCTCATATGACAACCATTCGATAACATTCTTTAAAGCAGCGGGAACGGTATGATTGTGCTCAGGAGTAGCAATGATTACACCATCAGCTGACTTAATTTTGTTACTTAGTTTTTGAATCACAGCACTACTAGTTTGGTCATCATCTTGACTAAACATTGGTACTTCATCGATATCCAAAACTTCAATATCAATAACACCTTTACTGTGTTTGGCGATAAAATTCAATAATGTTCGATTGTATGATTGATCAGCAATTGAACCTGCAATACCTACTAATTTCATATTCGTCACTCCTAGTCCTTATCCCAAGAAAATTCTTTAGCTTTTTGTTTGTTGATCTCATGAGCATTGTTTAATTGTTTGGAAATATTAACAAAGTCCAAAAAGTCTTGGAACAATCCATCTAATTGTTTAATGATTTTCTCATCTTTCAAGTCACCATTGTCATCGAAAGCTTGTAATGAGTGACCTAATAGAAATTCTGAGCTAGGCATAATTCTAGCCTTTAATTCTGGTGAATCCAAAATTTGACGTAGTTGTGCTTGAGCACGTGATGATCCCAAAGAACCATATGAAGCCCCTGTTATCATAACTGGCTTATCAACAAAAGGATGAATTCCATATGATAACCAAGCCAAAGCACTCGATAAGACTGCCGGAATAGAGTGGTCATATTCAGGAGTGGCGATAATTACACCATCGGAAGCCTCAATCTTAGTAGCCATATCTAAGGCTTCTTGAGGAACATACTTATCTTCACTCTTCTTAAAAATAGGTAGATTCTTGATCTCGACTAATTCGATCTCAGCAGCCGATTGGAAGCGTTTCTTCATATACTTCAATAATTCACGGTTAGTTGACTTATTGGAATTAGATCCCACTATCGCAATAAATTTATTCATAATATCAATCACCTTATTTATAATTATCTTACACGTTCATTGTAAATTCATTCACAATATAAAGCAACACAATTTTGGAATTGTTATGATATATAATTGTTATATTTTAAAAAACTTGTCACGTAGTCCACTAGTAGTCTTATATTCTAAATCTTTCGTAATAAAAATAGCTTCAATTCCGGGTTGGCTTTCAATCAAAGCCAATCCTTTTTCAATGCCTTGATAAAATCCTATCGTCGACCAAACCTCACCATCAATCGACTTATCACTGACAATTGTCACGCTGGCAAGATTATTTTTGATTGGGTAACCAGTCTTTGAATCGAACATATGATGATACTCGTGACCATCAATAACTAACTTACGCTCATAAATTCCAGAAGTTCCAATCGACTTTGCCGTAGTGCGCAAAACACCAAGTGAAACATCCCGCTTCTCGACTGGATTCTGTACACCAATATTCCACATTCTATCTTCATGCAAACTTGGACCGACTAAGAGCACATTACCACCGAGATCAATAATCCCTGTCTCAACATCCATGCCTGACCAGAGTTCTTTGATTTTATCAGCGATATAACCTTTAGCGATTCCACCGAGATCGATCTCCATGCCCTTTTCTTCTAGGAAAACCGTCTCTTTGGTATCATCCAGCTGAATTCTTTCAGGATCGATAATTCGTAAACGTTCCTGAATATCTGCGTCACTAGGCTTGTTAGCACCTTTGAAACCAATTTTCCACAATTTAACCAATGGACCGATTGCCACATTGAAGCCTAAATGCTGACGACTGACTAGTACCGCACGTTTGATCAGAGCATAAGTATCAGACGGCACTGTTACTGGTTTAATTCCAGCCATATGATTGATCGACATGACTTCGGATTTATCTCGATTAACAGTCAACTTATCTTCAAAATTCTTGATCAATTCGTAAGCTGCTTCCAATTCTTCTTCCCCTGCTGGAGTCGCAACGGTCAGATTGATCACTGTTCCTAAGGCATAATATTTTTTATTAACTAAACTCATTTTCATCCTCGTTTTCAGTTCCAGATTTATAAAATGTTCACAATGTCCTATTTTAGAGTTATATTAACCTTAACACCTTACGGAAATGGAGTGAATAATATGTTTGAGGATTCAAAATTAAATTGGAATGCTACTTATGATGTAATCGTATTGGGCTTCGGTGGTGCCGGTGCTACGGCTGCCAGATTTGCCGCTGATAACGGTGCCAAAGTCCTAATTACTGATTCAGCTCCCGAGGGTCATGAGGGTGGCAATACTCGCTACGCTGGACAAGTTATTTCCTCAGGTGATGATTTAGACGATTTGAGAAAATATTATCAAGATTTAGCCTATCCCTTATCTTACGATCAAGATCTTATGGAGACTTTTATTCAAGGATTGTACAAGATCCCTGATTATTTGGAAAAGTATCTTGGTGTAAAGCCTTTTATAATGGGCAAACATCCTGAATCACCAGTTTCTAAAGCCTTGTACTTCATGGCTCACGAATATCCCGAATTCAGGGGTCAAGCTACACACGAGTTAGTTGCTGTCCACGAAGGAGTTGCCGACTCAGCATTATGGAAGAATTTGCGTCAACAAGTCCTCGACCGTGCTGACAAAATTGACGTACTCTATCAAACACCAGCTAAACACTTGATTCAAAACCCTGAGACAAGAGCTATCATCGGCGTTCAAATCGAACGTAACGGTAAACTATTGAATGTCAAAGCCAATAACGGTGTCGTTATGGCAACTGGTGGTTTTGAAAATAATCCTGAAATGATTGAAAACTACTTGGGCGAAACTAGTCTTAATCCTATCGGTTCCCTCTACAACAAGGGTATCGGTGTCAAAATGGCTAGCGAAGTCGGTGCAAAACTTTACAACATGAACAATTATGAATCATACGGTATTTTCCATGGGCTAACACCTAAACCTGCCAAGGGCCAACGTTCTCAATTTTTGCCATTCGATTGGCCTGCTTTCCATCAAGGCAGTTTAATTGTTGTCGGTGATGATGGCACTCGTTACTTTGACGAAAACGAAATTCACAGACACGGACACATCCAAGATCACGGTAACTGGAGAATTCCTCTCGCTCAACGTCATCCTTATGTTGTTTTCGATCAGAAGAAGTACGATGAGTTATCTAATGACAAGAACGCCCCTTATCCAGAATTTTTGAAGGCTGTCATTAAAGCTGATGATCTTGAAAGTCTAGCTACAACTTTGAATGTTGACTCCGATAAACTGGAAAAGACTATCAAAGATTTCAACTACTTTGCCGAACAAAAACGTGACTATGCTTTCAACCGTGATCCTGAAACTTTGACTGCCTTCGATGATGGTCCTTACTATGCTCTAGCCATGGTTCAAGGACTATTGAATACTCAAGGTGGTCCAGTTCACAATTCTCACGCAGAAGTAGTCGACAACGATGACCAAGTAATCCCTCACCTTTATGCAGCTGGTGAACTAGGAAGCTTGATGGGTCGTCAATATAACGGTGGTAGTAATTTAGCTGAAAACTTAATTTTCGGTAAAATTGCTGGTGAAAATGCTGCAAGTGTTAAACCCGAAGCCGCTGCTAAAGAAGTCGATGCACAAACTTCAGCTAGTGTTCACGAAGAAGGACTTGGATCTGACGTTGTTGAAGAACACTACGAAACAAAAGATAATCAATATATCGGCAAATCCACTGCCGGCATGGGTAATGAAATTGTCGTTCGTGTCACAGTTGATGACGATGACAATATCCAAGATGTTGAAATTTTGAAACAAAGTGAATCCGACGACTATGGTCTAAAAGCTGTCAAAGAATTACCTAAAGAAATCGTCGCTAAGAATTCAGTAGATGTTGATACAGTGTCTGGTGCTTCCGCTTCAAGCAAGGCTATTAAAGAAGCTGTTCAAAATGCTTTAAATCAAATTGATAACAAAAAAGTCAACAATTAGTATTTAATTGTCGACTTCGTTTTTAAAGGTTAATCCCGCGGGATTAGCTTTTTTTTGTTAATTTTTTATCAAAAAAATGGAGAAACACGTCGTGTTTCCCCTGGGAGGTATTTCTCAATTCATTATCTAATACATACATTATATAATTAATGCGAACAAAATTACAGTACTTATATCAAATTGTAATATATTTTTGATATTCTCTGGTTTGATTTGTAAAATAATTTATTAGAGGAGAGTAAATTATGAACGCAAAAGAAATGCAGAAAACATCGCTTGAATGGCTTCGTAACAATGAAAAATATACCGATATGGCATCCAATACTGTAAAAATTGAAACTTCTCTTTTGGATAATTCTCTAGATACCATAATTATTTATGCTGAAACAAATGATTCAAAAATAACTCTCACAGACGATGGATGGACTTTGGACAATTTAGAATCACATGGATTCGATTTTTCTAAGGACAGTTATCTTTTCAACTCTCTACATGCCATTCTAAAAGTTTTTAAAATTACTTTGATTGATGATGAATTGTCCATTAGCTGTAATAAACATGATTTTCCAACTACTAAACAAAATTTCTTACAGGGAATAATTGCTATAAATAATTTAGGGCTGTTAACTAATCTTCAAAATTAAATGACTGCATTGGACCATACAAAAAAGATACTGCAGACACAAAACCTAACGGTTATTTCAAACCAACCAACACAAGACTAGATTTTCTTGAAGAACTTTAGCAATTGGTATTATATCAATATTAGTTTTTCTTTTTTATTGTGTACAATTTGTGCACATAATTGTAAAAATCTCAATTTCTGAGCAAATACACGACAAAGACATTGTCGCCTTGCTGGACAAGGATTAGAGCGATTATTTTGCACAGCAAATTTAAAAATCAAAAAAATCGTCAGCCGTGCAAACTTTTGTGCAAAGTCTTTTGACTTTCTATGTTCTCAGATTTCTACAAATAATAAAAGAGCCCTTAAATGCTGATTTAACAACATTCAAAGGCTCTTTTATTTTTAGCTGATGTTCTCTATGACGTTCTTATTATGCCGTGTGCAGGAGTCGAACCTGTGACCGCCGGTTTACGATACCGATGCTCTACCAACTGAGCTAACACGGCAAGAAAAAGAAATCCTATAAAAAAATACATCTAATTCAAATGAACTAGATGTATTTCTATTGAAGACACCTAGGATTTCCTAAGTATTTATAACTCCGGATGTCAGACTCGAACTGACGACACCCTGATTAACAGTCAGATGCTCTACCAACTGAGCTAATCCGGAATAATTCAATAGCTCTTTAACAGAACTATTAAATTTTATCAATCTATACGGATTGAGTCAATACTTATTTAGCATTTTCTTTAGTAATTTTTGTAACTCCACCCATGTATGGTACCAATACGTCAGGAATTGTAACTGATCCATCTTCATTTTGGTAATTTTCAAGGATAGCAGCTACTGTACGTCCGGCAGCAAGTCCTGAACCATTCAATGTGTGGGCCAATTGTGTCTTGCCATTTTCGTCACGGTAACGGATATGTGCACGACGAGCTTGGAAATCAAGACAGTTTGAACAACTTGAAACTTCACGATACTTGTCTTGAGCAGGCATCCAAACTTCAAGATCGTAAGTCTTAGCAGAACTGAAACTTGCATCCCCACTTTAAAGAACGATTACGTGATATTGAAGTCCTAATTGTTTAAGGATATTTTCAGCATTGGCTGTTAATTTTTCTAGTTCGTTGTATGATTCTTCAGGTTTTGTGACCTTAACCATTTCGACCTTGTTAAATTGGTGCATACGAATCAATCCACGAGTATCACGACCGGCAGAACCAGCTTCAGAACGGAAACAAGGTGTCAAAGCTGTAACGTACTTAGGCAAGTCTTTTTCATCCAAAATCTTGTCAGCAAAGTAGTTTGTCAAAGGAACTTCA
>DXCM01000008.1 GCA_019116025.1 Candidatus Companilactobacillus pullicola | reverse complement strand
ATGGAAAGAAGGAGAATTGGATTGCAAGTTAATAATCAGCGCCGATGGATCGTTTTTGGCGCGGTCGCTTCGATCTTTTGGGGATTGTCAGGAATCATTGCTAAGTTTTTGTTTGAAGTTCCGCAAATGACCCCCGTGTTTCTTACTCAGATCCGAATGATTTGTGCTGGAGGAATCATGGTGTTGTTAGCTGCGCTTTGCGGTTGTCACCCTTTTGCCGTCTTTCGCGACTGGCATGCGGTCCTGCAACTTTTGGTTTACGGCGTGATTGGAATGATTCCTGATCAACTGTTTTATTTTATTACGGTAAATTACGGCAACGCGTCGATTGCGACGATTCTTCAATTTGTCGGCCCATTTTTTGTAATGCTTTACATGGCGTTGGTTCATCATCAACTTCCACGCCGAATCGAAATCATCAGCGCGGTCGTTGCTTTTATTGGAGTTGCAACGGTTGCGACAAACGGAAAATTTACCCATCTTGCAATTACACCAGCAGTTTTGCTTTTTGGAATCTTATCAGCTGTCGGAGTAATGACAACGACTGTTAGTCCTCGCCAGTTACTTCAAAAATATGACGCGCTTACGGTCACCGGTTGGGGAATTTTGATTGCTGGAATTGCGTTATCGATCATTTATCCGGTAGTTCCAAAAGTAAATTTAATGCCCATAAACTTTATTGAAATCATTGGTGTAATTTTAATCGGAACAATCATTCCGTTCTTGTTATTCTCGGTAGCCTTGAAATACGTCAACCCGACAATTATGAGTTTACTGGATGCCTTTGAACCAATTACTGCCACCTTTGGCTCGGTTATTTTGATGGGATTAACGCTTAGTGTTGCCGAAATTATTGGCTCGATTTTGATTATTATTGCGGTGATTGGATTGAATTATCAACCAAAGAAATAAAATTTAAAAGTTATAATCTAACAAATTAAGGACTAAGTTTCATTTTAAAGAGAACTTAGCCCTTTTATTTTACCTTTAATCAAGGAGCTTTAATTGCCCTTTTAACATCTTTTATATGGCGAAATGAAACTTCATATCTGCATGAATTAGTTAATGTAACCAATCTTTTACTTACATTAAAATGAATAATATTTTCAGGATTAACTAGAATTCCACGGTTAATTTTTAATAGCTTTATGTGTTGCCGATGAATATCTTTAATGCTACTTGAGAATTCTATTTTTTCGCTAAGAGTAGATAAGATTACTTTGTGAGGATTAGTCGAAGCCTCGATTGCAAGAATATCATTTAATGGCAAAATTTTGATTTCATGCCCTAGTTTAAATTTGAATAATTCTTTTTTTAAATTTAAACATTGTAAATAATAGTCATACGCATATCGAAGATCTTCTTCAATTCGGCCTTTTATATTGTAATTCGAATGATTTTGAACAATATAATCAAGCGGAGAAATTCGTGCTTCAACTGCCAAGAACAGATATTTTATGTCAGTGGTAATAAACACAATTTGGGCAAGCGGAAAAGAAGTTCGAACCCACTTTCCAAGCTCAAGGCCTGTAATTTCATTTTTTAAATCAATATCAATAAATACTAAAATATTCTTATCAAAGATTTCAATAGCTTCTCTTGTTAAGAAATCAATGATATCGATTGGATTAGACGTTGCGATTTGTAACTTACTATTGAATTCATTTATCATGATATGATTCTGAATAATCGTACAGTATTCTTTTAGTTGAATCGGTTTATCTTCACAAAGCAAAACAAGTAACATAGTATTTCCCCTTAATGTATCTGATTAATCAATAGCTTTTCTTTTAAAGATTTCCTCTAACGAAGGATATGATTGATTGAATAATGGGATATAACCATATTCTTTAACAATATCTCTAAAAATTACTTTTCCTACTTGTTCGTTGACCAATTTCATTTTTATATTTCCATTTTTCATTTGTTGAATGTCAGAAACACCGTTGTATTTTTTGAAAAAATCTATATTTTTAATTCCATTAATTGTAAGATATTCCCTAATAAAATCTTTGTAAATATCTTTTATCTCACCATTTAAAACAGTTTCTCCGTGTTTCAGCATTAGGATTTTATCAGAAACTTTTTCTACATTATCCATGCTATGACTTGAAAATACAATCATTGAACCTTTTCTTTTTAATTCTAAAATCGCATTGTTTAATAACTCAGCATTTACTGGATCAAGGCCTGAAAAAGGCTCATCTAAAATAATTAACTTAGGTTCAAACATGAGAACAGCTATTAGTTGAATCTTTTGGGCATTTCCTTTTGATAAATCTTTTATTTTGTCACTAAAAACCATTTGGTCGCAAAATTAGTCATAAAAGTATGTTTAGCTACAATTAATATTTTATTCATTGAACTTCAACTCTCTTTTTAAATAGCCTTTGCAATCCAATTGTAAAAAGTATAAGTGTAAAAGTATCGATTCCAAATATGATTAAGATATTTGTTAGACTAGTTTGGAAATCGATACTTGAAATGTTAAAAAAAAGGAATATACAATAACACTTTCTTTTGAATAAAATCATTCGAAATCAAATTAATAATTGGCGCGGAAACAATCAATAAATATACACTTCCTAAATGTTGATTAATTTTCGAAACGTCGCGGGTTTCAATTCCGACCAAAACAGAAAATAAAATTACAAACATACTAAACAAAAATAATGCTATTAGAAATTCAAAAAGCTGCTTAGTATCTAGAAAATCAAATTGATGGAGTAATTTACCTATCTGGGATGATTTTTCCTTAAAGATTACTATTATGGCAGCGTAAAATAAATTTGATATTAATACAATCATACTTACACCTAATAAACGACCGTAAAATTGGGCTTTATAGTTACTCATTGCTATCAAAAATTCCAATATTCTTTCCGATTTTCCGATATAAAATTCTCTTGCGATCATTTGTGAAAAGAACACAACTGCAATCAATGCATATAATGGAATTCCAATACTAAATAATCCCTCTTTCATAATTAATCCAAATGTTTGGATATCCTTTTCCGTTATAATCACTTCTAATCCCATCAATAAAGTAATTGGTCAAATAAACACTGTCCAAAACAATAGCTTGGATGTGTTCTTTTTAACAATGTAAGAAGAAGTATAAAATGTTTTCATATAAACGCCCTGCTACTTTTCTTTTAGTTAAATGACTGTTTAATATTCGTATTCTATCCTAACTATTCTTATTACAACCAAAATCCGCATAAACGTTAAAAAATAAATCATTTCCGTAGATAAACAAAAAGAAGCCGAAACATTAGTCTCAGCTTCATTTTAAAAATCATATCTTT
>DXCM01000099.1 GCA_019116025.1 Candidatus Companilactobacillus pullicola | reverse complement strand
ATTTGTGATGCATTTAATCCCGCATCAAAACGATATACGTTATTTTTATCACTGGTTCCATTCACAAAAGCATCAGCCAACTTACTTGAAGTGCCATTTAAATGTGGACTTCCAGTTAAAATCGTAATTTTTCTGGACATAATTTATCTCCTATTTGTAATCAATTTCCCACTCGTTGCGATCTTGATTAAGTTTCCAAAATGATTCCGCAATATTGTCAGGATCAAAGTGTGTACCACGCTTTATTTCTCCGTAAATAGTGACTGTTCCAACAAAAATGTTTTTATTTTGAAAACTGTCATGCAGTCCTTTTGCCAAATTACGCAAAGCTGCTTTTCCAACTGCTAAACCTAAGAATCCAGGGAACGGTTGTACCGCAGCGAAACCACCAGTAAACAAAATGCTTCCATCGGTCATACTTAATTTATCTTCCAATTCCAAGACAGCTTGGTAAGCACCAATGACGTCTAAATTTAAATGATCAGATAATTGACTAACGGTTAGTTTGTCACCATCTGGAGCCGTAATTCCGGCATTATAAATTAAAGTATCAATTGTGTCTGTCTGTTCCTTAATCGTATTCAAACTATTTGTAAAGTTAGCTTTGTCTGTAATGTCGGTCACAACAGGAATCGCCTCAACACCTTCATTTTTTAATTCTTCAGAAATCTTAGTTAACTTGTCCATGCTTCTAGCAAGGATAAATACCCGATAGTTTTCTTGTCCAAATTTTTTAGCTAGACTTTTCCCTAGGCCTTCTCCGACACCAATAACCACTGCTGTTTTTGTCATTACTCTTATCTCCTTTTAATAACTGTGATCATTATGTCAGTCATATTAAAAAGGTGGAATTGGTTTAATTGTTAGTAATGTATTAATTTCTAGTTAATACTGTACTCAAAAAAAACGATATCCGCGTATGGATATCGTTTTTTTAATATGCTTCTTGTCCCATAGAACTAGGCCAGTTTACTCCCGAATGACCCTGATCCAAATTTTTAATGATATTTATTTCATTATTCGTCAACTCAAAATCGAAGACATCCAAATTTTCAGCAATATGTTTAGGGTTAGTGGACTTTGGAATAACCATAATATGTTGTTGTGTCAAAAATCTCAGAATAACTTGTGCTGTCGATTTTTGATGATCCGCCGCAATCTTTACAATTTCTGGCTCACCTAAAACCGGACTCATGCCTTCACCTAATGGAGCCCATGATTCATGTAAAATATCATTCTTATCTAAAAAGTCATGCATTTTATTTTGTTGCCAATAAACATGTGTTTCAATCTGATCAACCATAGGTTTTATTTCTGCATGATCAATTAATTTTTGCACTTTTTTACTATTAAAATTACTTACTCCAATAGCCCTTAGCTTGCCTTCTTTATAGGCATCTTCCAACGCTCTATAAGTACTGAGATTATCAATTGTTGGCCAGTGAATGATCATCAAATCAAAATAATCCAATCCTGCTCTTTGGAGTGATTCATCTATTCCACGTAGTGTACTTCGATAACCAGAAGTTTGAGTTTTGGATGTAATAAACAATTGATCTCGTGGTACATCACTATTATTAACTGCCGCACCAACTTCTGCTTCATTTCCATAGTTTTGAGCTGTGTCAATACTTCTGTACCCAAGACTGATTGCTTTAGCAACATTTTCTTCAGTTATAGAAGCAGGCATCTGATATGTACCAAACCCAAGTGCTGGAACCTTAACACCGTTATTCAATTTAAAATAATCCATCGTTTAACTTCCTTTTTAATTGATGAATCAATTGTAACCACCGCGAATAAAAAACAGAATACTTTATTAATTAGTGTCCTATTAACCCTATGTTAATGCTTCTTCTTTTTTACTATACTCTAAACCAATTTCTTCTATAAAATGTTTAACCACACTAGATGCATCTTTAGAATAGACGATTCCATAAGGCATTTGATAACCATCATCCATTTCAATTGCTTTTATTGGCGCATAGACATCTTTCCAAATATCAAGTGTCTCCATAATGTAATTGTTCTGACTACAAATATTAAAGGTATTAATATCATAAAAGTCTTCATTATCAACTACTGTAATGCCATTTTCTTCCAACTTATCTCTTAAAGCATCTAATCGTGGTGACAATCCCCTCTTCACCAAAAGAACTTTATCTTCTTTCAAATCTTTCAACGATATCATATCTCTATTTGCCAAATGATTATTTATAGGAACTCCCCAGTATGCCTTTGTCTCAGGTAATTCATACGTTTGATATGGACCATGCTTGATTTGCTCAGAGTTTATCGGACCAACAAAAAAATCGATTTTCGTACCAATATTGGTAAACATTCTCTGCATACTTAACGGATCATCTTCGAATGAAACTAAATCAACCTGATAATCATTTTTATTCGACATCTTTGACCACAATTTAATCAATGGTTGTGCTGAACGTAATAAAGAAGTACCAATCTTAATAACCTTTTTCCCATTATTATCTATTTCGAGTGTTTTCTTTAGAATCGACTCTGATTCAGAAATATAATCGGTAACTGCATCATGAAAGAATTCTCCAGCTTTCGTCAAACTTACTCCCTGAGTTGTCCGATTAAGCAAACGAACGCCAACCATTTCTTCAAGACTATTCATTTGTTTCATGACCGAAACGGAAGAAATAAAAAGATGATCTGCGGCCTTGGAGAAACTTCCATCCCTAACAACTTGAATAAATGTATCCAATTTTAAATCATACAAAGATATTCACTCCCATCTGTATTAACTTACTGTTAATACAATACTAATTTTTCAATCAATTCCTTGTCAAGAACAATGAATTTATACTAAAAAAGAAGGAAGGTTAACAATATGGAAACACAAAATGCAATTTTAAATCGTCACTCAACACGCTATTTTGCCGATAAGGAGGTAGAAATATCCGATATAAAGAAAATTCTAGAAATAGCTCAAAAAGCTCCGTCTTGGGTAAACTCACAACCTGAACATATATACTTGGCAACTGGAGATTCCCTAGAAAAAATACGACAAGGATACATAAACAAAACTAATGATGGCTACCATGGTAATCCCGAGTTGCCGGTATTAAGTAGAAAAAACTGGGCCAAACAAGGCAGAACTAACATGGCAACTTGGTCTCAAGGAGTAAGCAATACATTAGGATCTAACTGGCAAGACGTTATGGGAAATGCCGCAATGAAGCTTTATAATGCGCCTGCAGTAATTTATTTAACCTTACCAAAAGATTATTCACTTTGGTCTTTATACGATTTAGGTGCTTTTGGACAAACATTGATGCTGGCTGCAACTGATATGGAAATTGATAGTATGACAGCCTACCAACTAATCAAATATCCTGATATTTTGCGAAGCTCTCTTCCCATCTCAAATGATGAAATAATTATTTCTGGAATTGCCTTGGGATATAGAGATAGTGCCGCTTACGTAAATCAAATAACTTCCAAGCGACAATCTCTAGAAAAGATATTAACCATAGCTAAGTAATAAAGCGAGTTCTGAATTATTTTAGAACTCGCTTTTTTTATTTCCTCACGTATTAACTAGAAGTTAACTCTAGATTAACAATTTACCCAATTCTATGAAATAGGTATTCCATGTAACATATCATTTATCAACAAACGGAGGAATTTTTATATGTTACTTTTTTTCATACTAGGCATCACAACTGGTGGTTTTATTCCATTACAAACTTCAATTAATTCTCAATTACGTAATAGAGTAAAAACTCCATTTTTATCATCATTGATTTCATTTTTAGTCGGTACTGTCTTTTTAATTATCTTAAGCTTACTAACTGGATCAGGTATCCCACTAATGAACGGATCATTATCTGCCTTACCATGGTGGGGATACCTAGGTGGTATCATCGGCATGATTTGTTTAACAATCAATATTTTCTTGTTCCCTATTCTAGGAAGCGTTCAAACTGTTATTATCCCCATGGTCGGACAAATTTTAATGAGTGTTGTTATTGATAATTTTGGTTGGTTCTACGCCAAAACGAGTCCATTATCTCTAACGAAATTACTGGGAATTATTTTAGTCATTGCGGGTATCATGATCACAATCGCCTTACCTTCTATATTATCTAAAAAATCCAACACAACTAAATCAACAAATAGAAATCAAAAATTGATCTGGCAAATAATTGCTCTTTTGGACGGTTTTGCCTTTTCAATCGAGTCTACAATTAACGGACACGTTGGGGTTGTTTTGAAATCACCTATCTATTCAGCATTCTTAACTTTCCTAATTGCTTCAGTTATCTTAATAGTTATTAACTTGATACAAGGTAATTTCAAAAATATGAAATTTATCGCATCGACGCATACTCCTTGGTGGAACTTTTTAGGTGGTATCATCGGAGGAATTAATATCTTCATTAACGCTTTCTTAGTTCCACAAATCGGTATCGGTTTGGCAACAATTCTTGGTTTACTTGGTCAAATAATCATCAGTTTGGTCATCGATAATTGGGGGTTCTTAGGAGCTGAAATCAATAGATTACAAATCACAGGTATTTTGACAATCATTTTGGGGATTGTCGCTATTGAATTAATTTAATAATAAAGGACCGATACTAGTTTTATAAACTAATATCGGTCCTCTTTATTTATTATTTTTGATTTTCTTTACGCATAGTCAATTGAATTCGATTGCGATCTTCATCAACACTTAATACCCAGACAGTTACAATATCACCAATCGTCACTACAGTACTAGGATCACTAACAAAATGATCTGACAATTGTGAAATATGAACTAGTCCATCTTGTTTAACGCCGATATCAACAAAAGCTCCAAAATCGATCACGTTACGAACGGTACCCTGGAGTTCCATCCCTGGCTTTAAATCAGCCATAGTCAAAACATCTTGGCGTAATAATGGTGCCGGCATGCTATCACGTAAGTCACGGCCTGGTTTACTCAATCCAGAAATAATGTCTGCTAAAGTTGACTCACCAATATCCAACTTTTCAGCCCATTGTTTTTGATCTAATTTGCTTAACTTTTGTTGTAACTCCGGTGTTCCAATGGCATCTATCGTCACATTGATACCCGACAACAATTTTCGAGTTGCGGAGTAACTTTCGGGATGAATATCGGTATTATCCAACGGATCGCTACCCGCAATAATTCTTAAGAAACCAACTGACTGTTGGTAAGCTTTAGGTCCCAATCGAGGAACAGATTTCAAATCTTGACGTTTAGAAAATGAGCCATTCTCATTTCTATAAGTCACAATATTTTTGGCAGTAGTGGCTGTCAAACCAGAAATATGTGTTAACAATTCCGGACTTGCAGTATTTAGATTGACTCCTACTTGATTAACAGCGGTTTCGACGACACGATCCAATTGTTCATCTAATTCTTTTTCAGGGACATCGTGTTGATATTGACCAACTCCAATAGCCTTAGGATCAACTTTGATCAATTCAGCTAATGGATCTTGCAAACGACGTCCAATACTGACGGCTGAACGTTCTTCAACGTGTAGATCAGCAAATTCTTTACGAGCGTTGGCACTAGCAGAATAAACAGATGCTCCGGCTTCATTAACAATGACATAATAAACCGGATGATCCAAAGTTTTTAAAATTTCACTGACGAACTCTTCGGATTCACGACTGGCTGTTCCATTACCAATAGCAATCATTTCAACATGATATTTTTCTAATAACTTTTTGAACTCAGGTCCAGCTTCGGCACGTTGTTTAGCGCTAGCTGGTTTGTGGGGATAGATAACCTGTTTGGCTAAGAAACGACCATTAGCATCCATAATTGCTAATTTACACCCTGTCCGATAAGCAGGATCAAAGCCCATGACTACTTTACCCTTTAATGGTGCCTGCATTAACAGATGATACAAATTATTACCGAATACTTGGATAGCATGTTTATCAGCGTTATCGGATATTTGACGGCGCAACTCTCGTTCAATTGATGGACCGATGAATCGTTTATAAGCATCCTCAAAAGCTGCCGTGATTTTATCTACAGCTGGTCCATTGTGACGTCTAACTAAACGAGAATTTCCGTAATTTAATATTGAAGTTGAATCAACCGCAACCCCAACTGTTAAGATTTTCTCACGTTCACCACGATTGATGGCTAAAACACGATAAGGTGGTACCTGTTTCAAAGCTTGCGTGAATTCATAATAAGTCGCATAAACTTGTTGTTCGTCTTTTTCCTTGGCACCTCGTTTGACTTTACTTGTCAATTCTCCATTTGCCCAAGTATAGCCACGAATCCATTCTCTAAAGTCAGCACGCTCACTGAAATTTTCCGCCAAAATCTCGTTAACTCCGGCCCAAACAGCGTCTAAATCAGGCAAATCTTTATCTGCGGAAATAAACGTTTTTGCCTTCGCATCGAGTCCTTTTTCAGGAAAGGTCATCAGCCATTTAGATAATGGTTCCAATCCGGCTTCTCGTGCTATCGTAGCTTTAGTACGACGTTTTTGTTTATATGGAAGATATAGATCTTCAACTTGTTGTAAAACTGTGGCTTGTTCTAACTGCTTTTTCAAATCAGGAGTTAGTTTTCCTTGTTCGTCAATCAACTTCAAAACGTCAGCACGACGCTGATTAAGTTTCATTAGCCGATGTGCTTCATCTTCAATTTCACGAATGGCCACTTCATCCAGTGTACCTGTTCGTTCTTTACGATAACGAGCAATAAAAGGTACAGTGTTGCCCTCATCCAAAAGTGTCAAAACAGCTTGAATCTGTTGTACGCGATATTGACCTAATTGTTGGTGAACTGGTTTTGCCAAATCAACTATGTTATTTTCTTCTTGTTTTACTGCCATGTGATCCTCCATTGTTGATGGTACTTGGATTAAATGCGTCTTCAATTATACCATGGTCAATCACAAAATCAGTCGTTCACCTTGTCTTAAAATTTCCCCCAGATTATAGTTAAGAAAAATTAAAGTGATAAAATAAAATTATCTTAATTATACGGAGGGCCAAAATGAGCTCAATTTACATCAGACGTGCACAAGTTCCAGATTTAAATGAAATAATGAATATTATCGGTCAAGCTCAAGCTATGTTAAAGGCAGATGGTAGTCCTCAATGGCAAAGCGGATATCCTGACAAGGCTACTTTAAAAAATGACATTATGGCTCAACAATGCTGGGTTCTAATGGTTGATGGAAAAGTCGCTGGTACTGCAACCTTGATTGTCGCTGATGATCCTAATTATCGTGAAATTACTGAGGGACAATGGGAAAACAATACTGATCCTTACGCAACTATTCATCGTATTGCTATCAATCCTGACTATGCCGGTCAACACTTAGGTAAGATCTTTGTTTCAAATTTGATCAGTCAATCCTTCCAAAATGGTATTCACAACTTCAGAATTGATACTCACAAACTAAATAAGAGAATGCAACACCTAGCAACTAATTCAGGTTATGTTCATCGTGGCAAAATTTACGTTGACGAACCTGCCGCTAATCATGAAGACAATGCTCGTTTGGCTTTTGAACTAAATCTATAATATTCGTTTAAACATAAAGAGACCAACAACTCGATTTTGAGTTATTGGTCTCTTTTCCATTTACAATGCAAAATTAATATTCAATTTCTTAACGTCTTTTGTATCCGGATCACTGACACCAATAACATCTTTGCTATAAAGGGATGGATCCTTGATAATCTTCAAGATAGCATCCACAACACTCTTTCTAGTATCAGAGATCCCAGCAAATTTCTCACCACGAACTGTGATTTCATACTTCACTTCATCTCCATCGTTTAACCAACCGAAACGAATGATAGTGTAGTCAAGCACTGAATCTTCATAGAGCTTAGCTGAATGACGTAGACCTGGCAAAATATTTTTAAGAATTCCTTGATTCCATTTAGAAAAATCTTCATTTGGTTCCTCTGTTTCAAGTCCGATAGAACTAGTGGCCAAAACTCGACTGACTTTGCCATCTTCCATAGCTTTAATAATATTAGCCGTGGCATCGCTGCTAACAAAATCATCTGCGAAGGCTACATAAACGAAATCGACATCTTCCATGGCCTTTTTCAAAATGTCTGGTTGAGTGGTATCACCTTGAATTAGTGTCACGCGTGGATTATCTTCGTACTTCTTCAGACGACCCTTATCTCTCAATAATAGTTTCAAATTGATTTCACTGAATTGATCCTCATTTAAAATTCGTTCCTCAACCATTCGAGCAACTTGACCGTAGGCACCTATAATCAACACATTCATAGTAAGACCTCCAAAGTATTTTCAATATCATCATGAATATATCGAATTAAAAATGAAATCACAATTAATTACCGTCCAGTGTTACATATTGTCCAACATTATTAATATTTACCATTTTTCCAATTGAATCTTAACATGACGCTTATTTTTCGAGTCAGGATTAGGATCATTTTTTTCAGCATTATTTAATATCTTAAATAAATCTGACATAACTTGCTTTTCGCCCTCTGGAGATAAGTCTATTTCTGCATGTGCTGAAGTAGTCTTTTCTTCATCAGTTCCATTATTAATGGTTTCTCTTAAGGCATCAATGAACTCATGGTGTTGCAACATTACTAACTGAAGTGTTTGTTCAGCGTGCTCTTTGATCCAATCATCTGAGAAATTTAAAACATTATCATCGTCATCCGCAATATATTTTGTTTTTTGATTTAAAAACAAACTAGAGTAATAATTCTCAGTTAAATTTTTAATTTTCTCTTGTTTAACAATTTTTAAAAGATCAGCATCCATCATCTTGTTCAATGTGTAATATAGCTGATTATTGGGAATTTTAGTAGCCTTTGAAATCTGTTTGGGAGTTAGTCCCTCTTCGACTTTAGTGGCTTTCAAGATTTTGCCAACTTTGTCATCGACCATTAATTTGGCAAATTGATCTACTGTGACTTTGGACATAATTTTCACCTCTTTATCAGCATAAATGTTTGACAAATTGAAATCAAACAATTAAAATTCATTTATCATTTAAATTAATTTAAACGTAAAATAATTTTATACGGACGTGATAATATGAAAAATTTAGTTAGGAATCAAGCTTTTATGACCTTAACTGGTGCTGACTTTTTTGAAACTATCGGTACTAGTCTATTCAATATTATTTTACTAACCTATGCACGTGGCTTTGCTAACGCCAGTATCATGGTTTCCATTGTTTCAGTTGCGACGGTTATGCCTGGCGTTCTCGGCATTATCACTGGGCAAATTGCCGACCGAACTTCCAATAAAAGAGTCTGGTTAGCCAGTACCAAGTTTATTCAAGCAGGACTCTATATACTTTTAGCCCAATTAATTAATCAAAAGCAAGTCTTTCTACTAATGATTATTATCTTAATTAATATTTTTTCAGATATCATCGGTATGTACAGCAATGGTTTACGTATGCCAATTATTCAAACTAAGATTGATCGTGAATCTCAAGAAGAAGCTATGGGTATCACTCAAGGTATCTTGACCATCATGCAGACTGTCGGTCAGGCTGTTGGTGTCAGTCTATTAGCTTTAACAAATAACTATCAACTGGCCGGTTATATCAACGCCTTAACCTTTTTGGTCGCCGGTATAATTCTAATTTGGGGTTACGATTCTCTCAAGGTCGAACAAGTTAAACATAAAGCACCTTCCATTCACAAACTCTTGGCTCAAATGAAACAGGCTCTCGAAAAAAGTTCTGACACTAACGCATGGGCTTTACTGGGAAGTATTTTCTTTATAAATGCCGTTGGCTCCAGTCTAGATGCCGTTATTAATCTTTATCTAGTAGATCAAGGAAATAAATTGCCTCTACCCTTCAGTGTTAGCGTGCTGATTATCAATACCGTTCTTGTAGCTGGGACAATTCTAGGAAGCGTTCTACATTCTGGATGGTTCAAAAATTTGTCTTTCAAGTCTGTTATGATCACATGTATCATAGCTTGGGGATTATTCTATATTAACCTCTTAAGCTTAAAAAGTTTTATCGCCATTATTATTCCTGTGGCTATTGGTGGCTTCTGTATGGGTCAAGCTAATCCCAAATTAACTGCGGCATTACTAAAAACTGCCGATGAAGAAATTATTGGTAGTTTAACCGGCTTAATGAATACAGTCTCAATTATTTCAATGCCCTTAGGCGCCATCGGTATCGTTCTAATTTACAATCTGATCAATCCGGCCTCAGCCTATATCGTATCAATGATATTATTAGCTTTATCAGCTGCCTGTCTTTTTCTACCTAAAAAAGGAAACGAGAATTAATCTCATTTCCTTTTTTTCATACCATTATTTTAAACCGTCAATTCAATTTGATTTCCTTCAGGATCGAGAACAACACTTTCATAATAACCATCGCCGGTTACTCTTGGTCCACTCAAATGAGTATAGCCATCTGCTTCAATTTGTGCAGACACTTCATCGACCTTTTCTTTTGATCCTAGTGACATAGCAAGGTGCATATAGCCCAATGGGTATCCATCCAATTTTTCTTGATTCAAATCCTCACGAGTACATACTTCAAGTCTAGCTCCGTCAGCAAATGTTAAAAATCGTGAAGAAAAAGTTGTTTTAACATTATGATATTTTTCAGAAGCTGTTGCTCCAAAATATTTCTCATAGAATGAGACTGTTTTTTCCAAATCATTAACGAAAAGTCCAACATGTTCAATTTTCATACTATTACTCCCCAGAAAGTTTTTTAATTAACTTTATAAACTAAGTTTACTAAGTTGCAAAATTAATATACCATTGGTGTATAGAATTGTCTAGGAAACCAAGGAGAAAAATTCATGAATAAAAATATTCCTGAACTTATGCGGGAAAGGAATCTCAATTTTATCATTCAAACTATCGCTCAAAATGATTCCCTCTCGTCAAAAAAAATTGCTGACAATACTGGTTTGAGTGTCGTCAGCGTAAATAAATTAATTAAGATTCTTATTGAAAAAGAAATTATCACCAGTAGTCTGCAGAAGGTTTCGACTGGCGGTCGTCGTGCTGTTCAATATACTATCAACGGAAAAAATTTTAATCTACTAACTATCCGTATTTTAGAAATAGATCAAAAAATGATAGCAAAATTAGAGATTATCAATCTGAATGGCGATATTATTTCTGATAATGATTTACAGACAGAAGTCGTGCACCCTGAAGACCTGTTGCAATCTATTGAAAAA
The DNA here is from genome assembly GCA_019116025.1 of Candidatus Companilactobacillus pullicola. Classification (GTDB taxonomy): domain Bacteria; phylum Bacillota; class Bacilli; order Lactobacillales; family Lactobacillaceae; genus Companilactobacillus; species Companilactobacillus pullicola. The sequence goes on along the minus strand of DXCM01000099.1, from coordinate 80,104 downwards.
ATATTGCAACTACAAAAATTGACTCCCAATTTAATCATCATTGGAACTTCTGGTGTGGAATCAACTCAAAAAATGATTCTGAGTGACATCCCCGGATTATCAGGGATAAATTTGGAACAATATCTTTTCGAACATACAAATATCGCCGTGAAAATTATTAACGACGTTAACGCCATGGTGTTAGGCGCCACCGACAAAAATAGAACGGAGAATACAATTGGAATTTACTATCCTAAAAATTATGCCCCTGGAGTTGGTCTATTCATTTCAGGCAAGCTTATCTTAGGAAAGTCTGGTGCAGCCGGCGAAATTTCCTTAGGCCCAGCTTATAAGAACGTCACTTATCCCATGCAACAGGATGTTTTTGAAAAATACTTATTGAATGATCTTCAAACTATGATTGCACTATTAGACCCTGACAGAATAATAGTCTTTACCCCTGATAGAAAGATTAATAAAAATAAATTAACAGACATTTTACATGAACGAATAAATCAAATATCGGAAACAACAATCGATTTTGATAAGAATATCGACCAAGCCTATCGAAATGGACTAATCAATTACGGTAGAGAACAAATCTTTGAAAGAATTGTTAAAAATGTCTGATAAATTTGACCACACCGAAATAATGATTGAAATCTAAAGGATTGTATTTACCCTTATTTTTCTTACATAAATCATACAAATTAGCTACGGACTTAGGAAGTTTGCCCTTTTGAAAATAAAAATCATAATTGCTCAAGTGAATGCGAAAACCCGCCGAAACTAAATTAACATCGTTAGTTTCCTCTAAAACCTGAGCACACTTCATGATAAGCTTTGACAAACGTTGATCAGCTTTAACTTCCGGATCAGCATATGCCTTACTCAATTGATCCATTAAACTTGCAACTTCTTCAGTTTTCTCCATATTACTTCCCACCTACTCCTAAATTGCCACCAAGAGCTTAATATATTTATCAATTTGTCGCAACAATATACAACAAAAAGTCCGATATAAATATATCGAACTTTTTAATTTGCTTTAATTTCAAATATTTTACTGTCAAAATCCTGTATTCTATCACCGTTAAGAGAATATTCTAATGGCAAACCGATATTCTTTAATTCATCTCCATATAAATAGTATGAATCATTTATTGAATATCTAATTTCATCATTCAAACCATAGAGTTTAACGTGATCGTAACCCATATTTGGATGACTTAACCCTTTGAAGTAACATACCAAAGCTTGTTGTCCATCCCGAGAAACAACCATCCAAGCATCTGTACTACTTAAACTTGTCTTCAATCGATAAAAATCACCTGTAGCAATTAATTCTGCATATTTTCTTTGCAAATTGATCTGCTGTTTAATTATTTCTATCTCCAATTCCGATAAATTCAGCAAATCTAATTCATAGCCGAATGTTCCAAACAAAGCAATATTACCCCGGGTTTTTAAAGGTGTCTGACGACCTGTTTGATGATTAGGTGATGCCGAAACGTGTGTCCCAATGGTTGACAAAGGATAGACATATGACTCACCCTTTTGAATTTCCCATCTTTCATAAGCGTCCGTATCATCACTACCCCACGTTTGCGGCGCATAGTAAAGCATCCCTAAATCAAATCGTCCACCACCACTGGCACAAGATTCGAAAAGAATTTCAGGGTATTTTTTTACTAGTCTTTCATATAACGAATAAACTCCTAAAATGTATCGATGATAAAACTCACCTTGTTGATTTAGAGATAAGTATTGCGAATATGGTTCCGTAATATTACGATTCATATCCCACTTGATATAGTCAATTTTTGTTGTTGAAAGAATTTTATCCATCTGTTTATAGATATTATCTACTACTGCTGGGTTACTAAAGTCTAAAAGGTACTGATTACGTCCTTGACTATGAGACTTATTTTTAATTCCAATAATCCAATCCGGATGTTGTTTAAAAATTGGCGTATCTTCAGATACTGATTCTGGTTCAAACCATAATCCAAAATCCATACCCAGCTTGTGAATCCTACTTGAGAGTCCATCTAATCCATGTGGCAACTTTTTATAGTTAACACGCCAATCTCCCAATGAACCTTTTTCACTATTACGTTCTGCAAACCAGCCATCGTCCAAAACAAATAGGTTACAACCCACTTGAGAAGCTTTTTTTGCCAAATCTAAAATTTTCTTTTCATTAAAGTCAAAATAAGTAGCTTCCCAATTGTTTATTAATACTGGGTTCTTTCGTTTGCGCCATCTAGGAGCAATCAAATGATTTCTAACTAAATTATGAAAAGTTTGGCTCATTTTATTAAATCCTCGATCAGAGAAAACTAAAATTGTCTGCGGAGTGACAAAATTTTCACCCGGGTTTAAGTCCCAAGAAAAGTGATCATCATTAATTCCTGCTGTAACTCTGACAACATCATAAGCATCTAATTCAACAGTTTCTTTATGATTGCCACTATAAATAGTAGAGATACCATAAACTTCGCCACTATTCTGCGTAGTTTCAGAACTAACTAATGCAACAAAAGGATCATGGACATGACCACTTGCACCACGTCTACTACTAATTTCTTTAATTCCCGGATTTATTGATTCACGATTGACCTGTTTTTCACGAGCCCAGATACCATTCAAGGTAATCAGATCATAGTCATCATTAGGCACATCCAAAGCCATACTTTTCAAACTTTTAACGGTATAAATTTGCTCACCGTCATTAACAACTTCAACATTTCTAATCAAACTAGCATTAATACTGTCTATCGTGTAATTCAATTTCATTTTTAAGCCACTATATTGATCCTTTAAAGTGACAATTAACGTTTGGCAGTCTGATTTTGAATACCTAACATGTGGCATACCTTTAATATCAGGCACACCATCAATAATTTTATAATTAGCATATTCAAAATTGGAGATCTCATCACCATCAGGATAATTTATTTCAAATGCTGGCAAACGATAATCACCAGTACCATATTCCGGATACTCCTGCATTAATCGTGATAAAGAGGAATATTGATTACCTGCAATTAAGTCTTCACCCCAAGCCTTATCTGCTTGAGTAACATTTTTCACTGTTCCATGACTTGCAACATGTCGTCCAAAATAAATATGCTCCAGCTTTTGGGTTTTTGGCAAAACTCTAAAAATATAACTTATCTCTTTATTACATAAATAGAATATCTTTTTGTCCGTATCAACTTGAATTAAGGTGTTCATAAAATCACCCCTGTCCGTTCATTTCATATGTTTGTCCTGTAATGTTTGTTGTTCCGCCAATACTGGTCAAGAAGAAATTTGATTGTGATTTATCTGGAAAAATTCTAGATGTGAAAACTTCTTCACCCCCATTGATGAACAATTCAACTGAGGAAGTATCCGTATATATCCGAACATTAATTTTATTGTCCATTGCATAATCAAGTGTTCTCGTCGTTCCATAAGCAATTGAAATATCTTCACCTGCCTTAGAACGATCAAGCACAATTTCGCTCTTCTTTTTATTTAGAATAATTCTAAATCGACGCTGGTCTTCTTCATCGGCAAATAAATCAATTATAAAAGCATTAGAATTTTTAAAATCAATTGTAAAATCATATTCATTAGCAGCCTGACGCAATTTTCGATGATATACCTCATCTTTTAAGGTCTCTCTAATAGTTTGTTTATTAACTCGACAAGTATCTAACTCTTTGATAGGAATCTGATACAACTTGTTGTTTTTAATTCTTAACTCTTTAGGAATTGTCATGCATCCTGAATAATGGAATTTCTCAGTTGGATAACTGGTTTCCGGCAATCCCATCCAAGAAATCAGAATTCTACGTCCATCTGGAGAACTCATCGTTTGACTAGCATAAAGGTCAAATCCATGATCTAATTCTTTTAAGTCTCCTGTGCTGAACTTAGTATCAGGTAATGACAGTTTATTGCCTAATAAATAACAAGTTTGATAAATATTTTGATACTCATTACCAGTACTCTTCAAACCTTGCGGGCAAAATACCAATACGCCTTTCTCATCCAGTTCAAAATAATCAGGACACTCCCACATATAACCTAAGGAATCATATTTAGTATTTAATTCACCCAATAAATTCCAATCTTTGAAATCTTTACTGTGGATAATTAAGGCAGTTCCTGTTAAATTAGCTCTTTGAACACCTAAAATGGCATAATATTCCCCATTCTTTTTCCAAACTTTAGGATCTCGGAAATGAGCTGTATATCCAGAAATAGCACCTTCCATTATAGGGTCATTACCACGATGCACTTTGTTATCTTTATCCATATATGCGGTAACTTGGTATGGAACTCGTAACCAATTATTTTTAGTTTCAGTATTAATCCAGGTATTACCGGTATAAATCATTAATAATTTATCATTTTCAGGTATAGCGCTACCTGAGTATGTTCCGTATCGATCATATTTCGTATCACTCTCAATAGCCGCACCCAAATCTTGCCAGTGAACCAAATCATCAGAAGTTAAGTGCTTCCAGCCATGTTGCGTATAGTGCGGTTCTATTGAATATGCCAAAGGACTCCATTGATAGAAGAGATGATATTTACCATTAAAATAGGAGAAACCATTAGGATCACCTAGAGTACCAGATTCACTTTCTACATGATATTTTTGACGATAAGGACTGGACCTGGTTACATTCTTTTCCTTATCGATAACTTTCTTGGGAACATCGGTTAGATGATCTACCATATTTTTAAATTCTTTAATCCTATTTGTCATAATCATTTAACCTCATAATTAATCAACACTAACTTGTTTTGAAACAACTGTCTTAGTTTTATTTGTTACCTTAGCTTTTGATTCAAATGTCGAAAATTTAGCAACAACTAACGATGCCAAGAAACCTACAGCAATTCCTACTAAATTAGTCAAAATATAATTTACATATCCATTATTTTGAGGAGCAGCAATTGCAATACCAGGTAATCCAGTTGTTCCAAAGGAAACTGCTGTTAACTTAGTTAAATAAATATATGCACCTGCGGCAGCACCACCGATACAACCACCAATCAATGGGTATTTATGTTTAATATTGATACCAAAAAGTGCTGGTTCCGAAATACCGAAAAGAATTGAGAAAAATGCTGAAATAGAAATTTCACGAGATTTAGCATTCTTACGATTTAGGAATAGGAATGCCAAGACACCGCCACCTTGTCCCATTAAAGCACCGGAAAATAGTGGATTCAAAAAATCATATTGAGTAGTTGAGATCAATTGTGTCTCAATAGCACCGAACATATTATGCAATCCAGTAATAACAATTAATTGCTGAATACCACCAAAAATTATATATCCAAAAATACCTAAGGATTGAGACATCCAAACTAAACCATTAGTAATCCATGTTGATAGTGTTACACCAATAGGTCCGACAATCATAAATAAAATAAAAGATGAAATTAAAATAGTTAACATTGGTGAAAGAACGAATTGAATTACACCTGGCAACTTCTTTTGGAAAAAGTTATCTAATTTGGCAATGACCCATCCCATGATTAAGGCAACAATAATTTGACCACCAAAGTTAGTTAGTGATAATTTCCAACCAAAAATATTAGCAATCACTGCTTTAGCGGCACCAGTCTGAACATCAGACATGGCTGGTAAAGAGGCAGACATCATAACTGCACCAATTGCTAGTCCCAAAACTGGTCTACCACCATATCTCTTAGTTGCAGAATAAATAACTATCAAGGGTAACATAGCAAAAATACCGGAAGAGCCTAAATTAACAATAGTACTAATTCCTGAAATTCCAGGGAACATTTGAACAAGTGACTGTGATCCAAATATCTTTTGCGTTAATAAATTATTTAGACCGATTAAGATACCTCCAGCTAAGATACCGGGCAATATTTCAGTGAAGACACCTGTTAAATCATCGATAAATTTTTGAAAAAAGCCTTTTTCCTCGTCCTTATCGACACTTGCATCTTTCTTTTCTGGTTCAGGATTACCAGAATCCACCGAGTAATATTTTATGCCTGTATGTTGAATAAAAACATCGGTTACCTTATCGACTAAGCCAGCTCCAAAGATAATTTGTAATTGATTCTTATTGATATTTACCCCTTTGACCAATTCAATATTATTTAAGGCATCTTTATCAACTTTACTAATATCTTTCAAGGCTATTCTTAATCTTGTAGCACAGTGAAATGCTTCAATAGCATTGTCTTTTCCACCAATTGCTGGAAGAATTTCATCAGAGATTTTCTCATATAGCTTACGATCATTCTTCATAATTTTTTCCTCTCTATAATAAAAAAATATCATTGCGTTATTAACTTACAAATTCATTCTATAGCTCAAGTAACCGTTTTCAAATGGTATAATGTTGATACAGTATGTCGAAATGTTGAATGAGGCTATTATGAAGAAAAATTTTGTTTTCAGTAATGAACAATACAATCCTTACTTATATCTGACATCCGGTGGATATGAAGCAACTACACCATCCCACCAGTACGGACCATTAGGACGATCTGGTTATATGCTACATTATATTTCCGCTGGTAAAGGAGTTTTTATCAGTAATGGTGTGACCTATCACTTAAAAAAAGGTGACTTTATGTATATTGAACCTCAAAAAACGGTCACAATGATTGCTGACAAGATTGACCCTTGGTCTTTTTATTGGATTCGGTTCACTGGTGATTTGATAAAACAGTATATGTCTCAAATCAATATTTCATATCAAAATCCAGTATTATCCATTAAAGACACAACTATTGTTCCACAAAAGATAGTTGAAATAGTCAATTACTCACAAACTCCGAACAGTAGTGATTTTATTTATAGTTCTAAATTATTAGAAATATTAGACTCACTACATGAAACTTTACCTATTGTCTCGTCCAATCAGTCCTCTTCACCAGACATTATCTATACTAAAGCTTTATACTATATCAGAAATAACTACGAATCGACTATCTCTATTAATGACGTTGTAGATTATTTGGCAGTAGATCGAACTTATTTATACAAACTCTTTAAAGAAAACATGAATATTGGACCAAAGGAATATCTAACTAAATACCGCTTAAAAAAAGCATCTGAATTACTTAAAGTTTCCAATGAATCCATTACATTCATTTCGCAATCATGCGGTTTTCCCAGTTATCAACGATTTGCAAGAGTATTTCATAAATATATGGGATGTTCTCCTACTGAATATGAAAAGAAATTTCTATAATTTTCTCAATTTCTTGCCAAACTAACCTGTTTTAATTAATAGAAGTAATATAAAATGTTCATTATAATTAAAGTGTCATGATCTATAAAAAACGGGGGAAATATTAATATGTTTTCTAAAGCTAAAAAAACAGCAATTTTAATCGCTACTGGTGCCCTTTTGGTTACAAATATTAGTGGAACGATTGTTTCCGCTGATACAGTTTCCAACACTAACGATAATTCAACTTCTACAAAAACAAATTCTAGTGATTCTATTGATGCTTCTTCAACAACATCCACTAAGACGCAAGCAGCAAACTATGAAAACATTGATCTTGCTGCTGTTCGAGTCGCCATGTTGAATGAACTTAATCGGCTTAGATCCCAGAATAATTTGGCTCCACTCACGCCAGTCAACGTTTTAAGTAACTACGCTCAGGCTAGAACGGACTCCTTTATTACTTCTGGTGGCGTCGACGATCACTCTAACTGGCATTCAGCTAACATGTATCCTTACAACTTTACTGCTGAGGAAAATATTGCTCAGATGCCATTCTCTATGATTGGTTCAACCGATCCTTTAATTATTGCTGAAAAAATTACTAATGAATTTTATAGCGAAACATACGATTCAACCCCCGATTTTGGCCACAGAAAGAATATGCTCAATCCTTATATAAATTACGTGGGAATTGGTGTCAGTATATCAGACACTGGCATGATTTATTTTTCTCAGGAAATGGGAAATGATAAAGCATCCTACAGCAAATATGACCCTAACGATATCAACGATTACTATATGACTAAGTACAACGATTATGCTAATCCTTCCAAATATGATTTGGCTGATATCAATCGTAAAGGTGCTGATTACACTCAACGTAAAGATTACGTAACTGCTGACTTACGTGGCGGTGTCACAACTAAAGATTATGCAACTTCCGTCTACGACCGTTATGGTGAAAAACGTACCGACTTGGAATTAGCTCCAAATTCTGATTGGATTTCCGATATGGTTGCCACTATTAATGGTAAAAAATATTATCACGTAAGTACTAATGGTTTCGTGTCAGCTGCCGATGTCTTGCCTTGGGCTAAATTCCTATACGGATCTAGTGTCACAGCTACAACTGATGCAAAAGTTTACGACAATAACGGTAATTTTACTGGTAAGATCGTTCATAAAGATAGCAGATGGGTCATGGCTCGACGTGCCGTTAATCCTAAAACACACTTGAAGATGTACCGTATTGGTACCAACGCTTGGCTTCAGGAAAATGAAGTTACCGTAAATTAAGAGATGCCTTCGGGTATCTTTTTTTTGCACAAAAATAGCCGTTATCTAGTTTTCACTAAAAACGACTAATTATTTATTTATTAAAAAATTTACGGACTTCGTGTCGATAATGATATTCAGAATTAACCTTTTTCAGTAATTTTTGATCATGGGTTACCGTGAATCCGGTTTTACGCAAATGTTCATACAAATGAATATAAGGAAGATCTTTACTCTGAGCCAACTTGATTTCTTTATCAACATCATAGCTGACTTTTCTGAAATCTACTTCTATTCTACTCTCATCATCAACTGTCAAAATGGTATAGCATGCGCGCTGATCTTCCATGAATTTAGCATAAGGACTGTACGGCTGACCTGTAGCTCCAGGATTAATGATCAACTGTCCCTTACTGGACGTGCGCATTACTTGTTGATGCGTATGTCCATACAATAAAACATCCTTATCGCCCGCTAAATGGTCAAAATTTTTCTGTGCTTCAGCTGGAAATAGGTCATGTCCTGTTGAACGTTCTGCTTGATTATGTGACAAACCAAACTTTAGTCCATTGACTGTTATCGTCGTTGAAATTGGTCTTTGAATCAATTTTTGATAATGTTTAGGCTTTAAATTATTAATCAAATACTCTGTCAATCTCGACAAGTAAACTTCAGAGGGATCATCATAATCGGCTTCACCATCAACGATACTGTTAATCTCTTGTTCCCAGTTTCCTTGCAACCAGACAGCTGGATGTAAAGATTTTACTGTTTTGTAAAGTTTTTCTGCTCCAGGACCTGGTAAAAATAGATCTCCTAGGAACCAATAATCAGTAGCGCCATTCTTCTTAGCATCTTTTAGAACAGCATTCAACGCTGTCACATTGCCATGAACATCAGAAAAAACTGCAATTTTGTGTATCATTTCTAACATCCCCTAAATTTATAAACTACTCAATTTCAATTTATTAATTATTATTGTATTCCTCTTTCTATACCAATGCTATGAACAGGACATAAAAGTGATATCCTTTCTGTAAATAAATCGTATATTTTCAATATCATATATAAAAATAGGAAGTACACTGAAAATAAGTGTGCTTCCTATTTGCGTATAGACATATGATATCTAGATTTTTATAAACTAATCACTGCGGCTACACCAATCATTGCCAAAGCAATCATTTGATACCTATAATAAATTTCACTTTCTTCAACTATTTTTAGTCTATCTTCAACAAATTCATCGGTCGTCTTTTCCAAAATACGTTGATATAATCTTACTCGAATTTGGGTATATGATCTAAATGTATACAACCCAATTAAACAAGATGCTATCAACAAAATGGCAGATATATTCATTATAAGCTGATCATAATAATTAAAAGATACATACAATCCAACTATACCTACCGCAAGAGAAACGACGAGTAATAAATAAGAACATGCCCATATATTTCTACTTAACTTTATTTGTTTGTACTCTTGTGGGTATTCTTCCATTACATCCGCGTTCCAGCGAAATAACTTTGGACTATTGACTTCCTTATTGTATTTACGGACCCGTTTAACCCTAGGAAATGTTAAAAACAAAAATATTATAATACCAACTAATACCAATACACTCGATATAATTACTCTCAGTTTAAGCATGAAAATACTCTCCTACCCTTTTATATACGGTATACATAATGCTACACCATAACGGGTATTCTAAGCTAGCCCTTAACTACATCCAACTAGGTTTGTCACCATCGGTATTTGGTTTATTCAAACCAACACTAGCGCGCAAATCTTGACGCGGGTTGTTGATTAATTTCAGTACATAATCGGCTACACTAGCACGTGAAACTTCGGTTCCTTTAAACGGTTGATCTTGAGTTGTTTCTTCATAATCAATTTCATCATTATCAGTTAACCATGCCGGACGAATCTCGGTATAATAACAATTTGACTCTTCCAAAAGCGTCGCTGACTCTCTAAATCCTGGTAAGAAGGCCGATATTGCTTGTTCATTCCATTCACCAAATTTACCTGGCACTTCATGATGTGCACCCAAGGCGCTGATGAAAATCAAACGTTTCTTATCCACTTCTTCCATTGCCGCTAAGATACTTTTTGTTTGAGCTCCTAGATCAGTTCCCCCAACATTTGAATAAATAATATCGGCTGGTTTCATAGCTTCAGCCAAATATTGAGTCTTGAGAACATCCCCATCTACAATGGTTACTCTGTCATTATTTTGATATTGACTCAATCTTTTTGCATTTCTCAAATAGAGTATCAAATTATTTTCTGTTTCTTTTAAAATACGTTCAATTAATATTCTAGCAGTATCACCGTTGGCACCGATAATCATTACTGTACTCATATATTATTCCTGCTTTCCGATTAACTTACTAGAATTATTCTAGGTTCCTCTTAGGCAGATGTCTAATACCTATAATTAATATGTCTTCATACGTAAATTGAATAGTTATTTATTAATATCACTGGATATCTGTTTCAAAAATGCTTCAGCGGCTTGAGAAAGTTTCCGTCCCTTTTGCCAAACTAAATTAGTCCCAGCTGTTTTTCTTGGTTCCAACGGCACAAAAATTAAATCAGATTGATTAGTATTGATAATTCCATCAACACACAAGGCATACCCGACACCTGCAGAAACTAATAATGATGCATTGTAGAGTAAATTATATGTGGCAACAACATTAAATTTCTTTGAACTTTCGCCATACCAATCTTTTAAAGTATCCAAAAATCCATTCTGTTGGGTAATGATCATATCACGATTTTCTAAGTCATCTAAGGTTAAGTGATCCCTATCCGCCAAATCAGAACTACGTGGCATCAAAACTCCCCAGCGACTTTCTCCTAATAAATGAATAAATTCAAAATCTTTCTTCGAAGCAGGATCTACGACAATACCAAAATCAAAGTTTCCTGAGTCTAAATTACGTCGAACATCATTAGCGTTGGTGCTGACGATATTCACTTTAATATGAGGGTAACTATCTCGCAAAGCTTTAATTGATTGCGCTACACTGATGAAACTTCTCGTCTCGGCACTACCGATAACGATTGATCCAGTAATATCTTGACCAACTTGCATGTTATCAAGTGTTTTATCGGCTAAAGCTAGAATTTGATTAACCTGGTTAGAAAAATATTCTCCTTCACTAGTCAATTCAAGTGAACGTCCACCTCGATTTATCAAGGTTACACCGATCTCATCCTCTAAATCCTTCAATTGTCTGGAAATGGTAGGTTGAGAAACATGTAATTTTTCAGCTGCACGACTGATATTTAACTCTGAGGCCACTGCTTGGAAGTAACGTAAAACTCGTAATTCCATTCTTATTTCTCCTTGGTATTACAATATCGTATGATTTTAGATACATTATAAGCATTAGACATTAATTAATTCAAGTCTTACTCTAGGACATGTAAACAAATTGATTAACGTAAGAAAAAACATAAATAGGTGAATTATGACGAGTAAAAACACATGGGCATTAGAACAACTACAAAAATTTTCTCAAGCTGACGATTTCAGGGTTTCGCCATTTTACAGTGATGGTAAGACTTATGGAACTCCCACTTGGATCTGGTCGGTTGTTGTCGATCATAGATTGTTTATTCGTGCTTGGAATGGACAAAATTCACGTTGGTATCGTTCAGCTATTCAGCAACAAGGTGGCCGCATTTTCCTAGATGGCTCCAATCATGAAGTCATTTTTAAAAAGTTACATGATGATAAAATTAATGAACTGGTTGACCAAGGCTATCGTGATAAATATGGAGAAAGTTGTTACTTCCCTCCTATGATTCAAAACGGACCCCGCAGCACCACAATCGAAGTTCTACCTAAATAGCAAAATCCCTCTAGAAAATAATCTAGGGAGATTTTTTTACTTATTGATCAATTCTTTAATTGCTGATGGTAAATCTGTTAATGGATGTCCCAATACTCTTTCAAAATTAGAAGGATTACCCATTTCTTCGCCATTATTACCTTTAAATGTATATTCTTGATAGACCTGAGAAACTGAAGCCCATCTTCCGGAAATACCAGTACTCTCCATCATTGGAACAAATTTGCTGGCCGAAACTTCTTTAATATCTAATTTTGTATTCAATGCCTCTTGAGTTGCCAGAGCTAATTGTTGATAAGTTCTGGGTTCACCGGCTAAATCAAGCACCTCATCATAATTACCGTTAGCAATGACTCTAGCTCCTGCTTCAGCGTACTCTCTCTTCAAAGCAAACGACAATTTACCTTCCGTAGCAAAATAAGGAAATCTTTTCGTCTCAGCAGCGTAGTCAAACAAAGCCTGATTTAATTCCGTATACCAACCATTGCGCAAAAATGTATGTGGAATGCCGGATTCTTTAATCCAATTTTCCGTTTGTTTATGGATTTCATCCAAACCAAATTTGGAATATTCTGGATGAGAAATACTAGTGTAGGCAATATATTTCACATGATTAACTTGTGCCGCTTGAACAACGTTTTGTTGAATATTTAGCATGGATACTGATACAAATAGCAACCGATCAATGCCCTTCAGAGCATCAATCATTGAATTGGCATCCGTGTAGTCACCTATTCTGACATTTACACCTTTATCTTTTAGTGCTTTACCCTTAGCTTCACTTCTAACTAGTCCAAATAAATTAGCTTCTGGTACAAATTTTTTCAAGTAATCAATGGCATAATTACCATATTCACCACTTGCTCCAGTTATCATAATATTCATAGCAATTTCTCCTCGTACTTTTGACATGTTGACAATACTAACGTTATTTTTAAGGCTTTTCATTATACAAAAGTCCCAAAATGTATAAAAATTAGATGTAATTGCATTTTCATATAAACAAGAGGTTAACTATGACACTCAAAAATCAAACCAAATTACTATTTGCCAAAAAATTAGAAGAAATGTTGAAGACTATACCTATGGATAGAATCAGAATTGTAGATCTCTGCAAGAGATGTGACACCATCCCTCAAACTTTTTACTATCACTTCCATGATAAATATGAACTAGTAGCATAGATTTTTCTGTATGACTTCTCAACGGTTTACGGAGATAAAACACCCAGATACTCTATTGAAAGTATCAAAAGAAACTTGATTCAAATGGAAAAGCGGAAAACTTTTTATCAAAAAACTTACACTGATCACTCTCAAAATTCGATAAATCAATATATTCAAAAATTCAATGTTGCTTCAGCAAAGGCCGCCGTTGAAAATTTCTATCAGACTGCATTAACCTCTGATCAAGAGTACGCCATTAAATATCATTCCTATGGCAGTATGGGATTATTCAATGAATGGCTTAATAATTTATCTTCTATTACTATAGAAGATTTGGCCACTTTTCAGTACAATCACACGCCTGAATTTCTGAAGATTGCTTATCAAAATTACTCTTTTAGGAATTCTAAATTTCTAAGCAAAAAAGGATGAGAATCAACTCACCCTTTTTTAATAGTCTAAATAATCCAATAATTCAATAGAGTCTCTCATATCACTTTTCATCGATTTAGCAAAAGCAACATCGACCATTTTGTATTTCGATAAGAAGGTATATAACTTAGCCATGCTTCTTTGGACTAGTTTAGTTCTAGTCCTACTGCTACCATACATATACAATCCGTCGACTGATGAAGCTTCTCTATTAAAAATTGAAATCATACGAAAAGCCAAATATTCATTCAAATAGAATTTTAAGGAACTCTTGTATGATTTAATGGTTTTCTCAGAATATTCGTTTTTAACATCTTCAACAAAAATATTAATCAATTCGTCATTTAATTCAGTCATTTGCTGAACTATTTTATCAAAATCTTCTAAAGAAAGGTCATCTCTAAACGACTCTTCCTGTTGTTTCAAATCGTTACAAATTTTTCTCAACTTCTCAACATCTATTTCTGTAGTTTGTGACTCAGCTTTCTTCCATACAAAATTATTGAATTCCATAATTTGAGGAATATCATTGGCAAAAGTAGCCTTCTTACTACTACCAGAATCACGCAACATATTTGTCATTTTTTGAGACAAAAAAGCTTCATTCTTCTCACCATCAGATACATATAACTCAATAATTTGACTAACCTCATTCAAACGCCCCAACTGATTTCGATTGACAGTTGGTCCTATTTGCCAAGATTTGGCGACTTCTAGATACTGATTTAAATTTTTCTCAGTCATACCTAAACTTTGCCACAATTTTGCCAACTGTTCTTGAAATCTTTGTTCCATTAATACACAGTTTTGAGCATTGACATCATACAGAACAATCGTTAAAGTGCTTGCATCATTTGTAAAAATAACAATTTTTTTACGCTTATGAACAATATGCTTTACATGCCATGAAAAAATAGGATTAGCCGCAGCTTGATTTTTAGAATCTTCATTTGAATCTACTGAGGGAAAATCCTTGAAAAGCAATTTTGATTTTTGAACCACATTGATAAACATTAAGTATTTTCCTTTAACTATATTAATTTACTATTATCAGTTTACCATGAGCTAGTGCAACAGTATCGCCCAGAGCAAAACGACAACTACTAAGACAATAACCCACGGATTCTTCGAAAGAAAATCCCAGAAATTCATTTTGCCATATTTTCTAACATATTTATTATGGATTGGATCAAAAGTGAATTCATTGGGATCGACTTTTGAATTCTCCTGTTTGCCTAAAACTAAAGCGTCTAAACTGACATTAAAGATATCAGACAGTTTAACTAGGTTATTCATATCGGGAGTTGATTCGCCCGATTCCCATTTAGAAATAGCCTGTCTAGTTACATATAATTTACTTGCTAACTCGTCTTGTGTAATACCGCGGTCAGTTCTATATTTTTTTAATTGACTTGAAAAGTTGATCATTTTCAATCCCGCCCTCTATATGGATTAATCTCACTAGTTATATTCTCATATAGTAGCCACTGGGAAACAAGCAACAAATTAGTCATCTCTGCATTTAAAAACAACTAACTTGCGCAACTTCATCTTGCGATACCGTCTAAAAAGGTTATTATTTCAACTTTTAAGGACTTGCTCATTTAGTTGCGTTAAATATAACGGCGTTACAGTATTATTTATTTGATTAGTTACAAAAATATATCCATATTTCATTATGTAAAAATCATGCTGTCATCTATCTTATATTAAAGAGATAATATTTATAATTAACCGACAGGAGTTCTCTATGAGAAAACTAAACTTACTTATTCTAACTTTAATACTGCTATTTATTTCTGGATGCAGCGCTTCTAAGCCTAAAACCGCATCCTACGATATTAAGGCTAACACTCAAAAGATCATTAAATCCGACTCCAAAACATGGATTTTCAATGAAGCTATTAGTTCTAAACAAACTGGTTCAAAAGTCTCTAATAAAATAAGTACCTCTGTTGTTTCTAAAGCTAACGATTTAGATATATGGACCACTTCCAAAGGTGAATTCAAATCAATCGCTACTGGCTATAAACAAACAAGTTTTTCTGAATGGAAAAAGTTATCTCGAAAACACTATATGAAATCTTATCAAAAGAAACTTCACTATATGTCCGTTCAACAAGTCAATGAAGCTCTAAAAGCTTTAGGTGCAAAATTTGAAATTAGTAAGATGTCTGATTTAGTTTTCTTAAAGCCAGAAATTGGTGATCTAGGTTTAAATCAAGCCTTTGTCGCCAAGGGTCACAAGTTATATGCCATCGATATCCAGTATATGGACGTCGATCAAACTACCGTCATTGATCGTGGCAAATCTTTTACTGATACTCAAAACAAAAAATCAGCTAAACATCTCGATGTGAACAGTCTCAATGGAACTTGGATTGCTCCTGAAACCACGACTAGCGCTGAAGACTCTGGAAAAATATTAGTAAAGAATGGCTACCTTTATCAACACCGATACAACAGTTTTGAGCGTTCAGCTATTCAGGATTTGAGTAAATACTCACTTATTTCTTTAAACCAGAACTCAACTTACGCCCTTCAAAAAAGAGAAGCCGCCCATGCTGGTTATCAACTATCACGCGATACCGTTGCCAGTGGTGATAGTATCGGTTACCTATATCTCTTTACCAGCGAAAAAGAATTGATTCGCATCGGTGCTGGCAAATCAACTAAATATCAAAAAAATAGTGACAATGT
The DNA here is from genome assembly GCA_019116025.1 of Candidatus Companilactobacillus pullicola. Classification (GTDB taxonomy): domain Bacteria; phylum Bacillota; class Bacilli; order Lactobacillales; family Lactobacillaceae; genus Companilactobacillus; species Companilactobacillus pullicola. The sequence continues at coordinate 63,451 of DXCM01000099.1, read as the reverse complement.
CTCATCCACTGATCTACCTCAAAACGAGGTTAACATTTTTACTCAAGCGGATACTAACAATCCTAAAAAATCTGCTTCAACAATTACTACTAAGGCTGGTGCCTCAATCGTTGGTATCAGTAGCAGCGTCAACTATTTAACTGATCCAGAAGCCGGCCAAATCATTAGTGAACAAGAGGCCAAATAAAACTCATTACCTTATCAAAAAATTAAGAAAATAATTTAACACACTAATTAATTTGAAATAAGCTTTAATTTTTGAACAAAGTTATATGACTCTTTGTCTTGTAACCATTTATGATATGAAATACATCGTTTATGACAAATACAGTTTCTTGGCCATCTATTGCATAAAATATAGTTAGAAAAAGTGATCAGCTGTGGCATCGTGCAATATTAACTGTCTAAGAATTACTAAAGTTCTAAATAATAATATTGCTATTCCGCCATCGTTCCAATAAAGTGTAGACGTAAAAAGTAATTAGTGAAATCTATTTTGTTTGGACTTTTAGCGGTCACTGATTCGTTTTTAAAAATTATATTTTTCATATTAAGGGGATACATGAAATGAATAAGAAAAGAATCATCTTAGCTTCAACTTTGGCTGTTTTGGTTGCACCAACTGTTTTGGGGAATATTTCAAACAACGCAACAACTCCAGTGCAAGCCGCTACAACCACGACAGCTAATACCATTAAGAATCCTATTGGTACGGTTGACTATGGTGGTGCCTATACCGTTGACGCCAATGGCAAGCAGACTAGTCTCTTTCTTTCTGGCAAGTCATCTTGGAAATTAGGGAAATCCGTTCTTATTAATGGACAAAGATATTACGAAGTCGCTACTAATAACTATATTAGTTCCGAACATATCACTCTTACCGACGGCATGCCCGTTGTAAATCCAACCATGGTTAAGCCTGCTGTTGATAACCAGATCGGTACTTTAGGATATGCAGTTAAACTGGTTGACGCTCAAGGAAATCCAACCGGCAGAACTTTACCTGCTGGATCATCTTGGAAACTAGGTGGCATGTACAATATTGGCATGAATACCTACTATCAAGTTGGAAATAACGAATATGCCCTTGAAACTGGCATTAAAACAAGTATTCCTGCAACATCAAATAATCAAAACAGTAATAATACAAACACTAATACCAACGTATCAGGCCAAATTGGTACCGTAACTTATCCAGCTCAAGTTGTAGATGAAACTGGTCATTTGGCTGGCGTAACTCTACCCGTAGGTTCGTCCTGGAAATTGGGTAAAACAATTGGTATCGGTATGAATAGTTACTATCAAGTTGCTACCAACGAATATGTTCCAGTTAAGAATATTCAAATTAAGGGAACTTCAAACTCAGTCGGTCAAAGTACTCCTATAAATACAACTATCAATTTGTACAGTGCCTCATATATTCTTGATGATAACGGTAATAATACTGGTAAAACTCTACCAGCTGGTTCTTCATGGCATACAGATCAGAAAAAGACAATGAATCATTATATCTATTATCGTGTCGCAACTAATCAATGGGTAACTAATGGTGGATACGAAGGCAGTTCCAATAGTATCTTCTCCAACGGACCTATTGTCATTACCCTCAATAAAGATATTACATTGTATGATACTTCAACTAACTCATTAACTAGAACACTTCCAAAAGGCAGTTCTTGGAGAGTTAATCGTTCCGTTCAAAATAGTAAGGGTCAATACTTTGTTCAAGTTTCAACTAATGAATGGCTCCCCTTCAATGATGGATCAATCCAAGATTATGCTGGTGGTAATACATTTGTAAGTGGCTTGAAGTATGCTGCTGCACTTGAACCAACATTCGCTACTGACGTAACAATTAAATAATTTAAAATCAAAAAACAACATCTATTTGGAAAATTCAATACACTCTATGCGTATCGAACAATCTGAATGGATGTTGTTTTATTTTAATCTCTTACAAAACGAGTCATGTATTTTCTTATGGTAAGATATTATGAGTATACAAAAATAAAATTAAGTTGGTGGTCTCTTGCAAACAAATTATAAAGGAACTGTCTTTTTTGACCTCGATGGAACCTTACTGAATAACCAATCTCAAGTCGATGATTCAGTTGCTTCTGCTGTTCGTCAATTAAAGAAAAACAATTATTTACCTGTTATCTGTACTGGACGCGCACCAATCGAGATTGAAGCGGCCACAAGTGCTACTGGTATCGATACCTACGTCACTTTGAATGGGGCTTTAGTCGAGTCTCAAAGTAAAACTGTTTACAGCAATGATATTAAACCAGACGTGATCAAAAAGATAATGGACATGGCTCATAAAAATGGCGATTCCCTCTTTATGCATGCACACACTAGAAATTCTTTGAGCGCTCAGACACCTTATATTAAAGAATTCTTTCATGCATTAAAATTAGAAATCCCGGAAATTGATCCTAATTTTTACAAGAAAGATGCTATTCCAATGTTCGTTATCATTACTGATGATGACGGCAAGAAATATCAAGAAAAATTTCCAGAACTTCAAATCTATAATACTGGCTACCATTCACTTGATACCGTTGCTAAGGGTGTCTCCAAAATGAGTGGTATCAAACACTTACTCGAAGATTTAAATATGAAAGATAAACCAGTCTATGCTTTCGGTGATGGTGCTAATGATCTTCCAATGATCAAATTTGCTGACTACGGTATCGCTATGGCTAACGGGATTGACGAGGTCAAAGACGTTGCAACTTATATCACTACCGAAAATGTTAACGGTGGTATCGTCAAAGGTTTGAAACATTTTGATTTGATTGACTAAACAATTAATTTCGTGACCATCAAAGCAATGGCTGCTAATATTAATGTAATAATCATTGATCCAGTTATCATTAATAACTGTTCTTTCCAGTGGTTTTGGCGACTTTTCAATCTTTCCTCTGGATCAAGCTTTCGATTCTCTGTGAAAGCCACAATCTCTTTGAACGTTTTAATATTGTGCTTCTTCTTGATCAATTCTACTTTGATAGATGCTCCCACACCAATAGTTAATAAAATAACTGTGATGCTAAAGCCCCACCATGACAAGGCATAGGTCAATGGAACTCCAATAACTATTCCTAACATTAGAAAGATCAACATAATTCCAGTCCAAATGTCCATGCTGTGAGTATCCAGTTCTTTTCTCATGATTCCAATATCTCCTTTTATCAACTCATCTATAGAGATATGGAACAACGTACTCAGGATAAGTAAATTCTCAATATCAGGATAGCTTTTGCCATTCTCCCAATTAGAAATGGTCTGTCGTGAAACATATATTTTATCGGCCAATTCTTCTTGAGAAAAGCCAAATTGTTTTCGATATTTTCTAATTTGCTCGTGTACTTTCGTTATTCCCACCTCCTTATTTTTAGATTAAACGGTAGGTTCTGAAATCACTAGCAAAGTTCTTTGACATTGGTTATTTTGCACATAACGGCGTTACATTATTTTAACCGATATACAAAAATAGAGATAGGAATTTTCTCAAATTCTTATCTCTATTTTTTCGACTATAAAACAAATTTATTAATAACTTCAGCCAAAGCATCATGATTATTATCAGCTTCAGTTACATATTTAGCGGCAGCCTTAACACTGTCAATTCCATTAGCTACACTAACTGGCAGACCAACAGCTTTAAGCATTGGTAAATCGTTGCTGTTATCACCGGCAGCGATGATCTCTTCAGGTTTAATATCCAATAGTTTACCTAATTGAACCGAAGCACTTCCCTTATTGATTCCAGCGGGATTAAATTCAACGTAACGATCAGATGAATAAGTGACGGCCAAGTTCTTAGGATCAACGTTTGCTTCAACGTCGGCACGCATTTGTTTACGTTCAGGCATTGTTGGCAAAGCCATAATAACTTTCATGATGTTTTCGTCTTTAAACTGGTCAAAATTAGCATCCTTCATCTCTTGGAAACTAACGCCACGATTCTTCAAATAGGCTGAATCTTCTGGGACTGGATTATAGATGTAAAGCGTATCCTGCGTATAGACGTGAGTAGCGGCCTTTTTGTTGGCTGCTCCCGCTTCAAAAACAGCTTTAGCAATTTCAAATGGCATCGCATTGATAGCTATAGGACGATTATCCTTATTTTCCAAAATCAAACCACCATTGTAGGAAATGGAATATTGGTTAGGTTGATTACGTAGGTGCATTGTTTCCAAATCATTTTGGAAAGAAGTATAGCTTCGGCCAGAATTGGGTACAAAGTAAACTCCCTTAGCTGCAGCTGCTTGAATAGCCTCAGCATTTTTAGCAGATAAACTGCCATCGTCATTCATTAAAGTCTCGTCAAGATCACAAACAATCATTTTATACATATCAAAAAATCCCTCTCAATCATAAGCTTACTTAACTACTCTAGCGAAGTCAGCTAATAAAAGCAAACGCTTTCCTAAGCAAAACATGTGCCAACTCACCAAATATTTACTCTTTTATCTGGATCTAGCCACATTCCATCGGTCTCTTTGATGTCAAATACCTCGTATAAATCGTTCATATCTTGTGCGATAACATTACACCGTAAGGGTGCTGGAGAATGAACATCTACTGACAAAAGCATCTCATCAATTTGTTTTGTCGACTTGATCCGCCAATTGAGTGCCCAGTTAATGAAGAATTTTTTACCATCAAAATCTTTTTCGGCTTTAGCTACTTCTAATGTACAGGCTAATCCACCGACGTCAGCAATATTCTCGCTGACTACCAAAGTTCCATTAATTTTTTGATCTAAGTAAGGAATCCCCTCAAATTGATCAATCATTTTTTGAGTTAATGTCTGGAAATTATCATAATCCTGCTTAGTCCACCAATTATTCATATTCCCTGACTCGTCAAATCTAGCTCCATTATTATCAAAAGCATGCGAAATTTCATGGGCAATGACTGAACCAATTCCACCATAATTTTGACTAGCAGTTTGATCTAAACTATAAAATGGTTTTTGTAACACTGCGGCTGGAAAAGTAATGTCATTGGCTGAAGAACCATAACTGGCGTTGACTTCATAACCTGGCATATTCCACTTCGACCTATCAAAAGGCTTGTGATATTGCTTGAACATATCCTGTGCTATCAGACTCTTCAAGTGACGAACATTCTCATACAAGGATTTATCTGTGTTAATAGTAAATTCACTATAAAGTGGGTCAACCTTTTCTGGATAACCAATTTTGATTTCCATTTTATCTAATTTTAGAATAGCGTGCTGTTTAGTAGCCTCACTTAACCAATTATTACTGGTCAATCTCTTCTTATAAGTGTTGATTATCTTTCTTACCATACTATTAACATCTTTTTTAGCATTGCCACCAAAGTATTTCTTGCCATAAAAAATTCCAATTGGTTCGCTAAACAAACTTATAGTTAAGTGATAGGCATACTTCTCACGCTTCTCTAACTCATTAATACCCATTAACGCATTCTTATACTGACTAACAATCTGACGACAATTTTCATCGATCAATTCCGCATTTTTCATCAGAAAACTAACTATCATCCACGATTTCACATTTTCAAAAGTATCGTCATTTACCAATTCATTAAAGTGCTCGAAATACCGCGGTTCCCCAACAATAATTTGCTTGGGACTATCAGTAACCAACTCTTGAGTCATTGTTTGTAAATCTAAATAATCTGATTTCTCACCAAATTCAGCAAACGAAATAGGATTATAAATCTTAGGATAGTCGGCCCACTCTTCAGAACTCTTAACAACAGGTACCAACGATTGATCGAATTCAAACGCCTCTTTAATTGTTTTAGAAATAAAATCAGAATCGTAGCCCAATTTAGTTAACAATTCATTAGCGGATTTGGCATACAATTTCAATAATCGTTCACCTGATTCATTACCGGCATCATAGTAAGATTTATCGGGCAAAAACAATCTTGCACCGCCAACGTAAAAAGCCTTCTGCGAGTTGTCCTTCATGTCTTCATGGACATCTATTATCAAAGGCAAGACAAAATCATTCTCAAAAAAGTACTTAAGACCATTATTTAAATCAGTTAAATTATTCATTGAGATCATTTTTTGTAAATCAGTCTTAATATCGGTGGAACCTTTTGTTTCGAGTGCCATTTTGTACAACTTCACTGCCTGTGCAATAATCTTGTTCTGGATAGATTCATCACCTGAGACAAAATTGTTAAAATCAGCTCTTAGTTTCTTTTCAACATCAAAAAATAGATTAGGAAAAGTCCCAACGCGCGGATAATCTTTTGGAATAACAGCTTTCCTTTGCCAATCACCATTAACTGCTAAATACAGGTTATCTTTAAAATCAACCGATTCTGCACCAGTCACATTTCCAGCCCCACCAACTACATTGTTTACAAACAATTATCTCACCTTCGTTTATATCATTTCAGTACAGTATAGCATTAAATTAAAAAAAACAAATTTAATTAATATATTTCTCATAAAAATATCTATTCAAGATGAATTATTTAATCCAGTACCTTTTCTATTTTAAACTCATTTTCACCCAAATTTTTTTAAGAACCAACTGATTTATATGAAACCAATAATCATCCAAACACATCAATTTTAGTAAATAATAATAGACTCAGAAATCTAGTCAGTAGTAGAAAATCTGTGGGCCCTCAGTTGCGAAATTCTACTTAGCTTGCGTCAGCAAGGTTAGTAGAAGACCGAGCTTGGAGATCCATGATTTTTTACGAAGTAAAAAATTATTAGCTTCAAGTCGTGTCCGCAACGTTCCAGCGGCCCACAGATTTTCTACTACCGACGGTATCCTTCCACTACACTATTTATTTTAAGAAGCATAAAAAAGGCGTTCACACCAACTATTTAGTTGATACGAACGCCTTTTAATAGACCTATTTGCTTTGTCCGATACTGCCACTAGTCAACAACATTAACATTTGAATAGTAGCTGGATAATAATTATCCTTTGGTATTTCAGCTGTTAAATCCTTTGTATAATTGTGTTTCAAATTTTGATTAGACAGCACTTCTGCGGAATACGCCACTGGGGCTGTAAAAGCAATATTAGTGTAATTCTCAACTGCTTTGCCATCTAAAGTATAAACTGCTGTAATCTTTTTCTTTGATGCAAAAAACTTATTCATCTTTTGTGCAATTCTTTTACTTACTTGACTGTGATTCAATTGATAATCATAAGCTACACGCCAAGGAATTCGACAAGCGTTAAATCCATATTGAGCATCATATTGTGATGCTACTTGATTAGGTTTTACAGTTCCTAATTGTAATTGATTACCTTTGATCGTCACAAAGTCCGCCATTAGTCCTGTCTTATGCTGATCACTTAACTTCTTCAGAGCATTTTGACTACTTTGAGCTATTTTTGTCCAACTGCCATCTTTGGTGTAACTGGCAAATTTACGGAAATAAGCTGTCATTAAATCAGATGTTCGAACTAGATTTGCTGACTGAGACGCAGTGGCCCAATTCCCTACTCTTGGCAAATTAGTTGTTGGATTAATTTCATGCTCTTTAATTGCTTCTAGTAAATCACTGGCTAATTGATTATATTTCAAATCACCTTTACTGCCCCATTTTTCGTCAGCTAAGATCAAAGAATAGGCAATATCTAAATCACCATCGGTCGCACTGGTCTGCTCAGCTTTTGTGCTAACCATCTCACCATTCTTTTGATTCTGACGCCAGGACATTAACGGATTATCTGAACTAATTCGATGTGCCAGATAATAACGTGTCAATTGATCAAAGGATTTTTGATCACCAAATCCTTGTTTTGCGGCCATAACTGTTATCAGCATCCCGTATCCTTGAGCTTCTGAAAGTGTCTGAGCCTTCCTACCAGTATTCGTCTTGACATACTTCTGTTTGCTCGAACCTCTCAGATAATCTTTCTTCCAAGTCTGATAACGGGATTTGATGGTCGCTGAACTGACATTAGAAGAGGTGCTTTGTGGCGATTGTGTATTATAGATTGCTGTTCCAATCGCTATAGCAACTAAAATTACCAAGCCACTGATCAGCCATTGATACTTGTGTTCCTTCAAATTATTAAGCCCCCATTAAAATCTTTGTGTCTTATACCATTGCGTATGACGCTTGCCGGTAATTTTATCTCGCAAAATATCCCAAAAAGCAGCGATTGAAACGATGATAAATAACTGTGCATAAGTAAAGTACGAAACTAACGTATAGAAAAAGTTTTTAACTGTCTCTTGACCATAATCGCTAGCCAAAGCAATATTCATCTGCAATAAGTATAAGAAAAACATCATCAACCAATTGATCATAAATAAAACTGACAACGGTGTCCCTAAGGATACTAATTGATGAACTTGTGGAAAGATAAGTTGCACGCTACCTAAAAGCATATTTAGAATAAATATGGTATTAGAAATAATAATTGCCGCATTAAATAAGAAGAAAGTACACATATAGTAGAATACTTCCAACTTGATCCGCCAAGATGAACGGTCAAATAAGTGTTTTAAGTTATCCAAAATTACTTCATAGTTACCACGTGCCCAGCGTTTACGCTGATTGTAGTAAGCAAAAAGTGTTTCTGGTTCCTGCTGAAAAGCTTCTGCTCGATGTGCTAAGGCAATTAACTTCCCTGACCCCATTAGACTGAATGAAATAGCGGTATCTTCGGTTAAAGCACCGTTATTCCATCCACCAATTGATTGAACGACTTCCTTATTAATAATGAAGTTGGTACCGGGAATTCGGCCAATCTTAAAAAGCTGCCACAATCCGGTATGTTGAATTCGTTGTGTATTAACAATTTCCAAATTGATACAACGAGTCAAAAAGTTTTGTTGGTAGTTACGAGTCTTATTACGACCAAATGCTGCTGCATAACGTTTAGGATCTTCTAAAACTTTCTGAACAAGAAAATACAGTGCGTTTTTTTCAGGTGCCGCATCAGCATCGTAAACGCCTAAATACTCACCAGTCGACACCTTTAAAGCATCATTCAGTACTCCAGCTTTTCCACCCGTACCAGTTCTCTCAATGACACGAAAATTATGATCCCTGAATTCCTCAATTTTCATTAATTCACGTACTCTATCAGCCGTGTGATCATTACAATTATCAGCGTAAACCAATAATTCAAATCGATCCAATGGATAATTCAAATGCAATATAGCCTTAACGGTATCTTGAATTACCAGTTCCTCATTGTGCGCCGGCACTACCAAAGTTACTTTCGGATAACGTTTTAACGGTGGTAAGTTATCAATATTGGTATGCTGTAGATGCTTAAAAATAAAGATAACGCCGCCACTTAAAGTTACGACTGTCATAACAATCGATAGCCAAATTGTAATTATAGCAATGACATATAGATTATCGATCATGATGTTTATCCTCCGTATTGAAGCGACGGACAGTTAATTTAAAGATTCGCCACCAGCAGATTGACAAAACTGTGGTAACAATTCCAAAAATTATTGTGACTATCAAACTAAATGAAAATAGCCAATTTAAACTTCCTAAGACCATTCATTTCTCCCTCTATAGGTATTCTTTAACAATATCGGTTTCTGCACTACGTTCCAATTGTGTCAACGTGTCCTCTACGTTACGGTTCTTAACTCGATCTTGACTAGAATAAGTTATTTGTCCCATTCTCAAAACTAATGCATTTCTAGCCAATCCAAATTCCTCAGCAATATCGTCGATATGATTCTTAATTTTTTCTTTCATAATTGGAGCATTATCAGCTCCTAACATTGGTGACAGGATAACAAATCTCCCCGCACCGATATAGTATAAGTGGTCAACGGTAAATAACATCCCACCTAAATGTTCCGCCGTAGCTCGTAAAAGTTGATTAAACTTTTGATTACCTAAGTAATTAACAATATTCTCTAGGAAATCAATTTTGACCATTGTTAGAGTAAAACGATAATCTTCCTCATGGTAATAAACTAATTTCAATTCCCTAGCTACTGCAATATTCAAAGCCCGTGAATTCAGAGCACCTGTAATTACCTCTAAGTCAGGTTTCTCTTGTTGTAGTTGAGCTAACTCTGCTGCTAACGCTTTTCTTTTCAGCAATTGATGATCTAATAAGTACATTAAATAGGTAGTTAATGGTGTAATTGTCAATAATGCTACTGCTGGCCATAAGTATAATTCCCTTGTATAAGGGATCATTAACATTAGACCGCCAGCACACATACTAACAAAGGACAAAACACTTCCTAGGATGATGTAAGTCGTTCGTCCTAAGAGCAATCCCAAAATAAACACCAACGAAACCATCAGAAAGTTCAACCATGATCCATCAATGACACTCAAATACAATAAAGTATACTGATAAATCAATATCAGGAGCATCCCTACAAAGACCATATTATCGATTGATTTAAACTTCATTCATTCCATCCTCATTTATAAAAATATTATCTGTTAATTCCAATCAACCTAGTTAACAACAACTTTAATGTGTTGTCAAAGAAGTTTTTACTGAATTTAGGAAAACTAAATCGAATTAAAATACCATAAATTAACTATTTTTTAAACTATTTTGCTCATTATAAAACAAAAACCAACCGCAAAGATAGCTCTGCAGTTGGTTTACTAATTTTTTACAATTAACATATTCCTAACAAAACCGAGCCTGCTCAAGTGGCGCTCTATCTAATATTCTCGCACTTAGAGCAACTCACTTAGACTCGCAATAAAAGGGCCGATAGCATTCAAAAAATCGGTCTTGTTAGATTAAACATGCGATTCGCATAATATGGAAGATAGCTAGTCAATATCATGACTAGATTCTAATTTTATTTATTATACTTCTGATTCAATTCATCGGTTAAGTTCTTAATATCCTTAGCCATCTTGGGATTAGCCTTCAATCTGGCATCAGCTTGAGGATTATTTAAATGATAATCTTTGTCATCAGAATTTTTGATCCAATAGTTAAACGCTGGCATGTTCAAATCATAAGTAGTTGATCTTGCTAATTTATTTTGCTTGATTGTCTGCATATAAGTAGTTGGTTCTTTCTTTTCTATAGGTGAAATACCGACAATTATCTTAGAACCAATTTTAGGTAACGGAGCTTGAGAGTACTGTACTAAGATGTCGTGCTCTGCTTCTCTGGTCTGGTTTTGATCTTTGTACCAACGGTTAGTAGTAGTCACCCCACCGTTCAATACGAGAGTAATTTTCTTACCCTTTAAAGATTTCTTACCATTAATAACTTTATCAACCACGATTGTTGCTTTGGTATAAGCAGCGTTATTAGGATTATTCAATTTTGACAAATTATATACTGTTCCCTGGATCACTGACTGGTTAGCACCGTTTAATTCTTTCATTGAACGTGCTATTAGTCCACGATCATTTCCAGTATTATCGGTTGTGACAACTTCCAAATCTTTTATCACTTTATTCCAACTATTAGCGTTTCTCTTGATATCACTAGTATTGCTGGAGTTTGCTGCTGAAGTTTGACAAGCAGCTAAGGGTAAAACAAATATTAAAGCAATTAAAACTACGAGTATTTTTTTCATTTTTTTATTCCATCCTTGCGCGATATTATCTCATGTTACACAAAAATAGAGTAGCTCGAATTTCTTATAAAAATTTACAAATAGTATTGCTATATTATTTGCTCTAAAATATTGAGAACGCCCTCATCATTATTAGAATCGGTGAAGTGATCGACTTGTGCCTTGACTGAAGCAACTGCATTATCCATCGCATAACCATAAGGCGTCAATGTCAACATCCCTAGGTCATTTTCGTTATCGCCAAAAGTCATGATCTCATCATCGGCAATATTGTATTTATCCTGTAATTCGTGCAGACCAGCGGCCTTGTTAACGGTACTTTCACTAATTAATTCCGTGTTATAACCCGAAGTTTGACTTGAGAGACCACTTGGCAATGATTGACGTAAATTGTTCATCATGACATCAAAGTCCACATGCTCACCAAAGGTCACTCCAATACTCGTAACTTGATCTTGCAGGCGTTGTGGTGTGATCGTAGCTAAGTCCGTAACTCGTCGCAAATGATTGTAGTAATGATAAGTCAAATCATATGAAGCCTGAGAAATTGATTGGTCAACATAAGCTGATTTAACACCAACTACTAAATGTTCAACAATATCAGTCGCATCAAATTGTTGATTGATTACATTCAAAGTAGCCGTAACGGCCTCTTGCGGCATAGCACGAATTAATAGTGGCTGATTATTACTATAAACGGCAGCACCATTTTGAGAAACAAAGTCCATTTCCTCTTTGAATTCTGAAAATTGATCCTGCAAACGCTGATATTGTGAACCACTGGCCGCTACTACGCGAACATTTTTAGCTCGTAACTGCTGAAAAATTTTACTAAAACGTTGGTGATTGTATGTATTGTTATCATTTAAAAAGGTTCCATCCATATCAAATGCTACTAATTTAATTGCCATAACTTCTCCCTCTGTGGAAATCATCTTTTCATGATAGCACAAATCAAATAGCCCTCAAACACTATACAAATTTTTTCATTCGTGTAGTATTCGAGAGCTATTTTGAATTACTTATTTATCATAGTTAAGATGTTCATCTTTGTTCAAACCGTTGATAGCTTCAATTTCATCATCTGTAAGACTGAAATCAAAGATATCAAAGTTTTCCTTCACACGAGCAACCTTTGATGACTTAGGAAAGACAACATATCCTGTGTCAATGTGCCAACGCAATACAACTTGAGCAGCTGTCTTGTTGTGTGCTTGAGCAATCTTGTTAATTGTTGGATCTTCAAGAATAAAGTGACCGTGACCAATTGGTGAGTAACCTTCGTTAACAATACCATTTTCCTCATCGAATTTACCCAATTCAACTTGTGTCTTGTATGGGTGACGTTCGATTTGGTTAACCATAGGTTTAACTTTTGCCATGTCGAAGACTTCTTTAAGTTGTTTCTCAGAGAAGTTTGATACACCAATAGATTTAACTTTACCTTGATCATAAAGTGTTTCCAAAGCTTTCCATGTATCCAATGTCAAATTGAAGTCTTCTTCATTTGGCCAGTGAATTAGGTAAAGATCTAGATAATCCATTTGAAGATCTTTTAGTGTTTGTTCAAAAGCAGCCAATGTCTTGTCGTAACCTTGGTCAGCATTCCAAACCTTTGATGTGATGAAGAGATCTTCTCTCTTAACGCCAGCGTCCTTAAAGGCTTTACCAATAGCAGCTTCATTGCCATAAATGTGTGCACAGTCAAAATGACGGTAACCGGCATCCAAAGCACCTTGGATAGCAGCTGGAATATCAGCGTTGTCAATACGATAAGTTCCAAAACCTAGCATAGGAATTGAAACACCATTACTTAATGTCTTAAATTTCATAATAAATTCCTCCTACTATTAATTAAACTACACTTGTATGCGTTTTTTCAAAGATACTAACTTATCAATTAATATCTTTACATTAATTTACTTGTTATTAATTAAACTGTCTCTAACATCATTACCATTTACGATAGCTTTTAAAATATAATAGATCCCCATAGCCAAAAAGAATAAGAAAAAGACTGACCGTAGCAAAGCAAATGGCGTTTCAAATAAGAAAGCTTTCCAAAACATACTTCCCTGCATATTCCATAGACCTGGTGTTAAATACCAATTTTTAAGATCGAATAAATTTCTCCAGCTGAAATATCCTGCTTGTATAAGAACAAAAAGATCGGCAAAAAATAAGATTGCATAAGTTATCGCAAAATCCATGAATCGCTTTCGTGGTAAATTTTTAGACTCTAGATCTGAAAAAATATCTCTCGGTGATTGAGCATTCTTTTGTTGAAAATACTGTGCCCCACCATGACGACTTCCATACACCAATTTCCAACCACTATCTGAAAACATTGTTACATAGTCTAAGTACTTATTAGTATTCATATTTTCGTTGTGAAAATCGATGCGCGTATATGGATTAAAATCCGATTCCGAATTTAATTTTTTAAATGTATAAATATGTAAAAACGGATTGACCTTAACTAAACGATAACCCGTTTCCTGAACTAGATTAATCCATTTTTCTTCTGCTTTTAAAGATAGAAATAATTTAAATTTTCTCATCACAATTGACCTCTAATATCCAAATTTATTTGCTACTTTAACTAGTTGCTGCATTCTTTGTGTTTCTAAACTCAGAATATTCTTACCATCTTCAGTTATTTGATAAACTCGCCGACGTTTGTCTTGGCTGGGGACTTCTTTAATCCATCGTAGTTTTAATAGGTTTTCAATAGCACCATACATAGTTCCAGCAGCTATTTTGACATCCCCATTACTTAACTGATCAATCTCTTGAATTGCACCGTACCCATGGAGTGGATGGTTTAGAACTAACAAAATATAATAAACTGTTTCGGTTAGAGGTAAATTTTTATTTCGCATAGAGTAATCTCCTCTCTATATACAGTTCAACTATATACAGTGTAACTGTATATATGATTTATAGCAATAAAAAAACCACATTATTCAAATGTGGTCTAAATAATTATTAGCCTCAGCACGTGATTTGAAGATAACCACGTTTACCTCATCCTTATACTTGTTGATTGACGTATAAATTTGAGGCAATTCGTCTTGAGAAAAATTCTCTATAAATTGTTTGAATTCGGGATCAAAACTAGTTTCTGTCCATGGTAAGTCTTCACGTGTCTTACCTATTCGTGACTGTGCCCCTTCCAAACAGACTTCCACCGGATAATCCAAAAGAAAGACTGTATCGCAATACTTTAATCGTTGTTCAATAGTTCTTTGATAATTTCCATCAATGATCCATTTATTTTTTTGCAAAATATGTTGCAATGCTTCATCAAATTCCGCTTTAGTATGAGTCGTTTGATCTGACTTATGCCACAACATATCTAAATAATATAATGGCAATCCAGTTTTCTCACGTAATTTACGGGCAAAAGTACTCTTGCCAGAACCTGGACTACCGATAACGATTGCTCTTAACATGGCCTTATCCCCTTATTCAAATTTTTGCCAAAACTTCTGACGGTAATGTTCTACCATTATAAATGATAAAGCAATTATTAGAAAGGCAACTATACCATTAACTACAACTGCTGGCTTACCAGTACCAATTAAAAAGCTATAAAGCACTATGACACCAACACTAAGAATCATGACGATTAGCATCTTCAAAACAATTGCCATGTTCCCGCCGCCCCGATTAAATAACTCTGTAACATTAGTCCAATTTGTTATACGCAAGCGATAATCTCGACTAAAATAGTACAAACTAATTAGATAAGTTCCCCAGATAGTACTGAGAATCATAGCTAAAGACAAGTAAAGGTTCAATCTCCAGACAATTATCATTACTATGATCAATGCCAAATTGATTACCAGCTGAAAAACAAAACCTAAAAGAAACTTACGTTTCAAATACTGTTTCATTGATATCGGCAATGAACTGACAAATTCTAAACTACCTCGATCTAGAGAAATCATATTAGCGACTACTGCCGTTGAATTAGTTGTAAAAGTACTAAAGGCTAATCCACCCACGAAGAAAACTCCCATCCACTTCAAAGGTAAGTCGTTAGGAATTTGTGTGAAAGCAAAAGTGATGATGAAGATCAAAGGTAATGCAACTGAATTAACAAGTACCTGCAACAACATGTTCGACTCTTTCAATACTTGGCGATTATAAGCATCCAAAATAGCATTGAGGTTCTTCCGATTAACATGCTTACGTTTACCAGAAGCCGACAACATCTGTGAATTAATGCTTGTCAATTGACTACCCAAATGAGGTAAGATCGAACGTTTTAAAATAAACCCTAAAATCAACAATACAATGATTAACCCTGCCCAATTCAATAGACTTATTACTGAAATTGGTTCTACAAAGGTTTTAAAAAGTGGCAACATAATTGGATTAATTGCTTGATGCTTCCCTGCCATGTAATCACTATTATTTACCAAAAGAATTCCGGCCATAGCAATTACTAAAGTAACCGCCATTAAACCGTTCATAACTATTTTTTGATGTTTACGAAAGATACTAGTTTTAGTTAAAGCAAAAACAATAATCGCACAAGCAAACAAAATTATTGTCAGAACAATACAAAAGGCTATTAGGGATAACAAAAGTGCAATTGGAATCATAACCCCAGCATGCCATGCGGTTGAAAAGAAAGCTATAAATAACGGAAAAATAAACGGTATAACGTTAATGGCAACAACAGTTACTTTACTGAGAAAAATTTCTTTTTGCTTAAAGGGCAATGGTAAATAATTGTTCAAATCTTTGCCAGCAAAGAACACGCTGTATATGCCAGAGATACTTTGAGAAATGGCTAATAAAACAAACAGAACAACATAATAAGTGAACATATTAGGATATTCGGCTAAATTAATTGGTAGCATCACCATTCCGTAAATAAGGAAGAATATTAGGCCATTGAGCCAAAACTGCATTTTCAATCTATTGGTTAACTCGGCACCACTCTTACCTTTTCTACGCAAACGATCCGTTACTTGAGGATTCAATAATCTCAAATTAACGGCTAGCAGATTCTTGAATTGGTCCTTATTCATGGATATCACCTTCAATATCATCAACTAATTCAGCACCGTTTTGACGGCCTGCCATTTTCAAATATATTTCTTCAAGTGATTCATCATTATTCTGATCTAAAAGATCTTGTACTGAACCGTTATAGATCAAAACACCTTTTTTCAAAATTGCTAACTCATCGCATAGCTGTTGAGCTGTGTCTAAATTGTGTGTTGAAAAAATAACAGTCTTACCCTTAGCCGCATGTTTTTTCATCAATTGTTTTAAATCATAGGCCGCCTGTGGATCTAATCCCTGCATGGGCTCGTCCAAGATCCAAATATCGGGATCAGGCAATAGTGCTCCTATTATGATTGTCTTCTGTCTCATACCGTGGGAAAAGCTGGCTAATGTCTCATCGACATGTTCTGACATATTGAATAAAGCTACTAGCTCCTGACGTCTTTGCTCTACTTCAGCCGTTGACAAACTATAGGCTGATGTCAAAAGATCCCAATACTCCGCCGCCGTTAATTGGAGAAAAATATCAGGTGTATCAGGAACATAGGCAACTTTTTCTTTTATTTCTTGGCGATGTTCTTGTAAATCTAGACCGTCAACTTTGATGGCTCCACTGGTTGGTTCAATAATACTGACTAAATTCTTGATTGTAGTCGATTTACCAGCACCATTGTGACCTAAAAATCCGAAGATTTCTCCTGATTTAATTTTGAGATTCAAATGCTGCAAAGCCTTCTTATCCCCGTAATTTTTACTTAAATCCTCAATTTCAATCATTAATTAATCTCCCGTCGAATAATCTCTTGATTTATTAAGTATAACAATTCAGATTTTTTCAACCTAGGCGTTAATCAAAATTCTTTTAGAAATACTTGTCAAACTCGATTGACAAATCGTTGTTTTTCCTGTATTGCACTCTTTAAGTCTATATGAAGTATCGATTATATTATCCATTTAAATAGAAATTCTCTAGTTATTAGCATTTACCACAATTAAAAAATAAAACGTCGATAAATTCAACGTTTTATTTTTTTAATTTAACTAATGTTCTACTTCCCATTACTGAACAAAGAACTTTTTCTCCATCAATCATAGTAGCTTCTCTAGCATGCCTGTTTACTGAAACAACGTTATTAACATTGACTATATATGATTTATGACATCTGAAAAATAGTTCATTATCGGCTTCAATATTTTTAATCGTACTATAGAATTCAAATTGTCCATCCTTCAAATGTACAATCACTTTGTGTGGTACTGGCGAACTTTCAAAGAACAAGATATCACTTACTTTAATCGATCTTATCAATTCACCCGTTTTAATTTGATAGTAATCTTCACTATCGGATGCGCTCTCTTCAAATTGTTTGTTACAGAGTTCGATATCTTCGATAATGCGACCTTGAATCTTCTCAGGATAATCTTTTAGGATAAAATCTAACGCTTCAATTTGATATTTAAAAGTTAGAAAAACCATTTCTGAATGACTGGTGATAAAGACAATTTTTCCTTCAAAATCAATTTTTCTAATCTCACTTGCTAGTTCAATCCCATTGATATTATCTTCACCTAAGTCAATATCGATGAAGTATAAGCTTTTATCGATTTCCGTATTCTTCAAATAATCTAAAATCTCATCAGGGTTATCCGTGGCTACTCTGACCTTCATATCAAGATTCTCAATTAAGAGATAATTTTCAATATACTCAACAACTTGACTCAACTGTTTGGAATCATCCTCGCAAACATAGATATCAATCACTCTCATCATCCTTTCGTACTAATCGTTACCTTTTGTAAAAAGTAATTATTCAGCTTCATCGTTTCTAGTGTTGCCCTGTTATTTCGATCGATTATCTCGGTTAGATTTTTCAACCCAAACCCACGATTCGAACCCTTTGAAGAAAATCCACTCTCTTTCATTTTCCAAACCGGAATATCATTTTTTCTTAATGAATTTTGGATAATAATTACAATTTCCGTGTTACCTTTGATAAAACCTACTTGAATCGTTCCATGCTCTTGATCTCTAGTTTCCTCAATAGCATTATCCATAATAATACCTAGTGCCAACGCCAAATCTAAAGAATCCATGTAAAAATCCTTAATTTCATTCTTGGCCTCAAACGACACCTTTATTCCGTCTAATTGAGCCGCGTAAAGTTTATTAAAGATGACACTCTTAATCTCTTTATTGCCAACACGACTAATGTCTTCAAACTTGTATTTTTCTTGATTCAAAGCCACTGAAATAGGTTTGATAGAAGTATTGTAATATTTCTTCAATCCCTCTATATCATCAGATCTCAAATATTCCTCTAAAGACAATAAAGTATTTTGGTACTCATGTCTGAATTTTCGCAATTCGTTATAGTGCTGTTCTATTTGGATCAGATAACGATTAGTACTTTCATTCCGAATCCTTTGCTCACGTAATTCTAAATCCTTATTTATTGTTTTAGTTCGGGCTACGTGAACAACAATAAACATGACGACAAAAAGTAAAATAATTACAAAATTATAAATAACATTTTGCAGGTCGTTTCCCTGCATAGATTCCGTAAAGGTAACTAGAAACATCATTACGATAAGCATGATAGATGTCAAAATTATTTCTGTACTAGAGAATTGATAATCTTTTTGTAAATTACCTTCTAAATCACTTTGAAGGAAAAAGTATAATCCAACGGCTATACCTATTCCTGCTACTAACATCGTAACGTTATAGAAAAAATCAGAATTTGCAACCTTCATTATTCGTATAGTAATATCAATTACATGATCCAGCAAAACCCCAATACTATAATCTATTGCAACAATGGCAATAGATGTTTTAAAATTTTTCGTCAATATTAAAAGATAAATTATTAATAACAATAGCATTCCCATTATTGCCATCACTTGACCAAATAACATTAATATTAATGTTACTGGTATAGTTACCAAAAAGAAAAATAAATCTGCACTTTTAAAACACAAATTTCTAGTAAGTTCCTTGGCATATAAAAAGAACAGTAGTAATTGAATAATAAACATTATCATAAGTTTTTCTCCATTTTATAAGTATATCAATATATGCCCGAATTTTTATTACATCTTCACTTCAATTTATATCATCAGAATTCGATGTATACTTTCTTACGGAGAAATCATACGGATTGATTAAATCACGGTTATTTAACTTAACAGTCATCGAATTAACAATTCTAATCTTAAGGCGAGATTGAACTTCTACAATTAATTTATATTCATTTTTATTATTTAATTTATACACATTCCGTAAACTAATGCGACAATTTTGCCAATTAAACGGTTCATCTTCTTGATTAATAGTTTTTTTCGCTATTTTAATAAACTGTTTTTTTTGATACTTATTGAGTCGATGTGTCTTTTCATCTTCCAACACCACCGCTTTGTTTGAGCCATAATACGGTGCCGAATGATAATTTTGATAGAGCTTGGGAATGCCTAACATTCCTAAAATTATTAAAATACAAAGAATCCAAATGATCTTCGTTACCTTTTTCTTGGAAGTTTCACTAGTCATAAAATAATCCCCTAAAAAAATCTCGACCAATTTGTAATCGGTCGAGATTTTTAATTGCGCTGAAAATAAATACCACTGTGAATAGTTTAGTAATTAGAGGTTTTATTACATACATTTTAAATGAATTATTAATTCACAACTATAATCATTGATTCCACCCTAGACAATATTCAATAAGAATAAATTCATCATAAAATGCACGTGTCGAGAAAACATAATATTCATTTTCGCACTTCTTCGATCGATGAGTGTTAAGGAGGCCTCATCAATCTACATTTACATTCTACAAATTAACGCGGAGCATAACTAGTTTTGTCCTAAAAGACACAAAATTTGTCATTATCTTGAAGAAACTTTAGCATCGAAAAGTTTGATCCCATAATTTATATATCGATAAATATCATCCTTATCAAACACCTTTAAAGACACTTTTTTTACAGGAATAAAATCCTCTTTGAACTCAGCTACTAATAATGGCAAATCAGTATCTTCAATCTCTTTAATATTAGTAACAATTGGGAAAGATAAATTTGGTTCAGATAAACTGTATTTTAGAATCAAATCAGGATTAAGCACTGTAAAATCAGCATAATATTTCTCTAGTAATTCTTCTTTAGGATAATTTTTATTGTTAAGAATATATTTTCTAAAAACTGTTTCCAACCACAGTTTGTCCCCTAACAAATGTAAATAATATCCCAATTGAAACTGCGTTAAATTCGGACCATATTCTTTTAAAAATAACTCAGGACAAATATTTCTTTTCCCACGAATGAAATGTGTCAATGCCTTAGGTGTCTTAGAATCCTTGTTGACATCTGGTGCAATGCTTCCTAATAAAAATTCCTGATTATATCCGTATTTAGCAGCCAATACCTTTGCCATTGAATAATGCATAACTCTTGATCCCATTATTTGCCTCTATTTTGTTTTAATACCACCCCACCAATTAGGGAACAGTTCTTCTAACGTAGTAGTTTCTCTTTTATCATAGTTAACCATAATTTCTGTATCTTTATTATTGCTAGAAAATTCCATCAATGTTTCACGACAAGTTCCACAAGGCAATCCATCTAATCCTGACGGTGGCGTATCTCTAAACGCAATAATCCGTTTGACTTCCATTTCTCCACTGTCTTGTAACATATTCAGAAGAGCAACTCTTTCTGCGCAAAGATTTATTGTGCCGCAAGCCATTTCGATACAGTAACCAGTGTAAATTTTTCCGGATTTACTCTCTAAGGCGCAGACGACGTTATTTGCATAGACAAAATCATTCAACTCGGCCGGCTTATACAATGATTTCGCTGCTAAATATAATTTTTCCCAAATATCCATAAAAAGCTCCTTCAATCAATATAAATATAATTGTAGCATTCTTTTTAATATTATATTAATTAAATTAGTTAAAAACTAATCGTAACTTTTTGTTGATATTTCATAATTATTGTTTTACTGTATTAGTGTACTGGTACAGAAGAACAATAAGGAGAGGATCTCTTTGAATACGACACTTTTAAAAATTAAGGATTTAAATAAATCATTTGGTAATAAAGAAGTCTTAAAGAATATTAATTTCACGGTTCAACAAGGACACATCATCGGATTGATTGGTGCTAACGGAGCTGGTAAGACTACTATCATGAAAGCAATTCTAGGTATTCTGCCCTTCAACGGCAAAATCACCATCAATAATAAAGAAGTTTCCATACGTCAGCACCAACCTCTACAAACAGTCGGTGCCTTGATCGAATATCCAGGACTCTATCCTTACCTAACTGGTCGAGAGCAGCTTCGACTTTTCTCCACTGGTAAAGACCGCGAAAAAAGAGTAAATGATATTATCAGCAAACTCAAAATGGATCACTTTGCTGACCAAAAGACCAAGAGCTATTCTCTAGGAATGAAACAGAAGTTAGGCGTTGGTTTAGCACTTTTGAATAATCCTCAATTCGTAATTCTTGATGAACCGATGAACGGTCTTGATCCTAAAGCCACTAAAGAATTACGTGATCTGATTGTTCAGGAAAAACAAAATGGTGTTACCTTCCTAATTTCCAGTCACATTCTCAGTGAATTACAACGTATCGCTGACGATGTTATCGTTATTAATCATGGCGAAATCGTTACTTCAACGACTATGGATAAACTTTTATCAGCCAATAAGAAATTCTACTTAATTGAAACTGATAATAACGAACTTGCTAGTGATCTTTTATTAAGAAATAATTATCAAGTTGAAAATAAATCAGCTTTGGAAATTCCTATTACCGACAATTTTTCAATTAACAAACTTTTACAGTTATTATTGTCCAACAACATCACAATTAATGATATTAAACAACAAGATGGAGATCTTGAAGAGTCACTCTTGAAGGTCTTAGATAGTGAAGGTGACCAAGAATGATTACATTGATCAGACAAGAATCTTACAAACTTTTAAAACAACGCGGTACACAAATTTTTCTAGCAGGACTATTTATTTTTCAACTTTTCGTCGTCTTTATGTCTAAGAAATATCCTAAATTCATGAACGATAAAGATGCATTTCTCAATAACTATCTAGCTATTGTACCTATTACTTTTTTCATTATTGCTATCTGTAGTACCGTTATCACCCAAGAACGTCAATTCGGTACTTTACGTTCTCTGCTCTATCGAAAATATTCCTACATTCAGGTTATTACTAGCAAAATAGTTACCCTAGTTGGTTTTACCATTGCTCTTTTCGTTGGCAATGCCTTGGTCAGCTTACTATTTAAATTCATCTTTGCTAACAAAGTTGAGCTTACTCATAAAATTATGAAGACCTGGTTACTAACCAATCTCAATGATTTCTTAACATTGTTCTTCTTAATGGGACTAGTTATCCTTCTAGGAACATTGATCAATAACTCCAACTTAGCTTTAATTATCGGTATCGGTGGTTACTTTGTCATCAATGTTTTCAACCAAATCCTGCTTGCATTAGTTGCTAAATTTGACTGGCTCAAGTGGAATCCTTTAAATATGATGAATCTGGGTGAACAAATTCAAAGTCACAGTTTGCATCAAATGACGCAACTGTCGATGACTCAAATTTCAATTGGCTATGTTATCTATGTTTCACTATTTATTATTTTAGCTGTTTATAGTTTTTGTAAAAAATCCGTATAAGAAAAGCCTAGCAATTTTGGATAATAACTCCATTATTACTAGACTTTTTTTGTTTATGCTTGCAGTAATACTTGTGGATCAACATCTGGCTTCTTACCACCGTCAATGAAAAAGACTTTATACCAAATTAAGAAAGTATAGATTGTCCAAACTTTACGACGGTCATCGTTTCTTCCTTCATGACAATCGTCTAACATCTTTATGATCAATGATTGGTCAAAGAACCTTGCAGCAAAATCTGATGCGAACAATTTACGGAATTCTAAGTAGACATCATCTGTCTTGATCCAATCCCTGATTGGAACTGGGAAACCAAGTTTCTCACGCTTAGCCCATTCCTTAGGAAGATTTCTTTCCGCAGCAACTCGTAAAGCGTACTTACTATCCTTGCTGTTTAACAAGTGTTTAGTAGGAATCTTGGCTGCTATTTCAGCCATTTCTGTATCTAAGAATGGTACTCGTAATTCAGTTGAATTGGCCATACTCATTCGGTCAGCCTTCAAAAGGATATCTTTAGCCATGAATTGATGCAAGTCTAAATATTGCATCTTCTTAACTTCATCTTCAGACGGATCAATTTTTTGATAGCTCTTCATGACTATTTCTGAAACTGACTCTGACTCATGATACTCAGGTTTTAAGAGGTGCTTAGCTTCAGTTTCACTAAACACTTTAGCTTGTCCAATGAAGAACTCTTCGGCCTTGGCAGTTGATTCATATAAATGCAATCGACCTGGAAAATTAGGCATTCGTTTGAGTCCGCGAGCTAAATTATATCTCATCCCTTTGGGCAGTTTCTTTAGATTCTCACCTAAGACACGCACTGCTTTGGAGTGTGAATGATAACCATAATTAGCATATCCTGCAAATAATTCATCGGCACCTTCACCAGAAAGAATCACCGTAACATCCTTACTGGCTAATTTAGTCAAAAAGTAAAGTGGAACACACGAAGGATTGGCATCAGGTTCATCCATATGATATTGAATCAATGGTATCGCCTTGATGGCTTCTTCTCTAGTTACTATTCCTCTAGTATTTTCCAAACCTAGCTTTGAGGCCAATGCCGAGGCGGCACTTCCTTCTTCATAGGTATTCGTATCAAAATCAATTGAATAAGTATGTTGTGGTTTAAAAATAGCTGTTACGTAACTTGAATCAACACCACTAGATAACAATGACCCTACCGGCACATCACTAACGGAATGCTTTTTAACTGAATCGTGCATTGCCTGGTCAATTTGATCTACAGCATCTTCCAATGATAAGTTCTCTTCGGAAAACTTCATATCCCAATATTTAACGATATTTAGATGACCATTTTTAAATTTAAAATAATGACCTTCGGGAATTCGATAAACATTTTTAAAGAAAGTTTCATCAGTCGCTGAATATTGGAAAGTTAGAAATGGTTTTAATGATTTTTCATTGAATTCTTTTTTGAAATTAGGATGACACAAAAAGGCTTTGATTTCTGAGGCAAACAAGAAAGTACCGTTGTGATTGTAGTAATATAACGGTTTGATACCAAAGAAGTCCCTTGCACCAGTAATTTCCCCTGTTTCAAAATCGTAGATGATAAAAACAAACATCCCACGAATACGTTTTAACAGTTCATCAATACCCCATTCCTCGAATCCATGAACTAATACTTCCGTATCGGTTGAGGTGCTGAAGACATGTCCCAGAGCTTTTAATTTTTCTCGCAATTCTACATAATTATAGATTTCACCATTGAACACAACGGCTTTGGTTTTATCTTCGTTATAAATTGGTTGCATCCCATTATTAACATCGATAATACTTAAACGTCTAAAACCAATCGCCACATTCTTATCTTGAAGTGTTCCCGCACTGTTGGGTCCACGATGCCTGATTGCCTCCATCATTGAATTCAAAACTGGCTTTTTATCGGCAATATTGCCATCGACAAAACCAACAATTCCACACATAATCTGTCTCCCTAATTATTCAAATCATATTTACTTTATTGGTTCAAAATTTAATCTACGATCTATTTAATGTTTAGAATTTATCAGTATTCTCAGAATAAAGAAAGCCAATTTTCTAAGTTTATTTAAGCTGTTTATTTGGCCGAATTAAATAATTTGAAAACCGATGGCAAATTTAATTTTACTTATTAATATTTAAATTCTTGATTCTAATATTTCATTGTTGTATTCCCACATATTTAGATTTAAATATATATCATGCTCAATCATCAAAAAATATAAAATAAAGATATAACTATGTTTTTCCATACCAAAAAAGCAATCGCATTATATTAAATATGTGATTGCTTTTATTCTTATACTTATTAATCATTTCTAATCAAATATAACGTAACACCATGTTTCCTGGGAACTAATTTATAGTCCGTCGCTTCCATTCTCATATTGTAACCACCCCGATATTGACCACTCTTGATAATTAACACGTCCTCATCATTAACTTTATACTTATACGTACGCTGATTTAAACCATTTCTCAAATTCATGTCTGATTTCGTAAATTTTGCTACGCCCTTTTTGACACCATTCTGTTTTACGACCCAACTGAATCTTTGCAAAACCTGCGCAGTAGTCATTTCATGAGGACTCTTGATAATCCAAATTCCTACGACGGCAATAACTAGCAATATCCACACAATTTTTTTCTTTTTCATGCCAGACTACATCTCCTTATTTCTGATCACTACTACTGACAAGACGATAGTAACCAAAAGTACTAATAGACTGACTGAAATATAATTCCACATCTGATTATTAGGAATCAATCCTAAACTAATTTTCATTGCGACGCTAAAGAAATCAAAGTACTTTAACCAACTCCAATTGGCAATATTATGCAATGTCGTCACTAAAATTGGGCAAATTACAATAAAAATTGAAGCAATTACGATTGATGACGTTAAAAGTAACATCAAAATAGCTAAACCAAAGATCACGCTAATGAAAAAGGCAATTACTAAGGATGTCTTAAAAACTGTTGCCAATAATTTTGACCAGCTGGTACCTACAGAACGAGATAACAAGCTTCCCGTAACGATACTAGTAAAAAAGTAAACTAGACTCAATACGAAAATATTTATTAGCATAACCAAATATTTAGAAACAATAAACTGAGTTCTAGTTATCCCTGAGACCAAAGTATTCTTATACGTTTTTTGACTAAATTCATAGCCGATCGTCATTACAAAAATACCGATAAAAGCATATACCAGAAGGCTTGATGACAAGGTACTAGCGTTAATACCATCCTTTAACGTCCAAACTTTTGCTGAACCCAATTTTGCCATTGAATCGCTCGTGACCATGATTCCACCAACAATATTTTTGCCAGTAATAACGGCAGAATATCCAATAGCAAAGAGTAACGTTAAATAAATCCCTAAAGTATGACTCAAGCGATAGAAGTCAGTTCGTAATTGATTAAGCATTTTTGACCCCTCCTATCAAATTTGTATAATAATCTTCCAAAGATTTTTCTTCCTTAGTTAAACCGATAACCGAGATGCCATTTTCAACTAATTCTCGATTCAATTTGGAAGCATCAATACCTAGTGAGTGGATCAATATATTCTTATCATCAACCACTGTGAATTTTTCCATGAATTCTTTATCAATCACTTGCGCTGCTTTTGAAACATCATCGACCGTCAAAACAAGTCCAGATTGATTAGCCTTATCCAATTCTTCTTTGGTAATCTCCTTGATCAGTTGTCCATTATAGATAAAACCGAATCGTGTCGACACTTGATATAGTTCCGTCAAAATATGACTGGAAATCAGAATTGTGATTTGTTTCTCCTGATTTAATTTCTTTAATAATTTCCTAAATTCAATGATTCCTGATGGATCAAGTCCATTGATCGGCTCGTCTAAAATCAACAAATCAGGTTCTGGCAAAATAGCTATCGCCAAGCCTAATCGTTGTCTTTGCCCAAGTGACAAATTTTTAGCCTTCGTATGAACTTTTTTTGTCAGGCCAACGAATTTAATTATTTCTGTAATTTTTTTAGTATCATTGATACCACGCTGTATGGCGACTAACTTCAAATTTTCTTGAACCGTCAGCTTGTCAAAAGCAGCTGGTGTTTCGATAACGGCTCCCACATGTTTAAGTGCTTGCTGATTAATTTTTTGATCAAATAATTTAATTTCACCGACTTTGAGTGGCGATAACTGCGTAATTAAACGCATAATGGTGGTTTTACCGGCACCGTTAGAACCAATCAGACCGTAAATATCACCTTTTTGTAAGTTGAAACTCACGTTATCAATAGCTTTATAACGACCAAATGACTTACTGATATTGTCTACTGACAGAATCGTCTTTGTCATAACAATCCCTCCCCTTCAATTAATATAGTAGAAAACGTTACTTAATTTGATATATAAATAAACCTTAATTAATTATTAATTCTAAAGAAACCAACTTTTTTATACGATAAAATTAAAATAACAAACAGTTAGGGGTTAAAGTATGCATTCAAAAATATTAATAATTGAGGATAATGAGGATATTCAGGCACTTTTATTCGACGTTTTATCAAATGACTATTTAATTTATAAAGCTCTCGATGGTGTCAGTGGAATCAAGGAATTCGAAAGTGTACAACCAGATTTAATTATTCTGGATTTGATGTTGCCACAGATCAATGGCGAAAGTGTTTTGAAAGTCATTCGTGATCAATCACAAGTTCCCATCATCGTCTTGACCGCTATTCAGAGTAAAGAAAAAACCGTCGCTTTACTCAACGACGGCGCTAATGATTATTTGACTAAACCATTTGATATAGCGGAATTACAGGCTCGAATCTCTGTGCAATTAAGAAATCAGATTCAACCTGAAGACAATCATTTATTATCCTACGACAATATTGTTCTGAATGATCAAACCCACGAAGTTACTGCTAACGATCAACCACTAGTGTTATCCAAAAAGGAATTCAATTTACTACAAATACTCCTAGCGCATCCCCATCAGGTTTACGAAAAAAGTCAGTTATTTCAAATGGTCTGGCATGAAGAATACTTTGAAAGCTCCGACAACACTCTAAATGTTCACATTAGTAATTTACGTCATAAACTAACCGAAGCCACTGGTAACAATTATATTGTTTCCATCTGGGGTATTGGCATTCGGCTAGTCTGAGGGGGTATCGATATGATTATTTTTTTAGCTGTTATCTGTTTCATTCTAATTTTGATTCTCAGTCTAATTTTGCACGATATCAAGCGTATTACTAAAGATTTGGCCTACATCAATAAAAACGACTCTAATGGCGAAGTTACGACTGGTACTAGTCTACCTATTATTAAGAAATTAGCTCAGGCTTGTAACTTCAACCTTAAAGAAACGCATCAGCTTAAGGAAACACAAGCAATTCAGAATAGACAGTTCAATCAAATGCTGACTAACTTAACACACGACATCAAAACACCGCTAACTGTCTCAATTGGCTACGTTCAGTTATTAACACAACAGAGTTCTGGCAAAAATCAACGTGATCTAATTCGAGTTCAAGACAATCTCGACTCAGTCAACTACTACCTACACTACTTAATGGATTTCAATTTAATCCGAGAGAAGAGTAAAAATCTCAATGTTACTCAATTTAATTTATCCGATACTTTGCAAAAGGAATTGTTCAACTATTACGACCAACTCACTGCCAAACAAATCAAGGCTCAAATACAACTTGACCAAAAAATTATTGTGAATAGCGATGAGATGATGTTCAAACGTATTTTTCAAAATCTTATCGGCAATATTCTAAAGTACGCTTCAAACGATATGGCTGTCACTTTGAAAAATGAAAATAGTATCGTTCAAATTTCATTTGAGAATCAAACGGACGAAAATATCCAAGATAGTAATCAATTACTCAATCGTTTTTACACGGCCGATAATTCCCGTACCAATCACAGTGTTGGTCTGGGTTTGAGTATCGTTCAATCACTTGTCACGACCCTTGGAGGCAGGATTAATTTGGAAACGAATCATAATAAATTCAAGGTAAACTTAATTTTTAAACATTTACAAGCAAAAACTTCAATGACCGATTAAATTTAGTCATTGAAGTTTTTTTATTCTTTTACATATAGTAAATGAATTCCACCATCATCTAATTGTTTAGTTGTTTTAATCATAAATTTATCATCTATAAAAGTACCTAAGGTGTCAAAAGCCGACTTCACATTTTGATCACCACTAACATATGGTGAAACAACTAGTGAAATCTCATCTACTAGATGGGCTTTTAAGAATGCTCCGTTGATTACTGCACCACCTGCTAATGAAATGGCTGTAATACCAAAGTATTTTTTTAATTTAATCAATGCCTGATTTAAATTCAAATCTTTCGTTCCACAAATGATATATGGTATTTCCATTGATTGTAAAAAGGCTAAATATGATTTAGAAGCCTGTTCAGTTAGAACCTCAATAGCCCTATTCTTATGGCCACCATATTCAAAATAGTTGATTTCCCAACCCATTCTCCCTTTACGATCAAAACTTACATCCCAAGTTTCTGCTTGGATATCTGGAATCCAATCTTGATATTCGATTCCTCTAGTTTCATACTTAGACAAATCCGGATGTCCTTTGGCTGCATACATGGCAACGGTAGTTGATCCATTCGCATTAGCATTACTCAATCTAAATAACTCATCTGCGTAAAATGCTCCAGAAATTTTGTCTCCTGCCTGTTGCCCATATACTCCATCAATTTTCCCATCGATTGATGTATGCATATGAACGATTACTTTTGCTCTATCCATTTTTTATACTTCCTTATTTTAAAGTTTCTAGTGCTTCTTTTATTGGTTCATTTCCGACACCAATATCGAAAGCCTGTTTAATTGTTTGATCATTTTCTAGTGAAGAGACTGCAACATCTGCTACATCAGCACGTGTGATTTCATTATGCGGTAAGTCCTGACCAATACTGATTTTTCCTACAGCTGGTTCATTCGTTAATTGCTCAGGCCGAATAATTGTGTAGTCTAAATTAGAATTCAAAACAAACATATCTCCATAATACATAGCAGCACTGTACTCTTCGTACTGATTCATCCATTCCAAACGATTATCCTCATGGAAATGTTCGATTCCACCGGCACTGATTAAAATGAATCTTTTAATTCCGGCTTTTTCGGCCGCTTGAGCTGCTTTTACTTTGCCATCCAAATCAATCATCATCCCACCACCAGCAGTAAAGACAATTGCATCAATTTCATTCAATTGAGTAACAATATCATTAACTCCTTTTCTTACATCAACTAACCGTGCTTCTACACCTTGTTTTTGAAATTCTTCAATTTGTTCATTGTGTCTAACTCCGGCTACCGGAATCATTGTTGAGTCTTCCAAACGATTAATTACTTGTTGTCCGGTTTGTCCATGGGCACCAATTACTAAAACTTTTCTCATTTATACGACCTCAATTCGTTATTTATTTGATGTCCTTAGTATATAGTTTCCATGTTGTAATATGAAATACTTATATATTATACTCAACCATAACTTTTTATTATATAAGAGACAAAAAAAGATAGCTCCCTAAAGGAACTATCTCACCATTTTAAATATAACCATAACTTCTCAATACATCAGAGGAAACTTTATCGGCTGGTTTGTAACCTTGGGCTACCATATCTTTCACGTAAACACGATTATAAAAGAAGGCAAAAACCAACGTTACTAAGAAGGCTCCACCGCCCCAAGTGAATGCTCCGAATACTATCTCTGCTAGAACCAAAATTGCGGCCCATTTAAAATCGGAACGGAATACTGGTGTCCAAAATCCAAAAATCATTTCAGTCCAGGAAAAACCAACTTTAACAGTTTTATAATTCTGGTTACTTTCATTTATTATATTAGCGTACATAACTTTTTCCTCAATCCTTTATAGTCCGTTGACAATATATTTAATTGATTGGCCCGAAACAGCTGCAATGGTATTTTCAGCAACAATCGTCGCCATAGCATCCCGTGCTTCAATTGTGGCATTGCCTAAATGTGGAGTAAGCAATACATTCTTCATTTGTTTCAACTCATCAGATACTTCTGGTTCATGTTCATAAACATCTAAGGCCGCACCTGCAATAACATGCTTCTTTAAAGCCTCGGTCAGAGCTGTTTCATCAATAATTGGACCACGAGCAGCGTTGATCAAAACGGCACTGGATTTCATTTGTGCAAACTCTTTAGCGCCTAGTAGATGTTTGGTGTGTTCATTGAGTGGCAAATGTAATGTCACAATATCGGATTTTTTCAAAAGTTCTTCTTGAGAAACAAATGTAGCTCCCAGTTCAACTTCGCGACTAATTGGCAAACGATGACGTTGCGTATAAAGAATTGGCATATCAAAAGCATGCATTCTTTTAGCGACAGCCTGTCCAATTTGACCCAGGCCAATAATACCTAATGTCTTACCTTGCAATTCATGACCTAAGAAAAATAGCGGTGCCCAACCATTGAAACCAGTCGTTCTCATCAGTTGATCACCTTCAGCGATACGATGCATTAAGCCGATAATCAAACCAGTAGTCGATTCAGCGGTTGAAACAGTTGAGACAATCGGCGTATTAGTTACCGGGATACCTAACTCTTTCGCATAAGCTGTATCAATATTATTCGTTCCGGCACCAAAATTAGCGATTAATTTCAATTTAGGAGCGTGATCCAACATATCTCGATCGACCGACGTTGACAGTGGTGTAATCAAAAAATCACTATCAGCCACATGTTCTTTCAAAGTTATCGCATCAATTAATTTATCATCAGTATACATATCAATTGTTAGGTCAGTTGCTTTCAACAAAGCTGTTGCCTTATCTGGAATTTTGCCAGCAATAAAAACTTTTGCCATTACGAGGACCTCCATTTAAATAAGCCTTTATTTAAGTATGGTCTTTGATAATTTTTCTGACAAGTTTTTACTACCTAAAGAAAGTTATTTAGCCAAATATTTCTTAAAGAATGCCATCTCGTCATCATTAGCCTGTTTAGCAATTGTATCTTTTTGATTGATCAAGAAAACATGTTCACGTGGATTTTGGTCATCACCATACATTTTGAAGACGTGTGGAATTTTCTTAGCCGTTAAGAAACCATCAAATTTGACGGAATTGTTACGGATAAAATCATTATTAGCAGTACAAATAAAAGATGGTAAAAAGTCATCGTTAATATACTCTTCGGTATCGACTTGTTCATGTCTGCTCTCTAATACTGTTGGTGTAAAGTAAGCACTAACTACGTCTGTAATCGTACCTGGATCAAACATAAAGTTAGCAGAACTATTTAAAGCGACGGCACGGAAATGCAGATCAGTTAATTCGTAACCAAACATCTGACGATATTTTTCATTAGTCAAAATTGTAGTGTACTGTTCCGCCATTTGTCCACCGGCACTGTCACCTATTAAGAAAACATTATTAGTATCGAGGCCGTATTCAGCTGCGTGGTCGGCCACCCAATGAATATAGCGGTCGACATCATCCATCTCTTCTGGAAAAACGACATCTGGTGCCAGACGATAATTAGGGTTCACGAAGGCAAATCCTCGTTGTGCCCAATTCAATCCATAAAATTGATAAGTCTCTTTGGTACCGTAGCACCAACCACCACCGTGAATATTTATAATAGTAGGAATTGGTCCTTCAACATTTTTCGGTAAATAAAGATCCAACAAATTCCACTTTGAATCTGGGCCATAACTGATATCATTGATACGCTTTACACCGTCAACCTCAGTTGGTAATCCTTCATCACGTTTATCATCACTAGCCTTAGCTCCAGCTCTAAAATCCATTATTGCGTCAATTACTTCTTGTTCCATTCTGTAAGCGCCCCCATTTACTTAAAAGTTTAGCATAAAAAACAATCAATAGATTAATTATGTCGATATTAACCTACTGATTGCTTTATTTAGTTGCAGTAATTGTTTTTCTATTAGTGATATATTCGTAAACTACCATCAAGATGGCACCAATGACGATACCTAAGGCATTTGCCAAAACATCATTGATATCACTAGTCCGATTGATCAAGAAGATGTGTGATAAGAAATACTGAGTCGTTTCAATTCCTCCACCGATCATAAATCCGGTAAAGGCCATTGAAAGTATCGACACGTGTGGGAAAAATTTTCTAATTAAGAATCCTAATGGAACTGTCAAAATAATATTCTCCGCAAAACCGATATCAATTATATCAAGTTGATGCAGATTTACCCGACCAGTTCCCGCTGACATCACATAGACCGATGTTCCATCAAACGAAATTGGTGTAAAGAGAATCATCCCTAGAAAAGTCAAATAGACTAAGCTTATTAGATAGAAATGACGCTTCTCAAACTCCTCAACATTATGATTAATGACTAGACCACTAATTATCGAAATAGTTAATATTATTAATAAAGGTATAAAACGCATAATTGACACTCCTTTCATAATTTTGTCATTTGTTAATTGATACTTATACTTTAAGACTTGTTTATTTAAGCAAGCTTAAAATTGATTGACGAAATTATGAACTATTTATGCATTTTATTTATTTCTAACTTCTTTAGGATATAATTGGACTTAATTCAATGCGAGGAAAATAGCTTATGAACCTAAAAACTCGATTTTTTAAAAATGCTGACGCTACACCAGTGGCTGATTTAGTTGCAAAAACTTTAATGACAACTAATATTCACGATTACTCAAAAGAATACCTTCAAAATGACATTGACCGACTAAACGAAAATTTTTTCATTCAAAAGGCCCAACAAACTCACTTTTACGTTTTTCTGAATGATAAGACAATTATCGGAGTTGGCGCTATTGGGCCTTATTGGGATAGTAAGACTGAATTTAGTCTTTTTAATATATTTGTTGATCCAGATTATCAAGGCTTAGGCGTTGGCAGATTGATCATCAAAACTTTGGAAAACGATGCTTACTTCAAGGTAGCTACTAGAGTTGAAATTCCTGCTTCTATAACCGCCTTAAAATTTTATAAAAAGATGGGTTATTATCCTAAAAATAAACAAAATGTACCTGACTCTGAAGGACTTTTCAGACTGGAAAAGTATCCTAAGTCATAAGCCTACTTCAATGATTTTTACATCATGCTACTAAAATCATTGACTTATTTTACTCTCCAATGATTTAACTCACAATTCAAAATAATCATTGTACTAAAAAATCCCGACTCCAAAACTGGAATCGGGATTTTTATTATTATTTATCTAATTCAGCAATTTGTGCTTCAATTTGATCATTACTTCTAAATTCGTCATAAGTAGTATCTGCACGATCAATCACACCATTTTCTGTTAAGTAAATCAAACGGTTGGCAATTGTTTGAATGAATTGGTGGTCATGAGAAGCAAAGAGGATTGAACCTTTATAGTCAATCAAACTGTCATTCAAGGCTGTAATTGATTCCAAATCCAAATGGTTGGTTGGATCATCAAGTAGTAAGACATTAGCCTTCAATAACATCATTTTTGATAACATGACACGGACTTTTTCTCCACCGGATAGAACGTTAACTTTCTTTGTAACATCATCCCCAGAGAACAACATTCTACCTAAGAATCCACGCAAGAATGTATCGTCATCTTCACCTTTTTCAGCGAATTGGCGTAACCAATCAATAATTGGTGTATCTTCAGTAAACATTGAATTAAAGTCCTTTGGCAAGTATGCTTGGCTAGTTGTAACACCCCAAGTTACTGTACCTGAATCTGGTTCCAACTCACCTGTCAATACCTTGAACAAAGCTGTTGTGACCATATCATTTTTAGCTAAGAAAGCTACTTTATCGTCTTTATTCAAAATAAAACTAGCGTTCTTCAAAACTTGTTTGCCATCAATAGAAATCGTCAAATCTTTCACTTGCAGCAAATCATTTCCGATTTCACGATTAGGAACAAACTTGATGAATGGATAACGACGTGAACTTGGTTGAATATCATCTAAAGTAATCTTATCAAGCATCTTCTTACGAGAAGTAGCTTGTTTAGATTTAGAAGCGTTGGCTGAGAAACGAGCAATAAAGTCCTGTAACTCTTTGATCTTCTCTTCTTTTTTAGAGTTTTGATCTTGCTTCATTTGTTGAGCTAATTGTGAAGATTGTTGCCAGAAATCGTAGTTACCAGCATAAAGCTGAATCTTGCTGTAATCAAGGTCAGCCATGTACGTACATACTTTATTCAAGAAGTAACGGTCATGGGATACGACGATAACAGTATTTTCAAAATTGATTAGGAATTCTTCTAACCAGTCGATTGAGTCAACATCAAGTCCATTAGTAGGCTCATCCAATAGCAGAACATCTGGTTGACCGAACAGAGCTTGAGCTAACAATACTTTAATTTTTTGACCAGCAGTCAAATTAGCCATTTTTTCTTGGTGAAGACTTTCAGGAATATTTAATCCTTGAAGCATTTGTGAGGCTTCCCCTTCAGCTTCCCAGCCACCCATTTCGCCGAATTTAGCTTCTAAGTCGGCAGCTTTTAAACCATCTTCCTCACTAAAATCAGGTTTCATGTAAATGGCATCTTTTTCTTGCATAATTTTATACAAGTCAGCGTGACCCATAAGCACAGTTTCCATAACTGTGTAGTCATCATAATCGAAGTGGTTCTGCTTCAAAGTCGCTAAACGTTCATTAGGTCCTAATTTAACAGAGCCTGTTGAAGGAGCTATCTCACCTGATAACACTTTTAGAAAAGTTGATTTACCGGCACCATTTGCGCCAATTAAGCCATAACAGTTGCCTGGGGCAAACTTGATATTTACATCCTCGAATAACTTACGATCGGCAAAGTGCAAACTAACGTTACTTACAGTAATCAAATATATAATCCTCATTTCTTAAACATAATTAAGATGCATTATACGGACTATTTTCATTCTATGCAAGTAAATCTTTTGTTATAAAGCCGTTATTAGGTAATAACAGCCACTGATTCCGATAAAAATATAAATGAAAAATTCCATAATCCGAATATTCAAATGACTCACTAGTCGGTTGGCTAAAATAGTTCCCAAGATAGCGCCAATGAAACCAACTAATACAAATTTCAAGTTTCCTGCCGTCAAAATTCCTGTCGAAAAACGCAAACTGGTAATAACAATCGTATCAAGTAAAAAGAACGTCTGAATACTTGCTAAATAATTCTCTTTAGAATCAGAAATCGTCAAAAAATACAATGCCATCAATGGGCCACCGATTCCAAACAAACCGTTGAAAAAGCCCGATATCAAGGCAAAGACGACCATGACATAAATTGGAATTGTTTTAACCGATATCGACTTCAAATTCATTACGGTATAATACAACGCCAAAATAATTAGTAGTAATCCCAATAAAGCTTTTAAATAACCGGCAGCTAAAAACTTGCTTAAATGCAGTGAAAAAGTAGCCATGACAATATAAATCAAAAACGGCATGACTAATTTTTTCCATTTTAAAGCCTTCCGATATTTCCAAGCTACCATAATAATCGCAATCGACATCGTCAATGTAGAGACACCGGCACTCTGATTGATCGGCAAAAGTTGTGGTAAGAAGACCATCAACACGATTCCCGAACCAAATCCGGTGACTCCCTGCACAAATCCCGCTAACGTGGCAGCTAAAATCATTACAACAATCCAATTCATAAACTGTCCTCCCTTATTAATATATTAACTTACTAATAGGAAGTTATCAGTTATCTTTTGAAAATGAATGGTATATCATTGCCATCACGCCACCAATAATCACTCCCATTGCATTCGAAATAACATCATTGATGTCGCTTGTCCGGTCTATTAAGAAATGATGTGACAAAACATACTGCATCGATTCAAAGCTAGTTCCAATCAAGAGTCCTAAAATGATCAGGAATATTAAAGGAGTCTTTTTAAAAACCTTTTTAATAAAGAAACCAAATGGTACGGTCATAATAATGTTTTCATAAAATTCAATTCCTGAAAGCTGTAATTGATACAGATTCACCCGACCAATTCCAGGGGGTAAAATTTTTACTGTCAGACCATTGATTGAAATGGGCATGAACAAGATAGCCATTAACCCCACAAAGTACATCCAATAGAAGAGAACAAAATATGGTCGAGAAAGCTTTCTTAAATTGCCAAAAATATATAGTCCACTGACAATTGCTAACAAAAAAATTATTAATGTTGGTATCCAACGCATACTTACACCTCTCTTCTTTCTAAATTTATTTAACAATAGTTTTTATGATTTTGTGAATTCCTTATCATGTCAATATCTGATATATTATATTTAGATAGTTAATTAAACGCTTTCACAAATATATTATTCAAAGGAAGATGACATGAAATCAAAAGGCCAGCATTTTATAGTCTATCTTTTACTATTCTTCATTCTGGGAATAGTAAAATTAACCTTATTCACTCAAACAGCGCAAGCTTTAACCGCTGATGATAAGGACGCTATCAATAGTGCTCCTGATGGGCTAATTATTCAAAAGTACTTCACCAACCAAGAGAAAACTTCTAGCGACTTCAGCAATGGACAATACCCTTTTAGACATAATTATGCCAAGGTGGATGATACGGGAAAAGTCTTAATATTAGCTGATGGACCCCGAACTGGTGAAAGAGAAATCACCACTAAAACATATCCTCTCGTAGGAACATTCAATACTCAAATTATTCAAAATACCAGTTCCTATGGTGCCATTTGGTCCGACAAGGCTGCACAGAATTATATTGATCCAACCAAAAAGCAAACTGTTTCTGCGTGGATCTATATGGGAAAAAGTTCTAATGAGCCTTCGGTTAATGGTAATGGGATCGCACTGGTAATACAAAATGATCCTCTCGGTACTAAGGCAATAGGTGCCGGTTTGCAAGGACTTGGAGTTTACGGATATGACGGAGCCATTTCAAAAAGTGCGGCATTAATAGGTATGTCAGCAGACCCTGCGACTCCTACAGAAGTCGCGAAAACAGCCATTCAAAATAGTATTGCTCTTGAATTTGATCCTCAAATTAATCGAATTAAAGATAAAGACCTAAAAAAATTAACCTTATATAATGGTGGTAACTTAAGTGTTGGCGATAACGGAGAAAGTGCAACAATTTTCTACAATACAATTAATGGCTACGACACATCAGTAGGTAATCAATACGTTCCAGAAGGCTACCCTAATCGATATGACGAGGGTACTAAAATTGGTTCTGGTGGTGGATTCGGACATATTGCTTTAACTTATCCCGCAAATCCTCAAACCTATGTTGACGTTACAAAGAATAGTGACTTTTCAAATGAAAGTACTTTTTGGTCTCCCTTTGAATCATTTTATTCACAGATTCATACCAATACAATCGAAACATCATTAACAAATGATAAAGATCTTAATGGTAATAAATTAATGTGGCACCATCTCTCTATGACTTGGACACCTTCCGAAGACAAAAAGACTATTACCATCGACTATTCCTTTAATGATAAGAATCTTGATGGCACGATCAACTACAACTATAATGGTCAGCTCAATAAGTACAGCTTCATCCGAATTGACAAGAGTGTAAAAGTTGATATGAGTACCTTTGGCGATATCAAAGATAATAAACTACTCTGGGGATTCACCGGTTCAAATAGTAACAACCCTGATGTTCAAGGTAAATTAGCTATTTTCGAATCCATCCCTGCCCTTGTCAGTATTCAACCGGATATCTATATAAAAGACAACACACTCAATAAAATCATTACTGATAATAAAAATGATACCCACTATACTACTGACAAAACTGTTAACAGTGGCGATGATTTAACGATAAATTATAATCTAACTTATCTAAGCGGTCGAACAAATTGGTCTGACATTGTAGCTAGTATCAATCTACCTGATAATATTGATTTTTCCGGCAACGACAATATTGCGACGATTACTTTTGAAAACGGCGAAACCGAATTAGTTCCTGCCAGCCAATTAAATAACAATACTATTAATTATAAGATTAATCATGAGTTAAGTCTCGACAATAAAGTAATGAATGTTGCTATTAATGGTAAAGCCGTGAATGAAACCACCCAAGATATATTGGTTGCAACTAAAGCTGCTAAATTCTCATCCGATAATAATATCACAACACTCAGTACCCCTGAGTTCACAATCAAATATAAAAAGGATTGGAAATTAGTTTTAAGCTCTGACAAGCAAAACATTAATTTATTAAAGCCCGATGATAACACAATTCCCACTTTAAATTTAGATACTACATTGAATTACGATTATAAAATTGAGCATAATTTTGAAGTTGATGATCCTATTATCTACAATATCAATATCAGAGATAGATCTTATTCCACCGCCACTAGTATCAGTGAGGCCGGTAAAATTGCGGTTCACGAAATTCCTTTAAGTAAGATAGTTTCTGAAGATGATTTTTGGGAACTTTTCCCTGTTGGTGAGACAACAGAGGTACAAGTCACCGCTATGGATAAGGACAGTATCTTCTCAAATACTTACTCATATTATGTAACGATACAACCTAACAAATCCGTTGAACTAGTAGCTGATCCCCAACTAACTTTCCAAACAACTCAAAGTGTTGATCTCCATAAGATTCTTAAACGCCAGAGTGATTTTGACTTAACCGTTATTAGCCATAATTCTGATTGGAAGCTTTATGGCCAAGCCAGTGAACTAAATAGTAGCGACTCGAACTTTAACGGCAACGTTATCTATGTCGACGACAACGACAAAATCTTTGATATGGCTCAAAGTACTTTTATCGATGAAAACCTTACTGATACAACTGGCTCCTATGATATTACTGATGATTGGGCATCTGATGAAGGTGTTCTGTTAAATCAATCAGGAATCAACAAATCTGGACAGTATTCTGGCAAAATCCAGTGGACTGTCAGTAACTCAATTTAAATGCAAAAAAGGCCGGCCAAATTGGTCGGTCTTTTGTTCTATACGCGTTGTTTTTCTAATTTAACCTGCAAATTAGTCTTCTCTTCAATCTTCTTAATAACTTTATTCACCGCTGCCACATCCTGAGCATTAGCAGAAAGATCTAAGTCTACATCTTCCCCCTTAGCCAATTTTAGTGACAAATAATAAGGGCTAGAAAAAGCTTGATACGTCGAATCCACCACATAGAAAGCAACATCAATTGGCCCATCTGGTCCAATTCCTTTTGGTAAATCCATTCCTTTACCAGTAACAATGGAAAATTCTTTGATATCACTGAATTTCACTGTCTCTTCATTAGAAGAACCATGCAACAGAATTGCCTTGATTCTTTTACTCGTCGTACTGTAATCCTGATAGTGGATTCCTCTGTCATCAACTTGCCACTGATCGAGATTATCCCGAATCTTAAGGGTATATAGCATTAAAATAACTAGCAAACATACGGCCCCAAATAAAATAGCAATTCCTACCCTTTGAGAAAGTAAGAAGAAAAATAGTCCGATGATAATCCCGCCAAGTACAGAATTTAATAATGGTAAATAATTAATCTTACGCCCAAAACTTAGACTCATAATAAACACAACCCTTCGTTTTATGTAAGCTCTTACATTGATTATAACTCACGTAAATATGGATTGATGGAGTCTTTTAATTCAAAAATTTGTTTAAGATTATTGTCCATCCAGAGAAATTGCTCCCTGTCGTCTTTGAAGTTTTTGTTTAGGATCTAAAATATATCGGTTGATCAAATCGATGATCTGATCGTTTTGTGGTAAATCAGAATGCTGTGCATCTGAACCTGAAACGGAAATAGTTGTGAAATGCTTAACTCGTCCCTGATAGATATACTTTCCAGCCATAACACTACCCAAAGGCACCAATCCATCCGAATTATACGTTTCGGTACCAGCAACTGAATAGACACTAAGACTAGCTGGAATCTTATCACGATCATCAATAAAATCAGATAACATCTGCGTCTTATGACGAACTGATTTTTCGTTAAAGTTATAAGGCGAACCAATTGTCATCAATTGCTTAATCTTTATTTGTTCGGAATACTCTGAGTAATAGTTTTCCAAAAAGGCCGTGTAGATCAGACCTCCATTTGAATGTCCAATAGCCTTAAAATTATTGAAATTATATTGCTTAGTCAAAAATTTAAAGGCTGTATTGAACCATTTAGCCTGTTTCTTGATATTGTCATAACCATCATGATTATTTTCGAAACCAACCACGATAACCGGTTCATTGTCGCCACGGCGTAGACTACCAGAAATATGCAACTTATCATCTGTTGTGACTCGAATCTTGATCAAGCTGTGTGGGTGCTTATTATTCTTATTTAATTTTCCAACTAACGTATCAAAGCGATTAACTGAAGCCGAACTTCCCGGAATCATTATGACCGGTGACAATTTGGAATTATGAATTTTAGCCAATTCATTTGTATTTTGATGTGACCAATTCAAGGAAACAATAATCAATGTTGCCGACAGGACAACACCTAAAATCGTCCAAAGCCAAAATTTAATTTTCATCGATATCACCTGCTCTCTGACTGATTCGGTCTGATAACTTCACGAATGGCAGATAGATGAAAACATCAATTATTAATAGAACGGCTCCCAAAATTAAGGTTAGCCAATTTCCATTTGTACCGATAAAAGCAATCAATGGACCTGGAGTACCTGAGGGCACTGGGTATGCTGCTACCGGTATCCAGTGCAAGATGATGAAAAGTGCCGCTACGATCATATTAAATAGTGGCGTAATGATAAATGGTATCAAGAAAACGGGATTGAATAGAACCGGTATTCCTAGCATCATTGAATAATGGCTGTTAAAGATTGCCGGAAATATTGACCATCTCGCAACATTACGATTCCGTCCCTTTTTGGAAAAAATCAAGATAGCAATAATTAACGCTATCATGACTCCACTGCCACCGAAGTTAGCAAAACTATGGAATAGAGTTGTATCCGTAAACTTGTATGGAACATTCCACGATGAACCGGCTTTTAAGGCTGAATTCATATTTGCCATTGCTGGGGCGTCGTTAAATGTAGGTTCATTGCTGAAGGGACCACCAATTGCCATCCACGACAAAAGATCAGTCAAAAAGCCCATCCCTAAAACATATACTAACGAATTGAATGGCGAATGTTCTGTCACAAAACTAGCAACATAAGTTGGTATCTCTAATTTCACAACAAACAATCCTGCCAAATTCAAGATTCCTGAAATCAATAAGACTATGAGAACGGGAAAAATAATTTTATAACGCTGCTTTACCTTTGAATCAGCAAAGCTGACCCAGAGTCGACCACAGAGATATCCGACTATCAGTGCAATTAACATCCCCTGGGACATGAAGAAACGACTGAAGTTTGGCAATCCATCTTCAGTTGGCTGATATGAAATGATTAAAAATGACATCAATCCAATCGCCCCAGCGCTACCGCCATCTTTTTTATATTCTTTAGCCGTAAAATAGGCTATGCCATAAGCTGCATAGAGAGCAATCATATCAATCGTACAGTGAAAGATAACTTCCATGATCCAACTCAGCTCTCGTGAATAAGGTAGCCAAGTAGTGACTCCAAACATTTGTGCCATAAAACCTGTTTTGGTCAAGAAAGCGAACTTGATAACATCGGCAAAACTACCTAGTAGCATAATTGGAAATAACAACGTCAAAGTACTACGTACAGCACTAGCCACCTTAGTGTTGCGGATTTTAGCAAAAGAATTTAATAAACGCGTAACCATGTTTACCCCTCTTAATTGTTCAATGAATGATTTTCATTATTTACCCCATATTATTAACTTCTTTCATTTTTTTATCCATAAAAAATGCCAAAATTATCTGAAAAAGATGATTTTATTTCAAAAAATATTACATAAAAAAATCGAAATCCCACTCACTAGGATTTCGATTTTTTATCTAATTAATATGGTCTTACTTTACTGCCGTAAATCTCATTGCCGTCGTAAACTGTTCCGTTGATAGAGAACTTATTATCATCTAGTAACTTGATGTCACTGCCGATCCAGTACCAGCCTGGTGTCAATGTTGTTAGGCCCAAATGTGGTTGCTGGAAGATATGAGTTTCCATGTAATACAACTCACTCTTGGTAAATCTTACTTGGTCGTTATCATAATTTACTCGTACGTAAAAATTTGGCAACAAAATTACTGACTTAACACGTGGTGTGCCCTCATCCATGTTATCTTCCCCTTTCATCATTTAATAATTTTAATATAGCACTAGTTCCCGGTAACCGCTTTCACTGGGGGGAGTGAAAACATCCCTTTTTTATAAAATAATTTGTAAAGTCTTCAAACTTCCTATATCATGGTAAGCATACTTTATAGAAATTAGGTGAAAACCATGGATTTAACTAACATCATGGCTTGTATGCCCGCAAATGATGAAGGACGTTTTTCAGCAAAATAAAATTTAGGAGTCTAAAATGAAAAACGTCCGTAACACCGTACCATCACTTTTATTGATCATTGTTCTGGTTGGATTTCCACAGATCAGTGAATCAATCTTCACACCAGTTCTACCTCAAATCAGTTCCCAAATGAAGGTCACCGCTGGAACCTCGCAATTAACGATGAGTATCTATTTCGTTGCCTTTGCTATTGGAGTACTTTTCTGGGGCCAACTATCGGATAAAATTGGTCGCCGGTTAGCAATGCTAATTGGAATTATCTTTTATCTAATAGGAAACATTGGTTTACTGCTAAGTTCAAACTTCAACTACTTATTAGTAGCTCGCTTTATACAGGCTTTTGGAGCTAGCGTTGGCTCAGTCGTCACTCAAACTATCATGCGTGAAAGTTTTTCTGGTATCGCCAGTACCAAAGTTTTCTCCAAGGTTGGAGCTGCAATGGCCTTATCTCCTGCCTTTGGTCCACTTATTGGAGGCTTAATTCAAACTTACCTTGGTTACAAGAATGTTTTCAGTTTTTTAATTACAATGGCTGTTGCCACTTTGTTATATGCTTACTATCGCTTGCCCGAAACCATCAATCGCGAAAGTATTCAAAAGGTATCCCTGCTCAAAGTCACTTGGAGATTGCTTAAAGATCCCATCGTTTGGGTCTACAGTCTTTTAATTGGTGGAATAAATGGGATTCTCTTCGGCTATTACTCTGAAGCGCCCTTTATCTTCATCAAACATTTTAATTATTCTTCCATTCAATATGGGAGTCTGGGACTAACTTTAGCACTAGCTAGTTTATTAGGTGCTATCTTGGTCAATTTTTTAGCAAAATATTTAAAGGCTGAATATATTGGTTTGATTGGACTGATCTTTAGCAGTATTTCGGCTCTAATCTTGGTCATTAGCCTGCAATTTAATAGTTCTATTCTAATGATTATCGGTTTTTTCTTAATCTTTCTAGGATTAAACA
This sequence comes from Candidatus Companilactobacillus pullicola, assembly GCA_019116025.1. GTDB lineage: Bacteria > Bacillota > Bacilli > Lactobacillales > Lactobacillaceae > Companilactobacillus > Companilactobacillus pullicola. Next base: position 18,784 of record DXCM01000099.1, on the reverse strand, counting down.
CGACTTTGCCGATTGCTTTAAATTTAGCTTTAAAAGGCTACGAAGATGTCATCGGCAGTGCCAGCGGTTTATTCAGTTTTGGTTATTACTTGATTGTCAGTGGCCTAACATATCTGGTCAGTTTCATTCACAATGGAACTATCCTTTCACTACCAATATTTATCCTAGTCACATGTTTGATCATGTTGATTGCGTATTTACCGGTTGCACGTAAAAAATAATTAAAAACAGCATTTATTCGAGACTCGCCATACATAATTTGTATGTTGAAATCCTGGATAAATGCTGTTTCTTTTTGTAAATATACGGAGTACTTGTCATACTCAATTATATTGGATGATTTTTAATCCAATGTCATATTATTATCGTCACCGATCAATGGTAACAATTCAGGTTTTCCGTAATAATACCCTTGACGAAAATCTATATCCAATTTATCACTGATTTTTTCATCCTCACGATTTTCAATACCTTCAAGAATCAAGCGTTGACCGTATTCAGTACTGATTCCTTTCCAAACGCGAAGTTTCTCACGTAACTTAGGATCTTCAATATTACTACGGAAGTTTTGTAAAGCAAATTTCAATTCAGAAGCCAGTGGCAACAGACTGCGAATGCTTTCAAAACTATTATCCCCTGTACCAACGTCATCTAAAGATATTTGCATTCCATGTTCCATAAATTTACGTAAATAAGGAACAAAGGCGGCATCACAATACTTGTGTGGACCCCTCTCCTCAGTCAATTCAACAACTAACTTCGTTGGATACAGTTGAACCTGACTTTTTATAATTGCCTTAGCCATTTGCGTGTCCATCAATTGTTCACGACTAACGTTTACAGAACAATATGGGACCTTTTTTCCTAAAATTTTAGTCGTCGCTACCAGTAGTTTAGCGTTCACGTTTAAATCAATATCAATGAAAGATTCTGGTAAACGCCACCCCTCTGGAGTCAATTGTTTAATTAAAAGTTCATAACCGAAAATAGAATGTGTTCTTACATCCACTTGTGGTTGTACAAAATAACGATAAATCGTTTTCAATGTTATATGCCCTCTAAAATTTAAAATAAAAACGCTAACTATCCAACAAAATTTATATCAAACGTATATAATGCAAGTATACTATAAGTTTGATATAAAATAGTTTATGAAAATCAATAATACAAAATAAAAGAAAACTCGAGGTAGTTGAATGAAAGTAGCCATAATAGGTTGTACTCATGCGGGAATTTCTGCTATGAACGAATGTCTTAAGTACTATCCAGAAGCAGAAATAACTGTTTATGAACGACACGCCGATATATCTTATCTATCCTGTGCGACATATTTGCACATCGGCGGTGCAGTCAAAGATTTGGGAGACGTTTTTTACGCTAATCCAGAAGAATTTACTAATAAAGGTGTTCACATGCGTATGCAACATGACGTCATCAAAATTGATGGTCAAGCTCACACTATTTTGGCACAAAATTTAAAAACTCGTGAATTCCTTCATGATAAATACGATAAACTCATCATGGCAACAGGTTCTAGAACAAATATTCCTGTTATCCCAGGGATTGAGAATCCTAAAGTTATGCTATGTAAGACTTGTAACCAAGCTCATCAACTACATGAGGCATCCAAAGACAGTCATCGAATCGCCGTCTTAGGTGGTGGCTATGCTGGTGTCGAATTGGCTGAAGGATTTATTAAATCAGGACATGAAGTCATTCTTTTTCAGAAAAACAAACAGCTTTTAGATGAATACGTTGATGCAACTATTTCTGATCGTGTTAAAAAGCTTTTGGAAGAAAATCATGTCACTGTTTTAACTAACGCTAATGTAACTCGTTTTAGCAATACTGACAATAATCAAATTCAAATTTCTACTAAAAACAACGATTATGTTGTAGATATGGTCGCCGTTTCCCCTGGCGTTTTGCCACAATCTGATCTATTAAAGGGGCAAGTTAATATTGCCAAAAACGGTGCTATTATCACCAATGCCTATATGGAAACATCTGATCCCGATATTTTTGCAGCCGGTGATGTCACTGAAATCCAGTATAACCCTACGTTATCTTCCAAATATATTCCATTGGCTTCACATGCCATCAGACAAGGAACTTTAGCTGGAATGAATCTCTTTAAACGTCGTCGCAAATCCATGGGTAGTCAAGCCACTAGTGGTATGTTCCTCTTTGGGCAAACCATTGCTTCTACTGGACTTACTTTAGCCGCTGCTAAAGAAGCTAATTACGATGCTCAAGATGTTTTCTTTGAGGCTAATTATCGCCCTGACTTTATGCCTACTAACACTAAAATAAATATTGATTTGGTTTACGATCGTAAAAGCCGTCGTGTTTTAGGTGCTCAATTTATGAGTTCCCATGAAGTAGCCCAATCAGCTAATACTATCTCTGTTATTATCCAAAATGGTAATACAATTGATGATTTAGCTTATGTCGACATGCTCTTCTCACCTAATTTCGACGAACCATTCAATTATCTTAATCTTGTTGCTCAAAAAGCTATTGATAAGGAGTTTGCTTATTGGGGTATGGATTAACTTTAACTTTCAAATAAAAAATCCTGTATGATTGTCATACGGGATTTTTTTTTGGTTAATAACCATTGTTCTATGTTTTATAGTGGAATGATGCCGTCCTCCACAACAAGAAAATTTGGCTGGAACGCAGGGCGGCCTGGAAGCTAATAAATTTGCACTTTGTGCAAATTCATGGATCTTCAAGCTCGGCCTTTACCTAAGCGATAAATCGCTAAGGTAAATCTCATGGCTGAGCCAATTTTCTTGTTGTTCCGGACTAGTGTGTCGTTATATATTTTTTTCTAATATAGTACAAACAGCATTTATTTAAGGACTCTGGGTACATTCATTTGCTTAATGAATTACTGCTTCTCTAATTATAGAATTCGTACTCTTTATTCCCTTACAAAGAACCAAAAATATCTAAATGTCCACTTAACCCATACCAGTTAAACTACTTTACTATCTATTCCATACCTGTAGGCAATTTTTGATATGCACGACCATGTGTATCATTAATCGTTGCTTGATATAAAGTATCAATAGCAGCTGGGCCGCCGACGTGTCCCATTCCCCAATATTGAAGTGACTTATTTAAGTTGGCAGCTACTTGATGATAGTTGTCGGTAGATTTCAATTGTTTAGCGCTCTTAACTAAAAGGTCCATCAATTCTGAACTTTTTTGAACCTCTTTGTCTTGACTTGCAACATGAATTGCTTGCATTAATGCTTCTGCTGGCTCTACATTTGCCATAATTTAAAATCCCCTTTCTTAACATGTAAAGGTTAACATTACTATATTTTTACAGTCAATACTCACTTGCCAAAACGCCAATCTTTAGTCAAAATATTTGTCTGAAATGATAATCAGTTATTGAACGAAATAGTAGTCAAATCTGTTACGACTTTGACCTATACCAATTGACAATCACTGAGACTATCTCCTTTTTAATTTAACGAGTTATTATGTTCCCCAATAACAGGGTGACACCTAGTTATTAAATACTATTGAATAAATTTATTTAGGGGATAGTCCTATGAAAATATCTAATAAGATTTTATTACTGACATCTCTACTAACAATTGGTTTGGTTCCAACAATCTCAGCATTGCCTGTCCAAGCTGCATCTACGGAATATACTATTAAAAAATTTGACGTTAAGAAGCTTTACTTCTTAATTGGCAAAAACGAATTGGTTAACGCTAAAGATATTAGAATTACTAATGGTAACTCTCCTGATGCTGTTGGAACGACTGTAGTTACCAATACAGATGACTTCAGAGTCGTAGTAACTTCCTTTAAAGCTCCAACGTACGATCTTAAGGGAACTAAGTTATCACGTACCCTGCCACAAGGAGATGCTTATTCCTTGGGAGGTCAAAGCAAACTTACCGAAAAAGCCTATTATAAAGTAGGTTCCAAGCATCTGGTTCCTATGACTGAAGTAGAATAACTATCAAAAAACAACCATCAACTTTGGTTGTTTTTTTAATACCTAATAAGATCTGTTATTTTTAAAATTGTTACTATCCACTTTCAAAAATGTCCGCTAATTAATAAACTTCAATGATAGACTAACCTCTATCAAATTACAGATGAGGTCAATCATGAAGTCTATTAAAACTACTGTTAGTATTCTAAGCCTTTCAACTGTCACCAATGTAACCACTATTATCACTGGTGTTATCCCGCAATTGAAACAGACCTTTCCTGATGTGCCGACGACTATGATCGAATGGTTGGTAACAATCGCCAATTTCAGTGCCTTACTGACAATATTACCCAATCCGTATCTCAGTCGAAAAATAGGCGTCAAAAAAGTAGTTATTACAGGACTGATCATTAGTGCCTTATCAGGAGTCATCCCCGCTTTCAGCAACGATTTTATCTTAATAATGTGCAGTCGCTTTGTTTTGGGATTGGGTGTTGGCCTTTTTTCACCACATGCTATTAGTCTAATCTCCCATAACTATCAAGGAGAACTTCGTGCCAAACTGTTAGGCTATCAAACTGGTTTAACTGCCTTAGGTAACGCTGTTTTACTTGGATTAGCAGGATTATTAGTTGGAATCTGGCATACTGTTTTCGGTCTCTATTTAATTCTTTTTGTAACCGCTATTTTGATTGGTTTATTCGTACCAGAACCGGAAAAGGTCTCTTCTTTCTCTAGTACCAAAACAGTTAGAATCCCTTGGCAAAAGTGGCAATTAGTTATCCTTACTTTTATCACCTACCTACTAATTTGGGGTGTACAACTGAAATTACCTAGTTATTTTGAATTCAAGCATTTAGGCAATCCGCAAATTATTAATTTAACCTTATCAGCTATGAATTTAGGTGGATTAGTTGCTGGACTGTTGTTTGGAATAATCCATAAAAAGATTCATCGATTTACTTTAACATTAGGTTACTTAGGCGCTGCTATATCGGTCTTGGTTCTCTGGACTACCGATATCAGCATTGTCGCCATTATCGCAGCAATCTTTTTTAATTTTGTTTATTCATTCACTGGTCCCTATTTAATTTTCACTAGCAATCAAGGATTAGAGTCTGAACAAATCAATACTCTCAGTAGTTATTTGACTATTTCTACTATTATAAGTGCTTTCTTTGCCCCACTGATCTGGAATTACTTAGGAAAATTTGGTCCACAGACTTTGACCAGCAATGTCCTACTATGGGTCACAATAATCCTATTTGTTATTGCCGCTTTTTCAATTTTTCCTAAAAAGTCGTGAGCAAACTATTTGCCTAACTTTCTAATTTACTGTAAATTAGAAAGTGTAATAAAGGTTGTGTACAAATAGCGATTGCACAATTGATTTGGTAATGGAAAGGATCTTAATTATGAAAATTGACTTTAAAGACGAAGCACTAAAATATTTGGAAGACAAAATTCCAGCTGGAAGTACTGTTATCCTGACAACAGATGATGGTTCCAATAAATACTCCAGTTTAGGTGGAAGTTGTGCCATTGGTGATAAGTTCCAATTAGTTATTTTGAAAGATGCTGATCCTAAATATACTGTTCCAATCGAAAATAATGCAGGCTACAAGATGAGTACAGAAGAACAATATACTGATTTCTTCACGGCCGGATTAAATATTTCACTTTTGCATAATGCTTTAGCCCTTAAAGATAACAGCGGTATTCTTGACGGTGCCCTTTCAGTTGTCGACTGGAGAGACGTCAAACCTGAGACAGATGAACAACGTCATGACAAAATGGTTAAACTTGGCAATCAAATTTGCTAATCAATAATAAGATGTGGTAATTCGCATCTTTTTATTAAAAATAACAAATTGTACACAATTTACTTGTAAACAATTTTAATATGATGTATAGTAATACTTGTAATAAAGATTAAATAAAAGCAACTTTAAATAAATAATAAGCGAGGAAAACAACTATGAAAATTGATATTAAAGACGAAGCACAAACATATTTAAAAGAAAGAATTCCTAGTGGATTTCCAATGATCTTGACAACTGATGATGGTTCCAACAAGTATTCAAGTCTTGGTGGTAGCTGTGCTATTGGTGATAAGTTCCAAATCGTTATTTTGAAAGATGCTGACCCTAACTACACCGTTGAACTTGAAAACAATGCTGGTTATGATTTGAAGACATCCCCTTCTGATGCTGATCTTCTAACAAATGGTCTAAACATTTCCCTATGGCACAATGCCTTAGCACTAAAAGACAATAGTGGTATTCTCGATGGTGCTTTATCAGTCGTTGACTGGAGAAACGTTAAACCTGAAACAGCTGAAGAACGCCGTGCAAAGATGGTTAAGCTTGGCGATCAAATCTGCTAATTAACTCTTAGTAAACAAAAAGACTTAGGACAATCCTAGGTCTTTTTTGGTATAGTTTTAGATATACGGAGGTATCTTTATGAAGTATCCAATTTTACTATTCGATCTCGACAACACAATTCTCGACACTAAGGCTAATGCCGAAAAAGCGCTACATAAATTATCAAAGCAAGTTGATTTCCCTTTCAATGATCAGCAGATTGCCTACTGGCACGAACTCAATGATGGCTTATGGGAAAAATTAGAACGTGGCCAACTCGGACGTGAAGATCTATTGAATTCCCGCTTCCGACTCTACTTTGACCATTTTGGTAAAAATATTGACGGAGCCAAAATGAATAATTCCTATCTCCAACTTTTTAAACTGGAAAATATCCTAATGCCAAATGCCAAGTCAGTACTAGATACTCTCAGTCAGTCGCACAGGATTTTTGCTGTCTCTAACGGTACTAAAGAAAAACAGTACTCCCAACTCAAACGTGCTGATTTATTATCTGACTTTGAAGATCTATATCTATCTGAAGATCTCGGCTATCAAAAACCAGATCCTAATTTCTTTAAAGTCGTCTTTGACAAACTCAAGACCAATCAAGATCAAATGCTTGTTATCGGTGATTCTTTAACAGCTGATATTGCTGGTGCTAACGCTGCTAATTTAGATTCCGTTTGGTTTAATCCTCAAGAAGTGGTTAACCACACTACTACGAAAGCAACTTACGAAATCAATGATTTGCAACAACTACTTAACCTTTAACAATCAAGATAATTTTTTAATCTTATCTTTCATCGTTGGCATAAAAAGCTAAATCACAATAAAAAAACAGTGTCTACTGAGTATTCAAGTTATATTACCTGAATCTCCTAATAGACACTGTTATTTTTTTGTTAAAAATTCTGATTCAATAAACTCACATTACTTGACATTACGGGCACGACGTTGGAAGAATTTAACAATTTCAACGACAAGTACCATTAGAATACCTGCACCTAAAACAATTGACCATTGTAATAAGTTTAATTCTGTTACGTGGAACAAGCCATTGAAACCAGGTACTAAGATAGTTGCGGCAACCATGATGAATGAAGCAGCAATCCCAATGTTAAATACTTTATTCTTAAATGGATGTACTTTGAAGATTGATTGGTAAGTTGATTTAACGTTAAAGGCATGGAATAGCTGAATCAAAGCTAATGTTGCATAAGCCATTGTTAAAGCATCAGCGTGCATTGCGGCATCATTTGCATGAACTGGGAATGCAATTGCCAAGCCGTAGACACCTAGTGTGATCAAGCCTTCTAGGATACCTTGGTAAACAATTGAAGTGCCAATTCCGCCACTTAAGAAACTTGATTTTCTACCGCGTGGTTTTCGGTCCATAATTCCTGGTTCAGTTGGTTCAACACCTAATGCAATCGCTGGGAACGTATCAGTAGCTAGATTGATCCACAATAACTGGACTGGTAATAAAATATCCCATCCCAACAGTGTCATCATGAATAATGTTAATACTTCACCCAAGTTAGCTGACAGTAAGTATTGAATCGACTTTTGAATATTTGAGAAGACCTTTCGCCCTTCTTCAACTGCGACAATAATCGTAGCAAAGTTATCATCAGCTAGAACCATATCGGAAGCACCTTTAGAAACTTCAGTCCCTGTAATACCCATTCCGATACCAATATCGGCCGACTTCAAGGCTGGAGCATCATTGACACCATCACCAGTCATAGCTACGACTTTACCTTTATTTTGCCAGGCACTGACAATTCTAACTTTATGTTCTGGAGAAACTCGTGCATAAACTGAATATTGATTAACCTTTTTAGCAAACTCTTCATCACTCATTTGATCTAGCTGGGCACCAGTAACAACGGCAGCGTCATCACCTGGTTTGATAATACCCAGACGTCCAGCAATAGCTTCAGCAGTATCTTGATGATCACCAGTAATCATAATTGGTCTGATACCGGCTTTTTTAGCGTCAACAACCGCTTGGGCAGCTTCAGGACGTTCCGGATCGATCATTCCGACTAATCCTGCAAAAATTAAATCATTTTCTACATTTTCAGAATCTACAGTATCAGGAATTTGATCAATAACCTTATATCCCATTGCCAAAACACGTAAGGCTTGTACGGCCATACCTTTATTCTGTTTCAAAATTTCAACTCTATCAGCTTCAGTAAAATCACGTACTTCATTCGCCGTAGCTTGAATTTTTGTAACGCGTTGCAACAACATATCTGGTGCGCCTTTGACAGCTACCAAAAATTTATTATCCGGCAATTGATGAATAGTTGACATCAATTTACGTTCAGAATCGAATGGTACTTCGGCTACACGTGGCTCTTTAGCTAACTCATCTTCAACTTGATAGCCATGATCAAAACCAAATTGAATCAAGGCTGTTTCAGTGGGATCGCCGACTAAAACATCGTTACTTTGAATCTTAGTATCATTACTAAAAGTCATAACTTGTAACACTTTGTCAGAACCTGAAATTTCAGCTGAAGCATCTTGTAATTGTCCATATTGATAAACTTTTTCAACGGTCATCTTATTTTGCGTTAAAGTACCAGTCTTATCTGAAGCAACAATATCCGTGCTACCTAAAGTTTCTACAGCCGGTAATTTACGAACGAGCGCTTTTCTCTTGGCCATTCTAGTTGTACCTAAAGCTAAAATGATTGTAACAATAGCCGGTAAACCTTCAGGAATAGCAGCAACCGCCAATGAAATGGCCACTAACAACATATTGATAACCAATTCATTCAATGGCAACCCTTCACTATTATTAAAGATACCAACGGCAAAGATCACCGCCGCAATAACTAAAATTAACCAAGTTAACGTTTTTCCTAATGAATTCAAATTATCTTGTAATGGTGTACTTGTATCTTCAGCTTTATTGATCAAACCGGCAATTTGACCGACTTCAGTATCCATACCAGTTGCTACAACAATACCGACGCCACGACCATAAGTCACATTACTGTTCATATAAGCCATATTGACACGATCACCCAGAGGTATATCCTCATCTGGTAAAACTTCATCAGATTTATCAACGGGAACAGACTCACCAGTCAAAGCTGACTCTTCAATTTTCATGGAAGCGGAATCTAACAAACGAATGTCAGCTGGCACAATATCACCGGCTTCTAGCAAGACGATATCGCCGACAACTAAATGTTCGCTACTAACGGTGTCCAATTTCCCTTTACGCCTTACATGAGCTTCGGGTGTCGACATTTCCTTTAAGGCATCAATAGCTTCTTCGGCTTTCGACTCCTGAAAGACACCGAACACAGCATTAATAATAACGACAGCTAAAATTAAAGCCGCATCCGACCATTCCTTTGCCACCACTCCGGATATTAGAGCAGCTATTAATAAGACAATGATCATAAAATCCTTGAACTGATCCAAGAAACGTTGCACAATATTTTTGCGTTTTCCTTGAGCCAGAGCGTTAAGACCATTCTCATTTAAAAGTTTTGAGACTTGCTGGCTATTTAATCCATCCTCACTTGTATTAAATTTTTTCAGCAAGGTTTTCTTGTCTAATGCATAATCTCGAGAACTATTTTTTGATTCGACTTGTTTCATAACTACCCCTTCTTTCTTATAAAAAAAGAGACTTGCACGCCAAATATGCGCACAAGTCTCACTAATTAAGACAAAACCAGAGCTACGTCTTGTTGACGATTTTGTCACAGCAACCTGCAAGTTACTCCCTTGTTGTAAATTCATTATAATTGAATCAAGTGTTTAAAGCAAAGGACAAGTTAATTAATTTTCCATAAAAAGAAGACATTGTGAAAATTCACAATGTCTTAAATAATCTCAAAATTTATTAGGCCGCAACATAAGTTGAGCTGACCCATTCATTTGTAGCAACACGATAATATGTCACACCATTTACAACTTTTGTTTGGTCAGTCTTCCATGATGTATTATTACCTAAAACTTCATTAGTGATTTCCTTCATTGTACCATCACTTTGTAAGGCAACTAGTCTTACATAAGATGAAGAAGGATTGTTTACCTTAATGACATCGCTACTGGATGTGCTTTCGGAACCGCTATTTGTAGCAGCTGATGAACTGTTACCTTTTACATAGTTAGCGGCAACCCATTCGTTTGTAGCAACGCGGTAATATGTCACACCATTTACAATCTTAACTTGATCAGTTTGCCATGGAGTGTTGTTACCTAAAGCACGGTTAGTTATACGTTGCATTGAACCGTCACTTTGAAGTGCCATTAAAGGAACGAAATTACTAGAAGTATTATTTACGGTAATTACATCTTTGCTGACACTGGCACTGTTTGAACCACTATCTGTTGCAGCTGAACTGTTTGAACTACTGCTGTTATCTGTTGTAGTAGTTGTGGTTGAGCTAGAAGTACCTGGTGTTGAATAACTAGTAAAGTAGTTATCATAAAGTTCAGAAACGTCGAAGTTTCCATAACTTCCATTGAACGTGTATGAACTTGACCATTGCCATGCATGCTCAGAAGTATACCATTCTTGACCTGATGGACTATATGGATAAGATGCAATCCAACCTTGTCCAACTGTCATGACTGAACCAACCCATGATCCCATAGTATAAATAACTGAACGGTAACCATATTTGGCAACTTCAGTCATAAAAGCAGCGTTGTTAGCATCATTTTGAGCAGTAGATAAACCACTTTGCTCAGAACTCTCAACATCAGTTGCTAAAACAGCACCACTTGGTAAACCATCTGCTTGAGCAATTTTGGCAGCGTAGTCAGCTTCGGCTTTAGCACCACTGACTGTACTGTATCTGGCATAATGATATCCGTTAACATATAGACCGGCAGACTTGGCAGCTGAGATGTTACCAGCAGCAGTTGAATCCTTGAAAGATGTACCTTCACTAATCTTGGTAACTATCGCCTTAATACCATAGTTATCATGCATATCCTTAAAGTTAGCAACGGTCATCGCCCCATTGTTATTGGATACATCAACCATATCAGCACGCGCAGCTTGGACATTAGTTGCACACACAAAAAATAAAACCAACGACATTACTGTAGTGAGCGCTACAATAATTCTTCTCTTTAAAGCCATAATTCCCTTCTCCCTTTCGTTGCCATCGCAACAAAATAAATTATAGAGCAGAAAATTTGACAAATGTGGAAAGTTACAGTTTTGTTTACTGAAAGTAACTGTTTTGTAACAAAAAATTTAAATTTAATCATTTATATATTGATAATTATTATTTATGTTAATAAAAGAGTGACGATATTAACTAATATTGATGTAACTTGCCGTCAGTAGTAAAAAATCTGTGGGCCGCTGGAACGTGGTGGACACGACTTAGAGCTAATAATTCCGCACTTTGTGCGTAATCATGGATCTCTAAGCTCGGTCTTATACTAACCTTGCTCCGCAAGCTAAGTATAATGGCACCACTGAGGGCCCACAGATTTTTTACTACCGACTAGATTGCTGATGAGTTTGGAAAATAGTTGAGTTCATTAAATATGCGAATATATCTAAATATTTGTTTTAACAATTGTTACTTCTAATATCCAAGTAATCAAATACAATATTATTCTAAAATAAAAAATGGCCACTATTAGATATTCAAGACATATATGTACGCTTGAATCTCTTAATAGTGGCCATTCTTATTTAAGAATTTTTTTCTATAAAGTCACGATACCAATAAAAGCTCTTCTTTGGGATACGTGTTAGATTCTTAGAACTATCATCGTCTCGATCAATATATACGAAACCATAACGTTTCTTATATCCATTTAACCAACTTAATAAATCGGTAAATGACCAGGCACAGTAACCAATGATATCTACTCCATCGGTCAAGGCTCGTTGCATTTCTGTAATATGTGTCTGTAAGTAGTCAATTCGATACTGATCATTGACGATATTGCCGTCTTCTAATTTATCCTGTGCACCTAAGCCATTCTCGGTCACCATTATCGGTAACTGATATTTTTCATAAACTCGACGTAAAGATATTCTAAATCCGACGGGATCGATTTCCCATCCCCATTGAGTCTTATGCAAGTAAGGATTTTGAACGTTATTAAACATTGCCATTTCTGGAGTCTGAGCTTGTGTATCTTTTGGTTGCATTAGGTACGGATCGGTTGTAGAAAAATCCTTTTCATGTTGGTCGGTCTTATCGGGATGTTCGATTTGATTTTGTTGAAATGTCCCCCCATGATAATAATTAATTCCCAAAAAATCTGGTTTAGCCGATTTCAACAATTTCTTATCATCTAATGTTACTTCCGGGGCTATCCCTAATTCTTTCAGGTGATTCATTACTAATGCTGGATACGTTCCGCGGCAATAAACATCTAACCACCAATTATTATTGAAATCATCTGCGTTATCTGCCGCTAAAACATCGTTGGGGTCTGCTGTTATTGGATAAGTTGGACCATATCCAAAGCTAGGGCCAATTTTGCCATCCGGAACCATTCGATGAAATAAATTAATAGCCTCCGCATTTGCCAGATTAACAATGTGATTAGCTGCATACATCCTTTTAACATCACTGATATTAGGTGGATGAGAAGCCCAACGATACCCCATTGCTGTAAAAACATTTTGTTCGTTAAATGTTACCCAATATTTAACACGATCACCGAATTCTTTAAAGACGACCTGACAGTATTTTTTAAAGGCTGCAATAGTTTTTCGAGATTCCCAGCCACCATATTTATCCTGTAAGGTTTGCGGAATATCCCAATGATATAGAGTAACTACCGGTTCAATCTGATTCTTTTTCAATTCATTGATCAAATTGTCATAAAACTTCAAACCAGCAGAATTGATTTCACCCTCGCCATCAGGAATAATTCGGGACCAAGCAATCGAAAAACGATAAGCTTTCAAACCCATTTCTGCCATCAAACGAACGTCTTCTTTATAGTGATGATAGTGGTCAACTGCTACATCACCATTAGTGCCATGATAAGTTTTTCCTGGAATTTTGGAAAAAGTATCCCAGATGGAAGGACCTTTGCCATCTTCATCAAAAGCTCCTTCGATTTGGTATGCGGCCGAGGCTGCACCCCAAAGGAAACTTTTAGGAAATTTTTTTAATTTTTGATAATACATTCATTAGGCTCCCTTTACAGAAGGATCAATATTGACTGATTCATCTGATGCTGACTTCTTTTTATCAGCTTCTTCGGCCTCTTCGACCTTTAATTCTTGACGATCTAGAACCTTGAAGAATGGATAGTAAGCAGCAACCGCAATGATCAATTCAATTAATTGCCAAACAGCTGCACGCCAATCTCCACCAGTCATAAGGAATCCACTGATAACAGTAGGTGTTGTCCAAGGAACTTGAGCAACGATCATACTAATAACGCCAAACTTCATAAGATAATATGTAATAAATTCTAGAACCATTGGTGTGACAATAAATGGAACCATCAACGTAGGATTCAAAACAACTGGTAAACCGAACATAATAGGTTCACTAATATTAAATACTGAAGGCATAAATCCTAAATTACGCATAGCCTTGTAACGCTTACTCTTAGCAGTAAACATGCAAAGAACTAATCCCAAAATTGCACCTGTACCACCAATTGTTAGTCCAAAGTTCAAGAATCCATCAGCAGCAATATGTACTGGTGCATGACCTTTAGCTACAGCGTTGATATTAGCTGTTAAGAAACTTAGGAATACTGGTGTGTAGATACTTCCGATAACATTCGTACCATGAACACCAACGACCCAAAGTGCAACAACTAAGAAGATAGCTAATTCAATTCCCCAAATGCTATCTAGTCCGACAACAAGTGGTGAGAAGATAAGTTGGATAACTGAGTTGATATTAACATGTAAAACAACTCTGACCAACCAAACAAGGAACAAAGCAATTGAGCCAGGAATCAAAGACGAAAATGATTTGGCAACTGCTGGTGGAACTGAATCGGGCAATTCAATTGTCCAATTACGAGCAACACAGAAACGAATAATTTCACTAGTAATAATACAAATAACAATCGCTGTAAAAATACCGCCAGAACCTAGATCAGCGGGATCAATTGTTAATTTGTCATTCAACATGGCTAACAAGAAAGCAACAGTAGGAATAACTGTTCCTGTCATTGTATCCAATTTATTAGCTTTTGCTGATTGATAACTAATTCCCATAGCAACGATTAAAGCTAAAATACCAAAAGTAACTGTAACTGCGGCATTTAAGTAACCTGAAATAGGTTTGATGAAATCAGCCCACCATGTAAATGGTAAGTTTGCCACAATCATAAAAATACTTCCAAAAATAGTAAACGGAATCGTAATAATCATTCCGTCACGAAGAACAACCATATACTTCAGATTTCCAAATTTTGCTAAAGCTGGCAAAAATTTATTTTGGAATCCAGAAATAATACTCTTCATAAATAACCCTCCAATTCAGTTAGTTTTTTTATTAAAAGAACTAACTAGAATGTAACCGTTTTCCAGAGAAACGTCAAGCCTCTTTTTAGTAGTTTTTTACAATTTGTTCGAAAAAATAACAAAAAAAGAAGACTGATTAAAGAATACAGTCTTCTTTTCACTCACCTACAGTGGGCATTGTTCTATTTTTAAATTGTAAATCAGCGTCAGGAAGTTCCAAAATACTTCTAGTTATCATGGCACATCCCCCTAGCAAACTGTTGTTATTTACGTTACTAGCAACTTCGATATCGACAGGATGATCCAAAACTTGAGACAGTTTTTCTTCAATTTCTTTCAAGAGTTCTGGAACTGATTGCAAAATTCTGGAACTGACAACTACCTTTTCAGGATCAAATAGCAGAAAGAGATTTTGAAGAATAATAACCATACTAGTTTCAAAATTTTTCAAAATTTCTTGGACTGTCTCATCACCCAAATCATACCACCGACGAATATCCGCAATTACGACTGAGGTTTGTTTCAAAGTCTGAATTTCTTTAAAGACAGCCCTATCAGAACCAACTTCTTCCAAAGAAACCATATTCTCACTGCCTAAGCCATAATATCTAGCTGCACCGATTTCTCCAGCTTGACTGATCGTACCAGTGTAAAGCTGTCCTGCAATAATCGATCCTACTCCAATTTGGTCAGTCAGACTCAAAGCAAGGGCATTCTTAATTGTTCCTCCCGAAAAATCCTTTATAGCTAAAGCAGCTAAATTGGCCTCGTTCTCTAACAATACAGGAACGTTAAAGCGACTTTGCAGAATTTGCACTAAATCGTATTGAGCCAAATCTGGACTCAACGCCTTCACAATATGGTTATCCTTCACCACCCCATAGATTGCAACCGAAATCCCCATCAAGTCGGTATCATCCAACGTTGACAACTTAATCGCTTGGTATAGAGCTAAAAGCTGTTGTGAAGCATCTTTGCCATCAATTGGAAACTCTTGATAATTCACGATACTGCCATCTAACCAATTAGTCATACAACTGATTGTGGCTTGATTGATCTTAGTATTGATCGTATAACCAGCTTGAGCATTGAAATTCGTCAAAACCGGCTTACGACCGCCACTACGGGTACTATTTCCCTGACCAATATCATAAATCAAATTATCATTAGCCAACGTTGTAAAAATATTATAAACTGTCGACTTCGTTAACCCCAGTTTCTTTGCTACGGCAGCTCGAGAAGTTGGTGTCTGATTAAACACTTCGCGTAACACATTCAATTCATTTATTCTTCTAATAGTTAATCTATTCATTTGGTATTCCTTCTCAAAAGCTTTGACATAAATAATTTAATAAACCTAATTACATACTACATATGTATAGACCAGTCGGCAACTATTAGCTAAAAAAGAGTGGAACATAACATGCTCAGCCTTCGAGCATTAAGGGAAATAGGACCAAGTAATCGTTCTTTGATTACTTGGTCCTATTTGTTTTTGTTCCACGTTTATACTACAAATTTAGAGATAAAGATAGTTATATCCCAATCTGTTTATCAAAATTTTTTATTTCAAATCAAATGAAGCCTGACTATCTTTCAATTCAGTTTCTATAACTTTTTCATTCTCATGTAAATATACTCTTACTTCACCCTTAACACCAACAGTTGAAACTTTAACTTGTTGGCCTTTTCTTTGTACTTTAATAGAAGCTGCCTCTAAGCCTTTAGAACTAACAATATTAGTTGAGACAGAGCCCTCCTTAATTTGATACAAATGAATATCGACATCCTTGGTGTAATCATATTCAGCATGGATTGCTTTTTCATTTCGTACCAAAATAGTATTTTCACGTACCAAAACTGGCAAACTTAATTCATCGAATACTTCATTTAGCCATTCACCCGAACTAGGGGCATCGTAAACTTTATTATCCAAAAGACTCGTCCACTTACCTCCTGGCAAATAGAAATGAGCTTTGCCTTGATCATTAAAGATAGGAGCAACTAAAATCTGTGATCCAAACATATATTGAGTTGCTAAGTCATAAACATTAGGATCATTTTCAAATTCTAAGAACATTGGTCTCATCAAAGGATTACCAAACTTAGCATCATAAGCTGACTGTGTATAAAGATATGGCATCAATGACAATTTCAAATCAACGTAACGTTTAGTATTTTCAACAGCTTCCTGATCAAAATTCCATGGTACACGATAGACATTGCTTCCATGATAACGACTATGTGACGATAATAAGCCAAATTGTGTCCAACGTTTATATAAATCTGGTGTTGGACGGTCATCACCATCTTCAAATCCCCCAATATCATGACTCCAGAATCCAAATCCTGATAATAGGAATGACAGGCCTCCGCGTAAAGTATCGCGCATGGAGCTATAGTTGGATAGACAATCGCCACCCCAGTGTACTGGATATGATTGTGAACCCGCAGTTGCTGAACGAGCAAAGACTACAGCTTCTTTCTCGCCTTTAACTTCGGCAATAATATCATAGACAGCCTGGTTGTATTGCAATGTGTAGTAGTTGTGCTCCTGTTGAGGATCAGAACCATCAAAGAATTGAACATCATCGACTGGGATTCTCTCACCAAAATCAGTCTTAAAGCAATCTACACCCATATCTAAGAGTGTTTTCAATTTACTCTGATACCACTTTTTAGCTTCGGGATTAGTGAAATCAACGAATCCATTGCCTGCTTGCCACAAATCCCATTGCCAGACATCACCATTCTTACGCTTGATCAAATAGCCTTTCTCTTTAGCCTCTTTAAACAGTGGTGACTTCTGGGCAATATATGGATTTAACCACACACATACCTTTATGCCACGGTTATGAATTTTTCTCAATAAACCTTCTGGATCAGGGAACTGCTCTTTATCCCAGGCTAAGGTACACCATTCGAATCCTTTTTGCCAGAAGCAATCAAAGTGAAAGACATCTAAAGGAATATGATGTTCTTTCATACCATCAATAAACTTTAGAACAGTTTCTTCACTATAGTCTGTTGTAAACGAAGTACTCAACCACAATCCAAATGACCATGCTGGTGGCAAATTGATTTTTCCAGTTAATTGAGTATAGCGGTGCAATACCTCTTTAGGCGTAGGACCGTAGATTACATAATACTGTAGAGATTGACCTTCAGTACTAAATTGAACTCGATCAACATTTTCTGAACCTACTTCAAACGAAACTCTCTGTGGTTCATCTACGAAGACACCATAACCATTACTGCTCAAGTAAAATGGGATATTCTTGTAAGCTTGCTCACTACCAGTACCGCCATCTTGATTCCAAGTATCGACTGTCTGTCCATTTTTAACAAAATTACCAAAACGTTCACCCAGGCCGTATATCTTTTCATCGATTCCCATTGATAACTGTTCACGCATATAACTTTGTTTCTTATCACGGTTATATATGACTCCCTGAGCCTTTTGCATCGACTCAGTTACTAATTGACCATTGGCTGTAAATTTCATTAAGAAATCATCTCTCAGTGGCAATGAGACCTTCAAATCTCCACTTTCTAATGAAGCATTTTTTTCGTCGACTTGGATATTTATTTGAGGATCCAAATTATTGATTTTAAAACTGGGACCATGATCTTCAGTATCAAAATGTTCCAATTTAACTCCAATAACATTCTTTACGGGCGAAGTTAAAGTAATCGTTGTTGCCCCTAAGTTTAATTGGTCACCTCTACTTAGAACTCTTTTGAAAGGAGCAAAAACTTTTAAACTGTTCCCTTCCTTATGTGCATCATAAGCTTCCATTGGTGAATCAATTTGATACTCCTCACGATTCATCCAGTATCCATTTGTAAATTTCACTAATCAGAGCCTCCTCATTAATATAATTTCAGTTAGTTTTTTTAAACAAAAAACTAACGATAACGCTTACATTATATACATGTGTGTCTCGTTATTCAAACCCTTATGCAAAAAAATATAAATTATTATTTAAAATAACT
>DXCM01000007.1 GCA_019116025.1 Candidatus Companilactobacillus pullicola | reverse complement strand
TGACAACATGCGTAAATTTACTTCTAGACTAACTATGGTACTGTGGGCTCTAATCATTGCATACGTTATTAAAAATATTGCCATAAATCACGGACTTTATAATCTCGATATTAGCATTAATTTTAAAGATCCTTTTGGATCTCTTCTCTCAGTCACACTATTAGTCACAGCGTTTGATTATATCTATTATCACTTAATTTATCCTCAAAAAAAGTAGTCTCTTTATCAAAGAGGCTACTTTTTCTTATTTTGTATTTAAACCAACGCTATCGTGTGAATAGTAATTCTCATCAGCAATTGCATTCTTTACGAAGTCAGCGATTGAACTGATTGAAACATCGTGTCCACCAAAGGGTTCACCTTTTCTTGTGATTTCATAATCAACAGGACCATTAGTAAACCAACCTGGTCGAATAACTGTGTAATTCAAATCAGAGCCTTCAACTACATCAGCTGCTTCACGGTATGAACGTAACATTGAATTGCTACTCAAGTTACCACTAGCACCGATTGAGGCTGGTATCTCATCGTAAATACCCATTGATGTGATGAACAACAAGCGTGAAACGTTATTACGATCCATTGCTGCAACGATTTTTTTAGCAAATTGGCCTAAATTACCGCTTAAGGCGACAAAAACTGCATCTTGCCCAGCGATGGCTTTATCCAAATCACTATCCTTAGTTACATCTCCAGCTATAACTGTTTCACGATCACTAACATTTAAACGGCTGGCACTTCTGGCAAACAAAGTTAATTGGTCGTCAGTTTCATTTAATAGTGTTTGACGAACAGCGCCGCCAATTGTACCAGTTGCTCCAATAATTAAAACTTTTTTCATTGTAATTTTCTCCTATTTGTCACTTACAACGATCAAAGACTTGATAGCTGTACGTTTATCCATTGCTTCATACGCATCTTGAATTTCATCAAGTGTAAATCTCTTAGTAAAGACCTTTCCGGGATTGATTTTGCCACTCAAAACGGCATCCAATAAGACATTCTTATCGTCAGTTGTTACTGAGGCAATTCCACCACGTAGTCCAATATTTTTCCAAAAAAGATTATTAGTGTTCATTTCGGCTTTTTGAGGTACACCCACACGTCCAACAACGGCACCGGGACGTCCTACTTTAATAGCTGTATCAACTGATTGCTCTGTTCCGACACATTCAAGAACTGCATCAGCACCTGTACCAGTTAATTCCATGACTTTAGCAACTGCTTCATCACCACGTTCAGGAATGATATCCGTTGCACCAAATTCTTTGGCTAGTTTTTGTCTATCTTCGTGACGACTCATAGCGATAATTCTCTTAGCACCTAATAAATGAGCTGAAAGAACACCACTCAAACCAACAGCACCATCACCCATAACAACGACAGTGTCGCCTTTTTTAACCTCGGCACTAGTTGCGGCGTGGAAACCTGTTGCCATAACATCAGCTAAAGCTAAAAAGTTATTAAGCATCTCGTCAGAGTAATCTTCTGGTTGACCAGGAATCTTAACTAAAGCCCAGTTAGCATTAGTAAATCTCAAATATTCACCTTGATAACCACCATTGCCACCGGCTTCTTGGTTCAAACAGTCACCATCAAATCCTGCCAAACAAGCGGCACAGTGACCACAACCATGGGTGAATGGAGCAATTACAAAGTCACCAACTTTAACGTCCTTAACTTCTGAGCCAACAGATTCGATGATACCAATTGCTTCATGTCCTACAGTTGAACCTGGTTCACGTTTAGAAATACCACGATACCACCAAAGATCAGAGCCACAAACGCAAGCACGAACAATTTTAATGATTGCATCAGTTGGCTTTTGAATTTCTGGTTTATCATATTCTCTAATTTCCATTTTTCCTGGTTCTACAAAGGTTGCTGCTTTCATAATTAAAATCTCCTCAAAATTTTATTTTTGTGCTCCACTGTTACGTACTTCTGAAACATTACCATACCAATACTGAGCAGTAATGCCGCCATCAGCCAGAAAATCACTTCCGGTAATAAATGCGCCACGACGATCCATCAATAATTCAGCTAAATTAGCAATTTCATCTGGGGTACCGGGACGTTTCGTAACCATTGAATCAAACATTTGCTTATAACCAGCACCGCGTGGTCCATTCAATTCATCAACGGCTAACGGCGTCATGATAATACCAGGACTGATTGCATTGATTCTAGCTCCACGTTCTTGCCACTTAACTGACTCAGATGCTACCCGTAAAACATTGGTTCGTTTTGCATATTGATAAGCTGCCAACGAATCTTTGATTACATCTGGCTGCAAAATTGGTAGATCTAATAGTTCTTCAGTCGGTGTCATTGCCAAAGCTTGATTATCTTCAAGTGACAACGCTGGCAATCGATGGCCTGATTGTGATGAGATCACAATACCTGCACCACCATTAGCCATAACTTTGCCAAATTCTTCTAATAAAACGGAAGTCCCATAGAGATCAACTTTCAAAACTTGCTCGGGACTAGCTTGTGAAGGTGAAACCCCAGCTGCATTGACCAACCCCATAATATCACCAAGCGATTGAGCTTTAATAACTACTTCCTTAATGGATTCTCTAGAAGAAAGATCAGCTTTGATTGTTTCAACTACAAAACCTGCTTCCGTCAGATGTTGCTTCATTTCAGTCAATTTATTTTCATTATAATCAGCTAGTAATAATTTACGACCAGCTGAGACTCTTCTAACAATTGCTTCACCGATTGAACCAGCACCAAACAATACGATAACTTCGTTATTCATTTATATATTTACCTCTTACTTGTTTTATCAACTTAACTTACAAGTGATATCTTACAAGCAAATTGAGATTGAACCAATTTCAAATCCCAAAGCAATTGATAAGTTTTACTTATGAATAGATAAAAAAAAGAACGCCGATTAGCGTTCCTCCAATTTCCCAACTTCATTCAACTTTGCTAAAACTGAGTGCTTATGTGGTGATTTCATGATAGCTTCTGATAAATCATTACCAGCGACATTGCCATGATGTTTTCCACCTTGCCAAGGATCAACATCTGACACATCATAAACTACGCCGTCAATTGCTACATAAGCTGGTTGGCCGTTTTCGCCATTATATTTCTTTAGTTCTTCAAGTGTAAATTGCTTCATCTAATCAACCTCACTTTTCATTTGTCGAATCTAGCTTCATTATGCCATGTTTCAGTCGCAAAAAGACACTTTTATACCTCATAAAATTTAGCAAATTCAACGTCTAAATCATCCTTGGCTTTTTGCATAGCTTCATTGATATCAACACCATCAGTTTGTAAACCTTGAGCACGTACGATTGAGAATTTATCAAAGCCCATAAGCTCTTCAAAAATACCTTGCAAGTACATTCTAGAGAATTCCAATGGTGTGTAGCGATCGTCGTTAGTGTAAATTGAGCCACTGGCTTGCAACAACATCACTTTATAATTGTCAGTCATCAACCCCACAGAACCACCGGGAGTGTACTTGAAAGTTTCGTGTGCCACTAGAATATTATCGATATAATCTTTCATTTTAGAAGTTACATTGAAGTTGTGAAGTGGCGATGTAATAACGATTCGATGATGTGCTTTAAATTGTTGGATCAAATCCTGATTAATTTGGAAAATACGTTTCTGTTCATCAGTTAAAGCAACGTGATTAGCTTGTTTCTCCCAAATTCCTAAAAGTTGATCTGTCGTTAGCTGAGGAATCTCCGTATCATAAAGATTGATCAAATCGACAGTTTCATCAGGAAAAGTTGCTTGAAATTTTTTAAGAAATTGTTGTTGAAGCTTGATGGAGTAGTGATCCCCATTACGAAAATCGGGTTGAGCGTTAATAATTAATGTTTTCATTTTTAATTCATCCTTGTCTTAATTGATAAATTAATACTACAATCTAAAGGTGACAATCTATGACACCTTTGAGGAAATAAAATGAATAAAGCTGAACGACTCAATCAAGAATTAATTTTCTTAAGCAACAAATCTATTTTTCATATCAACGATCTAGTGTCTGAATTTCAAATATCTAAACGAACGGCCTTACGTGACATCACTGATCTCGAGGATATGGGATTAAGTTTTTATACCGAAAATGGCCGCTATGGTGGTTTTCATATTGTGAATCGCCAATTATTGATTCCCGTGACGTTCAATCTTGAAGAAATCAATGCTATTTTCTTTGCCCTCAACGCCTTGAGTTCTATGTCCGCGACTCCATTTGAGAAACCATACAAACACATCTCCGATAAATTAATGGCAACTTTACCAAAGATTCAACAACAAGCTGTCGTTAAACTACAAAAGTCCGTGCAATATTACAAGATCCCGTCCATTTCAGCTCCCACTGATTTAAATATTATTCTGCAATCAATTTTGGAGGAAACCGCTCTGGACTTAACTTTCCATAGTAATAGACAAACAATTCAAGTATTCGATCTATTGTATCGACACGGAATTTGGTTCTGTAATATTTATAACTTCGACGGCCAAAAATGGGCTACTTATCGATGTGATCAAATGGAACATTGTTCGCTCAACCGAACCCACAAAACACTGACTCATGAGGAACTTAAACAGATTCAAGACAACTATGAAAGAAACTACCATAATATCCCCTTCGAGTGTGACCTAACACCACTTGGCGTTGAACTATTTCAAAAGAACAACTATCCCAATATGAAATTAAAACAAGTCAACGGTCAATATTATCTTTATGGCGGCTACAATCAGGAAGAATTCGACTACATGGTCCAATACCTGCTTTCATTAGGTAACAATGTCAAAATTAATTATCCAAAAGAGCTAAAAGATTCTTATCTGCAGGAACTACAAAAAATTATTGACCAATACTAAATCTAAATTTTTAATAAACTGTTATGCTTATACCATAAAAAACTTGTACGGAGGGATCAATATGGGAATAAAAAATATTATCCAAGAAAATCATTATCCGATAGTTTTTATTGGATCCGGTATTGAAAAACGATATCTTAAAGATTTTCCAAATTGGACATCTCTTTTAGAAACCTTTTGGAATCAAATAGGAGAAAAAAGAAATTTTTTTGGCTTCATACATCAATTAACGAAAAAATATAAGGATGAAAATGCCATTACTCAAGATTTTTTAGCTAACGTAGAGGCAGCATCTTATATTCAACAAAAATTTGACGACCTATTTTTTGAGGAAAAAATATTTGTTAAGGATTTAACTTTAAAAAACGCACAGGAATCTAGAATTTCTCCATTTAAAAAAGAAATATCCAATTTATTAAGTAACTATGAATTACGTGATGATATTAATGAAGGTGAATTCCAATTTTTTGTTCAAATGATTGAAAAGGCGAAAATGATTATAACAACAAACTACGATACCTTTATTGAGGATTTAATTAGAAAAAATTCCAATCAAAATCCACACGTATTCGTGGGTAAAAATAGTCTATTTGATTCAAATAATGGATGGTCAGAAATATATCATATACATGGCAGTGTCAACGATCCTACTTCGATAGTAATTAATAGCGATGATTATGCTGATTTCAATAAGAATTCTATACTCATTAGCGCAAAGATCATGTCATCTATGATTGACTCTCCTATAATATTTTTCGGTTACTCAATGACCGACCGTAATGTAAGACAAGTGTTGGATGATTTTGGTTCACAGCTCCCTCAAGAAGATCCACGAAAAAGCGCAAATAGAATATTAGTGGTGGAGTATGAGAAAAATGAAAATAAAATAACCGAACAAATAGTAAAGGATTCTTCTTTAAATCATTTGAATTATACCCTCATAAAAACCGATAATTATAAAGATATTTTTAAACAATTATCAACTATTAATGAGGGAGCTACACCATATGAAGTCCGAAAATTCAGTGGGTTAATTAGAAAAATAATAGTGCAACACGGTCAATCCGGAAATCTTAATTCAGTACTGGTTACCCCCACTCAATTGGATACACTATCTAAAGATATAGATCAGGGTAAACCAATAGTGGTGGCATTAGGCGACAAAAAATATTTTTATGTCTATCCTGATACAATCTCTTACATTAAAGACTACATTGCTAATACAACTAATTATGCTCCTGGTATTGCCCTTTCCTTTGTAGCGAGATCAGGCAATCAAAGTACCAAAATCCCATTTGCTAAATATTGGAATAATACTGATAAATTGAGTTTGAATATATCTCATAAAGATTTGATGCGTCTAAATAAGAAAATTGAATCTTACGGCACTATAGATAAAGCAAAGAAATCCATATCTAAATTATACAGAATCCCTTTCTCTTCAATAAATGAAATAAAACAACAAAAATATCCTATTGGAAGAGAAATAGATACGATTGCATAGAATATTGAGAACATTTCCAATGAAGAAATTGAAGAATATCTAAAGGAAATACTCCCTGATTTTTATAAGACTTTAGTCATAAAGTCAACTGGTTTTACAAGTTGTACAAGAAGATTACTAGTTATAAGGGATTTGTACGAAAATGGCGATATGATTCCATATAATTCCACAAAAAAAAGCCAGTAGGCATAAGCATACTGGCAATCAACTGGTAAAGGGTTTTCCAACGATTGACCCTTAACTCAATAGAAATTATAGACTCTCTAAAAAAATAGAGCAAGCATTATTCATTGTTTTTAACTAAATTATTTACGATTAATTCTAACTGGAGACAATGCGGGAGTGCTCTCCACTGCCTTGAAAATTAGTGTTAATAATAATATTGATAACCCCATGATTTGTACCATAATGTCATCCTTTCCATTAACTCTGTTAATTAACTTGATTGATAAATCATACTCTTTTATAAATATAATTTACAACTATATTATCTCATAATCTTCAACTTTTTTTCATGTCTCCTGCTCAAACACTCAGTAATTAAGCTGATTTTAGGCCCACTTATTCAAAATCAATTGACCGATTTCTTGCCAGTGTGTTTCCAAAACAAAGTGACCGCCATCTAACAAATGCACTTCAGCGTTCTTATCATCCTTGGCAAAGGCTTGGGCACCCTGATAGACGAAACTAGGATCATTCTTACCCCACGCCGCAATAATTTCAGGCTGATAATCCTTAACATATTTTTGATACTTAGGATAATTAGCCACGTTACTTTGATAATCAAAAATCAAATCTGATTGTCTTTCAGCATAATCGGGAGATTCTGTGTAGTGAATGTCTAAAGTATAACCATCAGGAGACACACTTTCTTCTTTTTCTCCGCCCATATATTGACCTTTGATTGTCGCTGGTTGAAATGCTGATTTGTAGCTCTCACGCAATTCAGATGTAGGATTTTGCCAATAATCCTTGCGATCTTCCCACTTTTTGCCTAATCCTTCTTGATAGATGTTACCGT
This sequence comes from Candidatus Companilactobacillus pullicola, assembly GCA_019116025.1. Classification (GTDB taxonomy): domain Bacteria; phylum Bacillota; class Bacilli; order Lactobacillales; family Lactobacillaceae; genus Companilactobacillus; species Companilactobacillus pullicola. Next base: position 12,520 of record DXCM01000007.1, on the reverse strand, counting down.
TCTGGCTGACAATTCCTAAAATTCTTTCAGGATACTTAGCGGCAAGATTGAAGCCAATTGGTGCCCCATAATCGAAAACATAGAGGTAAAATTTATCGATTCCCATGGCATCTAAGAAACCATCAACATAATTTGTTAAATTGGCAAAAGTATAATCAAATTTAGTATGTTCGGGTGCAGCTGATTGACCAAATCCGATAAAGTCTGGAGCAATCACATGAAAATCATTCTCTAACATTGTCATCAAGTTTCTGAACATGTGACTAGCTGTTGGGAAACCATGTAGTAATAAGAATGTTGGCTTATTATTGTCCCCACTTTCACGATAAAAAACATCTAATCCATTTACTTTAACTGTTGAAAATTTCATATTTAACGACCTCGTTTTTTAATTTGAATTAACTTACAAGAACAGTATATGGTCGTTTGGATATATAATAAACTATGATAATGAGAAACTATCCATACCAAAAATCATATACCAGAGGTTCAATATGAATACTAACACCTTACAAATGTTTATTACCATCGCCCAAAAGGGCAGTATTTCCGGTGCTGCTGAAGAGATGGGCTATGCACAATCCAACATTTCTGCCAAACTACGACAACTGGAATCTGATTTACACACGAAATTATTCTTCCGCACTAATCGTGGTATTACTTTGACCGATAGCGGTAAAGAATTCTATGCTAAAGCTATCAAGATTGTTAGTTTAACTGACGATGCCATCAATCAATTGCAACATCCCGAAGAGATCCATGGTAATTTAAGAATCGGCACTTTACAGACGGCGGCTTCGACTTTTCTGCCTCAAATACTATCCAATTTTCACCAACAAAATCCACGGGTAGAACTTTCAATCGAAACTGGAACTACTTTATTGAGTGCTAAAAGAGTCCTCAATTATGAATTGGATGGTGCTATTATCGGTGGTAAAGTCAGTGATCAAAAACTCGTCGCACTACCCTTAATGTCTGAAAAACTCTGTTTAGTGACCGCTAATACATCGGGAATCGACGTTGAAAATTCTTCTCTATTAGTTTTTCCCGTCGGTTGTGCTTATCGTAAAACTTTAGAAAGTTGGCTAGATTCAAAGCAGATCATGATTCATCATCCCATCGAATTTAATTACTTGAACGCTATTATCGCTAGTGTCAGTGCCGGTTTAGGTATCAGTCTCTTACCACAAAAAGTTGTCCAACCTTACTTAGATCAAGGGACCCTCAAGAAAGTCGAACTACCTGAACAATTCTCAACCTTGCCAATTTCTTTTATTTATCGAAAAGATTACATTATTACTCATTCGTTTAAACAATTTCTAGAGAATTTAAAATAGCAGCCACTGGATTTTTCCAATGACTGCTTTACTAACTCCAAGATAAAACACTATTTCTGTTATAAAAAAACATTATCGTATAATATACATTGAATCCTAAACACAGAAAGAATTGAATAAATTGGACAATACTGATCTAGAAATTTTAAAACACCTCAACCGTGACAGCCGTATTAAAAAGAATAAATTGGCCAAACTTGTCAATCTCACTCCACCAGCCGTTTCCACTCGAATCGAGCAACTAGAAGATGAAAAAGTCATCAAGAAATATACCATTGAAGTTGATTTGGATAAAATGGGATACCATTTTCAAGTCTTCATCCAAACTAAAATGGATTTTCGCAGTAATAAGAAATATCTCGATTTCATTGAATCAAAACGAAATTTTATCCGTCATCACTACAAAATATCAGGACAAATGAATTATATGATTCACGGCGCATTTCATTCCAATTCTGAACTAGATGATTTTTTGACTGAACTAAATAAATATGCTAACTACCAAGTACTCAATGTTATTTCTGAATTGATTTGATTATTATCTTTTTCGAAAATATTTAATCAACAATATCTCTAACAATTCTAATAACATCAAAAAAAGTACTATCATCTAATTCACTAATTTTACTAATATTTCTCGACTGATAATCAAAAGTATGAAGTTGCAAAGGATTAATATATCCGTCAATTTCCGATATTCCAGCAAGAGGAATGAGTAAACCCGTTTTCTTTAATTGATTTTTCTTGGCGTGCGTTATTGGACAAACCAAAACCAATTTAGTTAATTCACTGTAACCACGATTACTGAGGACTAATGCTGGACGTCTCTTTTTAATTTCTTCTCCAGAAGATGGATCAAAATCTAACCACACTACATCTTGTCGCTCAGGAATATACTTAGTCAATTTCCTCTTCTCCCTTTGACTTATCGGTAAATTCTTCATGCTGTGTTAAGTCGTGTGTTTTAATGAACTTTTTATCTTTAAAAATATTATTCTTTTTCGGTGCAAATACGATAGAACCATGACGGCCCTGGAAAACATCGTATTCCCCATCTGTCGGTTTTATCCCTTGAGGAATGGTAAAAACTTTAGAGTTACCTACTTTTCTGGCTTTGACACTCATATTGTCACCTCCGTATATACGAAGTATATCTTTAAAACCGATTTTAAACAATCATTATGAATTATGATCACATATTCAAATTACGCAAAAAAATAGTCTTAGCACATTCAATCTTGAATACGCTAAGACTATTTTATACAGCTATAAAGTTTAAATTTCTTCTTCAGCTGCCTTTGTTTCTTCAACTTTAGCAACTGTCTTTTGCATCTTACCCAATACTCCACGAGCAATTGGTCCAACAATCAACAATTGTAGAGGTAAAGCAACGATCAAGTTAAAGATCCAAGTATGACCATAAGTAGCTAGAACATGACCTTGGGACAACTTACCTTCAACGGCAATTCCGAAAAATGACATCAAAGTTACCATACCAAGAACCATCAAAACTGAAATTGTGATACCGATCAAAACAGTATTTTTCTTCATATAATCATTAATAATATATTTGAAAGCTAATCCTTTAGCGATTGGTCCAACAATTAGTAGATCCAATACGATAGCGACACCCAAACCTAGTGGATAGGCGCTTAAAATTGCCATTGGCAACTCACTGCTGAGCCCCTGAGCCATGGCAACATTATATCCCGTCATTACTAGCACCATCAATCCGGCCATAATGGCTGTGAATACAATTTCTTCTTTTAAATTACGTGGCATATGCACACTCCTATATTTAATTACATATTTAACAACAGAATCCTAATATATCACGTTAAAAATTTCTTCATAAGTTACAATTGTGTTACAAATTAAATAAACCGCTTGCATTCCCGAGAATAGAATGACATTTGACAAAAACTGCAAACGAACTCAAAATAGCTTATACATAGACTTCACAAATAAAAAGAGAAAATGTAGGTATAACAATGGATAAACAAACTAAGTTTGTTAAATTATCGAATATTGGTTTAGATAACTTGGAACTTTATAAAAAAGTTGAAACTGGTTATCTAGATAATGTTTGTTACTTGTACACTAATAAGAACAGCAGCAGTACTTTCGTTGCCATGAACTCAACTGGAAAAGTTTTGGACTTCTACAAATTCCATACATCAATGGATAAAGATGACATCATGAAAAAAATCATGGAACTTTTCAGTGACGATGAAGTAACTGACTTTAAGAAAGCCTTTGAAGGTGTCAAAGAATTCAGTTTAACTGATAATATTGTCGTTGAATTACCATTTGATAATGGTGTTTTCGAAATATAATACGCAAAAAGCTGGGAATATATTATTCTCAGCTTTTTTCTACCCCATAATTAGCTATTCGAAGTCATTTACTAGTAAATGACTTTGAATAGCATTAAATGACATCAATTATTTTTAAGAATGTTAATGAATTCTTCAAATGGTTTATTGATCAAATAATCCTTGCGATAAATAAAACGTAATTGAATTTCCGAAAATTCTGTGGGTAATTCTGTCTTATACAATAAATGATTCTCAATAAATGAATCCGCAATTTTTTCGGGTACAATGGCAATTCCTAAACCCGCACACGCACTTGCCATAACAGCATCCAAATAGTTGAACTCAATGGCTTCATGCATGACTAAATTCTGTGATTTCAACCAATCATCAACAACATCCCGATAGACACAGCCAGTTTGAAAAACTAAAAATGGTGCTGTTTTTAAGTCTGGTAATTCCGGTGTAACAGAAACAATACAGAGTTTTTCTTTTGCTAAAGGAATAAAATTCAAAGCAGGATTCTCAATGTTTTCACCAATCACTGCCCCATTCAATTCATAATCCAAGACATGATCAATATTATCAGTTGGATTTCCTGTTTCGATTGTTAAACGAACTTTGGGAAAAGCTTGATGATATTGTGTCAAAATTGGTGGCAAATAAGTGGCCGATGCGGCCTGCAAGGTACCAATTTTGAGATCACCCTCAATTACTTTAGGATGTTGCAATTGGTTGATAGTATCTTCGGTCAAATTAACAATTTCGACAGCCTTTTTATAGAATTTATTACCATCGTCAGTCAAGATGACACCCCGATTTGTTCTATAAAACAATGAGGTTTCTAAATCTGCTTCCAATTGATGGACCCTAGCGGAAATATTAGATTGAGCATAACCCAACTGATCAGCAGCTCCAGAGATACTACCACTCTGGGCAATGGCAATAATCATCTTAAAAGTATCTATATTCATAATTAACTCCTTGGATATCACTTTTTCATATATCTAATTTCTCATTCTCGTAGTTTATTATATATCAAATACCCCATATACTGTACTTGTAAGTTAAGAGAAAGACAACGAGGAGGAATTAATTATGACAACAAAAATTGGTATTAACGGATTTGGACGTATTGGTCGTCTAGCTTTTAGAAGAATCGCTGAACTTCAAGATCAAGGTAAAACAGATTTGGAAGTTGTTGCTATTAACGATTTAACATCACCACATATGTTGGCTCACTTGTTAAAATATGATACAGCTCATGGTAACTTTAAAATTGATTCCATCAGTAATGAAGACAACGCTATTATTTACAATAACAAACGTATTCCCGTTTACGCCGAAAAAGATGCCCGTGATTTGAAGTGGGTCGCAAACGACGGTGTCGATATCGTTCTTGAGTGTACTGGCTTCTATACTTCAACTGAAAAGGCCCAAGCTCATCTCGATGCTGGTGCCAAACGTGTTATGATTTCTGCCCCATCAGGTCAAATGCCTACTATCGTTTACGGCGTTAACGAAGATACTTTGACAAACGATGTCAGAATTGCCTCTGTTGGTTCATGTACAACTAACTGTATTGCCCTACTAGCCAATGCTGTGAACAAGGAGTTTGACATCAAAGCAGGTTCCATGACAACTGTTCACGCTTATACAGCAACACAAATGTTGCAAGATGGTCCAGAACGTAACGGTAATGTCCGTGCTGCTCGTGCCGCTGCTGAAAATATCATCCCCCATTCAACTGGTGCAGCTAAAGCCCTAGGATTAGTTATTCCCGATTTAAACGGTAAATTGGATGGCCATGCTCAACGTGTACCAACAATCACTGGTTCAGTTACTGAATTGGTAACAACTTTGGGTAAAGAAGTTACTGTTGATCAAGTTAATGAAGCCGTTAAGAAATATACTGATGGCAGTCAATCATTTGGATACAATGATGACGAAATTGTTTCATCAGATGTTATCGGAACAAGCTTTGGTTCAATCTTTGATCCAACTCAAACACAAGTTGTTGGTTCAGGTTCAGGACAATTAGTTAAAACAGTTGCTTGGTATGACAACGAATCTGGCTTCACTGCTCAAATGATTCGTTCACTTGAAAAATATGCTAGTTTGAAATAAATCCAGCCAATTACAAACCTGAATATTGAGAAGAATTGATTGATATCATTTAGTATTTCGTGCTACTATTTATCTATAAACGAGGGCATTAAAAAAGACTGAAGACGGCAATCTTCAGTCCCAAAAATCTTAATGTCATCGCCTACTATGTTATGAAAACAAATATTCCTTTGGGCTAGACATCGCAAGTGTCTGGCCCTTTTTCATATCTATTTCTTTGTTTCCTCGATCAATAGCAATATGATTACTAAGATCAAGAATACAATGGACAGATAATCCAAAGTTAACTCCTATAATTAGACTAGGATACGATGCAAAAAAATCCATTTGCAACACCTCCAGTATTAAGAATAGGCGAAGGGAACACACTAAGTTTTTGTATTTTTATTGTACTATTTTGATAAATTTACAGATAGAATTGTACAGTCTTTGTAATAAATTTTAAACAATTACTAAAAAAGAAGCTAAGAAATTCCTCAAAATAGGAGATTTTAGCTTCTTTTTCTACTTCAATTCTAATAAACTGGTCGATCTTCACCTTGTGTATCAGCATCGGCGATACCAACAGAATCATTCTTCAAATATTCTGGATCAGCGATGATCTTAACAATAACATCTGCCATACTTTGACGAGAACCTGAAACGCCAACATATTGGTCATTTCTATGAGTAATCGTGTACTTAACTTCGTTACGGTCATTCAACCATGGGAAACGCAAAGTAGTATAAGTTAGGCCAGATTCTGACAATAATTTGTCAGCGTTGATAGCGGCAGCCAAACCACTTTGAACCATTTCATCATTCCAACGACCAAATTCACCAGGAACTTCATGATAAAGTCCTAACAAACTTGATTCGATGATACGGTCAACACCATTTTCCTTCATCGATTTGATTACATTTTTAGTAATTACGTTATCTTTAGTGTGGTCAACCATTGCGATATAAACCACGTCTTGGCCCTTCATAACTGCATTGACCGCATCATAGTTAGTAATATCACCATCAACGACAGTTATATTTTTATTGTCAGCCAAATCAGCTAACCGTTGACTGTTACGTAAAAATAAAGTCAACTCTGCATCTGGTTGTTCTTTCAATAAACGTTGTTCGACGATACGGGCAATTTGTCCATTAGCACCTAAAATTAATACTTTTGTCATTTTTATTTTCCTCATTATTTTAATTTAGCTAAACTTGAACCAAAGATTTGTTCAATCGTAACTGGATCACGGTGATCAAAGAATTGACTCTCACCTTTATCCAAATTAGCCATAGTTTTCATTTCATCAGCAGTTAATTCAAAGTCAAAGATATCGATATTTTCTTTGATTCTATTAGCGTGAACTGACTTAGGAATCACAACGATTCCACGTTGCAATAACCATCTTAAGATCACTTGTCCATTTGATTTACCATACTTTTGGGCGATTTGGGCAATTGCTTCATTAGTGAAGATGTCATGCTTACCTTCAGCGAATGGTGCCCAAGCTTCAACCGCAATATCTTCTCTTTGGGCAAAGTCGACTTCTGAGTTTTGTTGATACCAAGGGTTAACTTCAATTTGGTTCACAACTGGTTTGATTTCAGTTGTCAATTCCAAGTTCTTCAATTGATCAGCGTAAAAGTTTGAAACACCGATAGCACGAATTTTGCCAGCTTTATAGGCTTCTTCCAAAGCTCTCCAAGCGCCAATTGTGTCGCCATATGGTTGGTGTAAAAGATACATATCAATATAATCCACGCCTAAATTATTCAAAGAAGTTTCGATACCCTTCTTAGCTCTGTCATAGGTAAAATCTGACACCCATAATTTTGAAGTGATGAATAACTCCTTGCGGTCGACGCCACTTTCCTTGATAGCTTCACCAACGGCTGTTTCATTTTGATAAGCAGCTGCCGTATCGATCAAACGATAACCCGCATTGATTGCATCTAAAACCGCTTGCTTACATTGTTCTAAGTCTGTTACTTGAAAAACACCAAATCCTAATTGTGGCATTTCAATTCCATTATTTAATTTAACTTTTTGCATTATTTTCTACCTCGCTGTTATTAACTTTATGAATACATTCTAAGATCTTAATAGTCTTTTGAAAATTACTAGATAGATATGCTAGTATACACGTAACGTATGCTACGAGGTGAATCCCATGATTGAAAATTATCTACTTGAAGAATTAGTAACATTTAAAAAATACGGAACTTTGGCGGCCACAGCTGAACACTTGATGGTCACCCAACCCACTGTCACACGAGGAATGCAAAAGCTGGAGGACGAATTAGCTGTTCAAATTTTTGATCGACAACCTAATAAAATTTCTCTCACTAAGGCTGGCGAACTGGCCGCTAAAGAGGCACAAAAGGTTATCGACCAAAATAACCGTTTTATTGAAACCGTACAAAAATACGACTATAACCACCGAAATATCCGTGTCGGTGCAGTTGCTCCAGGGCCTTTGATATTATTACGTCATCTGAAAAAATCTAAGTTGGCTCAGGAAAAAATTGATATTAATGATACCTTGTTGAATCCTAAAGACGTAACTAGAGAACTGCTGGATCACAATTACTCTTTTGTACTAACTAATCAGGAAATCATGACTGATGATATTGAGTCACGCTTTATTGGCACGGAAAAACTTACCGTTAATTTAAATCAGTTTACTCTTCTAGCTAACAAAAAATCCGTTTCTTTCAAGGACCTCAAGGGTCTGAGCTTTATTGTTATCGCTGATATTGGCATTTGGAAAGATATCACTGAAAAACAGATTCCTAATGCTAAATTTTTATATCAAGATCAGCAAGAAGCTTTTCGTGAAATTACTAAATATTCTGATTTCCCCTATTTCACGACTAATATTTCTAAAATTGACCGTAAACTGGAAATGGAAGGCCATGATCAGGTCAACGTTCCCATTAGTGATGATACTGCCAAAGTTGATTTTTATGCTGCTTATTTAAAGAATCAAAAAAAGAATATCAATCTTATTTTGCAAGCTATGAATGAGGCTTGGAACGAATATTTGGATTAATATACACAAAGGCCCTCGGATTCACTCCGAGGGCCTTTCTATATTAATTAAGCTTACTTCTGTATTCCTTAAGACTCATTCCCGTCCAAATTGGGAACGCACGTAAGAATGAATTCACTTCTAAATAACCTAAAAGATAAGCAATTTCATCCGATGATAGTTCCGTATTTTTTAAATAACTCTTGGCTAACATTTCACGAACACTATTGAGTTGTTGCTGAAAGCTTGTCTTCTCTTCTTTTAATTTACGTTGTAGCGTTCTTTTGCTGACGTTTAATTTGCCAGCAACGTCATCAGCTGAACTTATACCAGCTGGCAATGCGTCAACTAAGACACTGCGAACCTGTGCACCAAACGAATCATCGACATCCAATTCTGAAAGTCGCCGTTTTAATTCTGGAGTCAAATAACTACGAAGTGCTCCGTTATCAGTTAAAAATGGTAAATTTAAATCTTCGCTCCGGAAAGTAATACTATTATTTTTTCCAGCTATCGGTTTAATAGCAAAATTATCTACAAAGATTTTATCAAATTCAGAGAATGTCGAAATAATCTTCAAAGGCACAATCTTATGTTCAGTTGCCTTGGATAACAAATTGATTAGAAAAATGAATTCTGCTTCAACATAAAATTTCGACTCAATTTCCAAATCATTAAGTGACTTCAATTCAACGGTTACCTCGTCACTGATTGAAGAAATACGATATAAAATTGGACCGATCAACTGTTTATATTGAGATAGACGTTCGATACATTTGAGTCCATTCTCACTACAATATGCGGCCAAAATTGGCGCAGAAAATTTTTCTATACCATCATATGTTGCCAGATTGAATAAGACTTTTTCGTCCGGAGACTGACTCTCAATTGCATTCATTAAAGCGTAGTATTCAGATTCAGTCAGTTTTATTTGTTCACGTGTAAAAAGATTTTCTGGTAAACGGGCAGCTTTCAACACTTTTCCGATATTAAAACCATTCTGCTTTAAAAGCTGATTATATTGACCATCCACAATAAATTGTTTCATAAATATTCACCTTAATTTGCATTTGATTGTTGATTTGCTACAAATCCCATAATAGCCTTCTTTGGCATCATTGGCATTAGCCCAACAAAAGGACGTTGAACCGGTGACAAACCAGCGAAGACATTCAATTTTCCAGCCATCATCCCTTTATGAGCTTTCTTTGCTACATCAACGGGACTTGCCCCATGAGCAAACATTTTAGTTTGAGTTAATCCACCAGCCTTGGCAAAACCAGTTTCGATTGCTCCTGGCATTAATGTAGTTACAGTTACACCGGTATCTTTAACTTCGTAGGCGATTGCGTTGCTTAATGAAGTTACATAAGCCTTAGTTGCATAGTATTCGGCTTGTAGTGGGCCAGGAATTAAAGCTGCCGACGATGACACGTTCAGAACTTTTCCTGAACCCCTTCTAACAAATTCTGGAATAAAGAGTTTCATTAACTTAGTTGGTACCATCATATTAACATTCATCATCGAAATATCTTGAGTCATTGTTCTCTCAATGAATGAGCCCTGACCACCTAAACCAGCATTATTAATAAGATAATCAATCTCTATATTCATTTTTTTAACTTGTTCATAAATTTTTTCTGCCGCCTCTGAATCGGAAAAATCAGCTGTAATTGTTTCAACTTCAACGGAATACTTACTTTTTATCTCCATTTCTAAAGATAAAAGCTTTTCCGAGTTACGCCCCACTAATACCAAATTATTATTTTTAGCTGCAAACAATTTTACAAATTCATTTCCTAAACCACCAGTAGCACCTGTAATCAAAGCTGTTTTTGTCATTATGAAATCCTCCAAGATATTGTTTTCGTATTTGTTATTTAACTTGTGAACACAGTATAACGGGATATTCATGACATCTGAACATCAAACAATGCCAGATAATTATCAAAAGACGACATTTAATTAATATAAAAAAACTCCTCTCAAACATATATTCATCAATATGAAAATACATTTAGAAGGAGTTTTTTCTTTTTATTAGTGTTTAGTTAAGTCGGTTTTCGGAACGATTTGCATATGAATTTCTAATCCCAACCCATGTGCGTAACGATTCAGTGTTGCTAAAGATGGTGTTGACTCCATTCGTTCAATTTTTGCCAACTGTGGCTGCTTCATACCTATTTTTTCTGCCAATTCACGTTGAGTTAGTCCCTGATTGATTCTTTCAGCTTGTAAATGACTCAGAGTATCAATTATCGTTAACTCATCTTTGGAAATAGTTGTAACATTCTTTTTAAAATCTTTCCATTCAGTCATATATCATCCTTTTTTGATAACAAATTTGGATGTCATATCTGAATGAATAAAACCGAACTTTCTTGTTGTGGAGGACGGCAATTTTATGATTCACGAGTTACTTTAATAACTCCACGTGGTGTAGAAGGTGCGGCCCAAGCTGCCTTAATATCTGATAGATCATAAGTAACAGTTGGGATTGACATATCCACTTCTTGCGCAATTTTGAAAATGTTATCCACGGCCTTTAATGTTTGTTCATTAGTAATGCTACCAGCACCACTACCTAACAATTCCATAGACGTGAAACGCAATAATGTTGCTGGAATTGGCAATTCGATTTGACCACCAGCAAGACCGACGTTAACAAATTTGGCAGGATAAAAGCTGTTGAATTTTGACACAGCACTCATAATTGAAATGGCACTGTCACCCCATAGGTAATCCAAAACTACATCGATACCATCGACAACATCATCTTTTAAAGCATCTTGAAACTTCTCGATACCATCATCAGCTGTCATATCAAAGGCAATTACTTCATCGGCGCCAACTTTACTTAATTTTTCCAAATTACGACCTGTCGCTATGATTTTTCCGGCACGCAAATATCGAGCAACTTTCACAGCCAAACTTCCAGCAGTACTAGTTGCTCCATTGATCAAAACTGTTTGTCCGGGAACAAAATGTGCTCGATCCATCAAGGCAGTCCAAGATGACATCCCAGGATTAGCAATTGTTGCGGCCAATTCGTCACTTACTCCATCAGGAACAATTGTCATATTTTTATAATTAACGATTGTCTCTTCAGCTAAGGAACCGAACGGTGAAGTTGGTGAGACAAAATAAACTCTTTCGCCATCAATCTTAGTACCGATTCCATCCATTCCAGCTACAAATGGATAAACTTGACCAGGAATAAATTGTCCTGAAGCACGTTGGCGTGTCATCATCGTCAATGAAACACTATTAACTGCCAACAGTAGATTATCTCCATCAGCAACTGGATTTGCAAAATCATCATAGACTGGGGCAATGCCTTTACTATTAATAACTGCAGCTTTCATACTGATACCTTCTTTCATTTCAAACTAGTTTTATAACAAAAAAGTATCATCATCATGTTTAAACATCAATTAATTGGATTACCCTTTCCTTCAAAAAAAGCCCACTATCATGCAGAATTTACCCCGAATATTCGGGATAGTTTCTCGATAGTGAGCTTTTTAAATTATTAAATGACAATTTGAATATTTTAATTAATCATTTGAGCAAATACTTCAATAGCTTCAAAAATTTTGATTTCTTACAAATTTATCAAGATCTTTTAGTGCCAATTTCAAATCTTTGCCATAAAAACCATGGCCAGCATCCTTTAATATTATAAAATCAGCATTTTTAAAGTTATGCGCTGCTTGTATAGAATACT
>DXCM01000006.1 GCA_019116025.1 Candidatus Companilactobacillus pullicola | reverse complement strand
AAGACCGGACTTGGAGATCCATGATTTTTCACAGAGTGAAAAATTATTAGCTTCAAGCCGTGTCCACCACGTTCCAGTGGCCCACAGATTTTTTGCGGACGACGGCATATTTCAACTACATCAGTTAGTATCAACACTACAACCAAGTTTTAGTAAGAACCAAATCGTGCCCATAGTATTCCAACAGCATTCCCACTTGTTGCGGAGGGTGGCATATTACGGTTAATCTTTTTTTATGAAATAATTTGTAGCTTTTTACCTTAAAGATGTATTCGCTTTCTACTATAATAGATATATCAAGAAAGGTGAGAGCGTAATGGCATATATCGAAGTGAGGAATGAATCGAAAAAGTACCAAATGGGAGAAACAACAATCGTCGCTAACGATAAATTATCGTTTGACGTCGATAAAGGAAAATTGACAGTCATTCTGGGACCTAGTGGTGCCGGCAAATCAACCGTGCTAAATATTTTGGGTGGAATGGATACACCAACCGATGGACAAGTTATTATCGATGGAACTGACATTGCTGAATTTTCTGAACGTCAGTTAACCACTTATCGTCGAAATGACGTTGGTTTTATTTTTCAGTTTTACAATTTGATTCCTAATTTAACGACCAAAGAAAATGTCGAATTAGCTTCAGCAATTGTTAAAGACGCCTTGGATGCGACTGATATCTTGAAAGCTGTTGGTCTGGGTAACCGAATAGATAACTTTCCTTCACAATTGTCAGGTGGGGAACAGCAACGTGTTGCCATTGCTCGTGCTTTAGCCAAAAATCCTAAGTTACTCTTATGTGATGAACCAACTGGAGCTTTGGATTATGAGACTGGTAAGCAAGTTTTGACACTTTTACAAGATGCTAGTCACAAGAACAATAAAACAGTGATAGTCATTACCCACAATTCAGAATTAGCCAAGATGGCTGACCGCGTGATACGGATTCATGATGCTAAAGTTCAATCAATTGAGGATAATGAGACACCGACTCCCGTGAAAGATATTGAGTGGTAGATCATGAAACCTTTAACGAAAAATATGATGCGCAGTATCAACAAGGCTAAAGGGCGTTTTATTGCGATTATTTTGATTATCATGCTAGGAGTGCTGATCTTTGTCGGTGTCAAAGCAACAGGACCTAGTTTGAATAATTCCTTGAATAAGACGATTGCTGATAAGAATTTGTCTGATGTACAAGTTCTATCGACCACAGGCTTTGGAAAAAAGGATATCCAGCTGGCTGAAAAAGTGGCGGGAGCTAAGGCTGAAACGACGAAATTTAAATATGTCATGGGTGGCAAATCTAAAGTTGCGATTGCCTTGTATGGTTACGATAAGAATGCTAAGCAGAACCAACTGATTATTCGTAACGGCCGTTTGCCTAAAAATGATCGAGAAATCGTTCTGGATAAGAATGCTCGTAATAAATATGATTATAAAATTGGCGATACGTTTAAATTTTCTAAGAGTGCAGATTTAAAACGTCGTTCCTACAAAATAGTTGGGTTCGCTGATTCGCCACAATACATTGATAATCAATCTCGTGGTGTTACTAATATTGCGGATGGACAAGTTGGCTTGTTCGCGTATATTCCTAAAAATCAGATGAATCTTTCTACAGCAACCTTATTAGATATTCATTTCAATTCTTTAAAAAATAGAAATACGTTCAGTAGCAGTTATAAAGATGCAGTGAATAAGAAAGTTAAATTGTTAAAGAGTGAATTTAAATCACGTCCTAAACAGCGGACTCAAGAAGTTGCTGGTAGTTATTTAAGTGACTTGCAGCAACAACAGACCGCACTTGATCAATTGAAGGCTGTTAATCCAACAGCAGCTGCTCCACAACAAGCAAAATTGGATGCGGCTAAAGACAAAATTATGAAACAGTCCAAGACAACTTATACGTGGAAAACTAGACAAGATTTAACTGGCTTTTCAGCTTATGGTGAAAGTTCAGATCGAATCGCTGCCATTGCTAATGTTTTCCCAGTTTTCTTCTTTTTGATTGCCGCTTTAATCACTTTTACAACTATTACAAGAATGGTCGAAGAAGCACGTGGAGAAATTGGGACTTTCAAAGCTTTAGGATATAGCAAGTGGGATATCGCCAGAAACTATATTTACTATGCTTTATCAGCTGGTCTGATTGGTGCAATTTTAGGAGCCGTGATTGGAACGGAGACCTTGCCTCGAATTGTTCTGTCGATGTATAAACAGTACATTGCCTTAGATTGGGTCATAGGTTCAACTTGGCAGACAATTCTCATTGCTTTGATCTTCTCGTTATTGGCAACAGTTGGTGCAGCTGTGATTGTTGTCAGAAAAGAATTAGACGAAGGTCCGGCATCGTTGATGTTGCCTAAATCACCTAAGTCGGCTAAAAAGATTTTGTTGGAAAGAATCAAACCAATTTGGAATCATTTGAGTTTTAATAGCAAAGTTAGTTATCGAAATCTATTCCGTTTCAAATCAAGAATGTTTATGACAATCATTGGTATTGCTGGTGGGACAGCTTTAATTTTGACCGGCTTTGGAATTCAGAATTCCATTACAGCGAGCGGTAACCTACAGTATCAAAATATTTTTAGTTATCAAGCAGTCGTCAAGATGAATAACAATGCTGACTATTCTAAAGTTGATAGGATTTTAAACAAAGATAAAACTTACCAGAATGATACGAGAATAAATTCAACAACCGCTAAGTTGAAAGTGGGTAAGAAACAAGTTAATGACGTTAATGTTTATACGCCCCAATCGGTTAAGGATTTTAAGAAGTATGTCCATTTAACTGCTAATTTAAGTAAAGACAAGGTTGTTTTGACTCAAAAGACAGCTAAGCTTCTTGATGTACAAAAGGGTGATAACGTTAATGTGACAATGACTAATGGTAAGAAGTTGAGTCTTAAAGTTGGCGCTATTACAGAAAATTATGTGGGACACTTCTTGTATTTAAGTCCAGAAACATACCGAGACAAGGTTGGTACTTTGAAACCTAATACTTTGTTGTTGGGATTGAAGAAACAGACTAGTGCTCAAAGAAAGGCATTAGCCAACCAATTACTAGATTCTAAAGAAGTTATGGGAACTAGTTATACATATGATGTCTTTGACACTGTTTCGAAAATGTCGAGTCTGTTGCGTCCCATCATTTTGATCTTGATTCTGTTATCAGGAATATTGTCATTTGTCGTACTCTATAATTTGACCAATATTAATGTGTCAGAACGAATTAGGGAGTTATCGACCATTAAAGTCTTAGGATTTTACAATAACGAAGTGACGATGTACGTAGTTCGAGAGAATATAATTTTAACAATATTAGGTATTATTATTGGATATGGTGTGGGAAACTTGTTAACGGCTTACATCTTGAACCAGGCTGCAACGGAGCAGGTTATCTTCCCATTAACGATCCATTGGTTCGGTTACGTTGTTGCCACATTATTGATGATAATTTTTACAGCAATTGTTATGCTAGTTACACATCGAAAGTTAAAACACATCGATATGATTGGTGCATTAAAATCTAATGAATGATTGAAGGTAAATTTATGTCTTTAGAAAATGATAAAGTTCTGATTATTGGGGGAACTTCAGGTTTTGGTAAAGAAGTAGCCATCATGGCTCAACATAGGGATGCTGACGTATATGTTATCGGCCGTGATCAGGAGCGTGTAAATCAATTACGTTATGAAGAAAACATTCAAGGTAGTTCATTAGATGCTCAAGATGAAAGACAAATGAAACGTTTCTTCGATAAATATGGTTCCTTCGACCATGTAGTTTCAATGCTTGGAGGGGCTATGAGTGGCGGATTTCTAGATAGTTCCGTTGCCACAATAAAAAAAGCAATCGATGATAAATTTTTCGCCAATTTGCAACTGGCTCAGATTGCTAGCAAACATTTAAATAAAAACGGCTCAATTATTTTAACTTCAGGTTCTGGCGGTCATCCATACGATGCTTCAGGAGCCATCATTGGAAATCAAGCTATTAACACAATGGTTGATGGTCTAGCTGTAGAAATGGCACCTGATTATCGAGTTAATGCTGTTTCACCAACTTGGACTCCAACTGGACTATGGCGTGATTTGAGTTCAAAACAATTGTCTAAGCAAAAACACAATTTTGTGGAAACTGTTCCTTTGAGAAGAGTTGCCACAGTTGAGGAAGTAGCTTCCGCCTATATTTATTTGATGGAAAATGATTTTATCACGGGGCAAATTTTAAGAGTCGACGGTGGAGTTGACTTATAGAAGATGTTATGCTTGAAGTCAACTTTAAGTAGAAGGTGAAATAATGCCAGTAAATGAAGTAGAGGAAAGCAAAAAGTATCGGATTAGCGACTTCGCCGAGATGGTGGGCTTAAACAGTCCCACTTTGCGCTATTATGAAAAAGAGGGACTGATCAATCCTCATCGAACCGATAGTGGTATTCGTTACTATACTGATCAGGATATTCGTTGGGTCAATTTTTTGTTACATCTCAAGAGTACTGGGATGTCGATTGAACAATTGAAACGTTACGTTAGATTACGTGCCCAAGGTGACTCAACCATCAATCAACGTATTGAGTTATTGGAGGAAGTCCGTCGTAATTTTGAGGTTGAGTATCAAAGATTACAAGATGGTTGGACAATCCTCAATGACAAGTTGGATTGGTACAAAGGTAAGGAAGGCGGACACATTGAAGATAGTGAAAGCTTTTCTGAGTATTTGAAAAATTTGAATCATGGTTATTTAGAAGATAGATAGTGGTTAAGAGCCGTCTTCCACAAGAATTGGGAATGCATTGGAACGCTGTGGACGCGATTTGGAGCTAATTATTTTACACTCCGTGCAAAATAATGGATCTTCAAAGTCGGTCTCATTGTAAATGGCAAAGCCATTAACAATGACTTCACGGCTGAACGCATTCCCAATTCTTGCTCCAGACTGAATAGTATTTCTATTAGTTGGTTGGAACTAGGTAGTTTAAATAACTTTTTAAAAATATAGCATCTATTCAAGAACATCGGTATCTTCCGTTTTTAGGGGGATATGGAAATTCTGAATAGATGCTATTTTTAATTTCGAAGTTAAAAGAGATAAACAATGGAAGATAGAAAATTTAATTAATTTTGGGTTTTTCCTTGACTTAAAGTTAACTTCAAGTTGTTTAATGTAATTATCAACTTGATATGAGGAGGAATTGATTATGGCAAAGAAACAAACTGCTGGACGTGACATGTTGGGAGATTTTGCTCCACAATTTGCAGCATTGAATGACGATGTATTGTTTGGAGAAGTTTGGAGTAAAGAGAATGAACTTTCTGCTCATGATCGTTCATTAATTACTATCGCAAGTATTATTTCAGCTGGAAATATTGAACAATTAGACGCACATTTAAAAATCGGTAAGAAAAATGGCATTACAAAAGATGAAATCGTCGCAGAAATTACTCATTTAGCATTTTATGCTGGTTGGCCAAAGGCTTGGAGTGCTTTCAACCGTGCTAAAGAAATTTGGAAGGAAGATTAATTATGGCAAAAAATGAAGAGTTAAAGACAAATGGCGTCTTCCCTGTTGGGGATAAGAATGACGCATATGCTAAATACTTTATCGGACAAAGTTATTTAAATGGCTTGGTAAAACCAGAAGACAATATTGATTTTGGCGTTGGTAATGTAACGTTTGAACCAGGTTGTCGAAATGATTGGCACATTCATCATGATGGTTTCCAAATCTTACTTGTTACCGGTGGCGAAGGCTGGTACCAAGAATGGGGCAAACCTGCTCAATTGTTAAAACAAGGTGACGTCGTTGTTATTAAAGAAGGCGTCAAACACTGGCATGGAGCAACTAAGGATAGTTGGTTCAGTCATGTTGCTATTACTAAAGGAACTTCAGAATGGCTTGAAAAGGTTACTGATGAAGAATATGACAAATTGTAAAATAATTGGTTGAAAAGAGGGCTGAAAACAGTCCTCTTTTTTTACACATAATTTACATTAAATAGATTATATATATACATAAATCCAACATACTGTATCTATTGACTATATGGAGGGTTAAATATGTCTACATTATTAACAAATGTTTGTAAGCAATACGATCAGGGGAAGACAGTTTTAAAGAATGTTACTGCTGAAATTGAAACAGGCGAATTCTTTGTTATTGTTGGACCATCTGGTTGTGGTAAAAGTACATTACTACGCATGATTGCTGGTCTAACTGAAATTAGCGATGGTGAAATCAGTATTGATGGTCAAGTAGTTAATAACTTGCCACCTAAGGACCGTAACTTAACAATGGTTTTCCAAAGTTACGCTTTGTTCCCATTTTTAAGTGTTTGGGATAACGTTGCTTTCGGTCTGAAGGCTAAGAAGCGTGACCAAGCTGAGGTTGAAGAACGTGTTAACAATGCATTGAAGATGGTTAATCTAGAAGACTTAAAAGACAGAAAGCCACGTGAACTATCTGGTGGTCAAAGACAACGTGTGGCTTTAGCTCGTGCCGTAGCTAGCGATGCAAAAATCTGTTTGATGGATGAACCATTATCAAACTTGGATGCTCAATTGAGGATTAAGATGCGCCAAGAGATTTATGCTCTACAAAGAAAATTAGGAATTACTTTGATTTATGTAACTCATGATCAAGTTGAAGCTATGACTATGGCTGATCACATTATGGTTTTACATGATTCAAAGATTCAACAAATTGGTACGCCGGCTGAAATCTATAAGACACCAGCTAATGAATTTGTTGCAAGTTTCTTCGGAGTTCCACCAATCAATATTCTTTATGCAACAAAGATTTCTGACAAAGCTATTCGTGTCAATGATGACTTCCAAGTGAACCTTGGCCAAACAGTTACTGAAAAAGAACTAAAAGTCGGTATTAGACCAAATGAATTAATTGTTGAAAAGGCTGATGAATTGTCTGCCAATGCGACAGTGAAGAACATTGAATTCTTAGGGGATGAAAAGATTGTTTACGCAACTTTCAGCAATGGTAGTGAAGTAGCAGCAATTGTTCCTAGTGATGCTCATTTTGATATGTTTGAAAATGTTAAGATCACTTCAACTAACAATGTTTTGTTATTCAATCAGGATGGAATCAATGTAACTGTTAGTGGGGAGGAATTGGTCAATGCTTAAAACTTCAGTGACTGATGTCATGCCAGAAAAGAAAGTTGAAGCAAAACCAAAGAGCAAGTTTAGATTAACTGCCAATGATAAATACTATGCTTCAATTTTCGCTGGCCCATCACTATTTCTTTTAGGTCTCTTTGTATTTTATCCAATGTTTAGAACCCTCTATATCAGTTTGTTTCTAACCAATACTTTTGGTAACACAACTTTATTTGTTGGGTTAGAAAACTATGTAAAATTAATCTCTTCACCTGATTTTGTTTCAAGTATGTGGGTAACATTAGTCTACGTGGTCGGAGTAACATTCTTCACGATTGCTATGGGATTGTTGCTGGCCAATTTAGCCAGTCAAAAATTACCTGGTATTGCGATTTTTAGAACACTTTACTCAGTAACCATGGGTGTCTCTGTTTCTGTTGCCGCTATTTTCTGGCTATTCATTTTCAATCCTTCCGCAGGATTTTTCACATTACTAACTAAGTTATTGCATCTACCAACAATCAATTGGTTGGCTAATCCCACTAATGCGATGTGGGCAATTATCATTACAACGGTTTGGATGCATTTAGGATTTGTTTTCTTAGTTTTCCTTGGTGCTATTGAATCAGTTCCAACAACACTTTATGAGGCAGCCGATGTTGAGGGTGTTTCTAAGCACTATCAATTTTTCCACATTACTTTACCAATGATTTCTCCAACACTATTCTTTATTTCAACAATCACAATTATTGGTTCATTTAAGAGTTTTGGATTGATTGATCTAATTACTAAAGGTGGTCCAACTAATGCCACTAACATGCTAGTTTACCGTATTTATAACGATGCTTTCTTTGGTGGTAACTATGCTAAATCAAGTGCAGAAGCAATCATTTTAACTATTATTATTGCCTTCTTTACTTACTTGCAATTCAAATTCTTAGAAAAGAAGGTAAATTACTAATGGCTAATATTGATGAACGCGCTGTTTTAAAAAATATTTTTAGTTATTTTCTTTTAATTCTATTGGCCGTAGTTATCTTGATACCATTCTTTATTGGTATTTGGACAAGTTTCTTACCAACAGCTGATATTTTAAAAGGTAATTATTTCAGTACTAATATTTCACTTACTAACTACTTTGATGCTTTTACGAATACACCAATTTTACGTTAT
>DXCM01000098.1 GCA_019116025.1 Candidatus Companilactobacillus pullicola | reverse complement strand
AGATTTATCTTAGCGATTTATCGCTTAGGTAAAGGCCGAGCTTGAAGATCCATGAATTTGCACAGAGTGCAAATTTATTAGCTTCCAGTCGGCCCATGGCGTTCCAGCCAAATTTTCTTGTTGCGGAGGACGGGAATCCAAGTATAATCACACAATGATAATCCCCAAAATAGTTATTATTATTTTTTATTAATTATGTTATTAATTAAAACTAATACTTTTAATAACTAATAACATATGATATTATAATGAAAACGAAATGAGGTGTAATCATGGGAGCAATCAATAATAAATATCGTTTATTAGAAACAAATGTCTTGTTAGACCGTTTTCTAACATATCGAGAGGTCTTTTCAGAACATTTCAAGACAATGAAAGTAATTGAAAGAGGGGAAGCTTTGCGTTACGAAACTTATTCTCGCTTAGCCGATAATTACATTTCAAACGTGCATCGCTTTATTAAGTTGTGTGAGGACTATATCGAAAAATATCACTTAGAAAATAGTCAGTTAACTGATAAACTTAATGATTACTTGATGGAAGTGATCGATGCTATTAGTTGCTTAGACACAGATCATAATGTCATTGATCACAGTAAATTGGAAAAATCTAAACAGAAGATTCATCAAAAAGAATTAGAATTTATGAATGCAATTGGACTTTTAGCAAATTAAGATGCTAAACGTCTTTTTTTTATGTCCAAATTTTAGTAATCTTATTATTAATGGAGGAACACTATGATTTGGAAAAAAGTAACAGTTGCAATACCAAATGATTTCGATCCTGAAATTATTTCTGAAATTTTCATGCGCGTTGGTGCAAATGGAACAGAAATGGTTGACGATGAAAATAAAGATGTGAAAACTAAAATTAATTCTTATTTTGATGAAGATACTTACGATGAAAAAATTGTTAGTGAGCTACAACAAGAAATTAACAAATTAACGCAATTTGGTTTTGACATTAATGGTGTAGAAGTTTCAGTCAGTGAACTTGACGATAGTAGCTGGCAGAATGAATGGGAAAAGTATTACCATCCAGTAAAGATCAGTCGTTATTTGACGGTTGTACCTAATTGGGTGGACTACCAACCTAAATATCCAGATGAACATACTATTGTTATGGACCCAGGAAAATCTTTTGGGACTGGGACTCATCCTACTACATATTCATGTATGCAAGCTCTAGAGTTGATTTTAGGCGATGCCAAGTCACTTTATGATGTCGGAACGGGTTCAGGTATTTTGTCGATTCAAGCTCGACAATTGGGAGTTAAGGATATCCAAGCTTTTGACCTCGATCCGGTTGCGGTTAAGGCTGCTAAAGAGAATATTCAATTGAATCCTGGTTGTGAGGATATTGAAGTTTTTGAAAATTCCTTGTTAGATGGTGTGAATGGGAAAGTTGATGTGATCGTGGCTAATATGTTAGCTGACGTTATTTTGCAGTTCATTCCTCAAATTGACGGACACTTAAATCCTAACGGCTTTGTAGTCTTATCTGGTATTATTAATGAGAAAGAAGCATTAATTACACAAAAGATGGAAGAACGTGGATTTAGCGTTTTAGAAGTCTTTCATCTTAAAGGCTGGTCAACTCTAATTTGTAGAAGAAAAGAAGAATTCGAGGCAGAAGATGGAGCAATACTTCGTTAAAGAAACAATTGAACAAGACAAATTTGTTATTGATGATTTAGAAAGTTATAAACATATCGTAAAAGTTTTACGTCATAAGGTTGGCGATGTCATCTATCTAGTAGATAGTACTGAGAGTCTATTTAAAGCTACCATTACTGCTATTGATAATGACAATTCTAATTTGACAGTCGCAGTAGAAAAAGATAGTCGTTCTACAACTGAGTTGCCAATTGGAGTAACGATTGCCTGTTCATTGTCCAAAAAAGATAAGGTTGAATGGATCACTCAAAAAGCAACCGAATTAGGCGCCAAAAAGATTATTTTCTTTAATTCAAAATATTCAATTATGCATTGGAAGAATAATGTTGTTGAAAAGAAGCTGATTCGTCTACAAGAAATTGCCAAGAATGCAGCACAACAATCGAAGCGAAGAATTATTCCAGAAGTAATATACTTAGACAAATTGTCTAAATTGGTTGATATAAGAGAAGAAACTAATCTAATTGCTTATGAAGAGTCAGCTAAACAAGGCGAAATCAGTCTCCTAGCTCAGACACTTCAAAAGGAACCTAAGTCAGTTATGTGTACTTTTGGTCCTGAAGGTGGATTTGCTCCTGATGAAGTCGACTTTTTGAATCAACAAGGATTCTTATCAGTAGGATTAGGACCAAGAATTATGCGGGCGGAAACAGCACCCATGTACTTTTTATCAGTGCTATCATATAAGTACGAACTAACAGTAAAATGAGGAAATACAACGTGAAAAATATTTGGAAAACAGTTGAAAAGTCGAAGACGACTTATATCACTTTAATCTCTATTGTTTTAGTTTTTATTATGCCAATTTTGTTCAAGATGTTTCATTTAGGTAGAACAGATCGCATTATTTGGCTATTCTTTATTATTAATATTTTATTCTCAGGATTTATTGGTTGGTTCTCAAGAAAGTATGGTTTATCTTTCTATAATCTAGTCATCTTCCCGGTAATATTTGTTATCAGTGTTTTCGTTAAGTATGGAAGATACGGTTATTTCCTAGCTGGAATATATTTGGTATTAAGTATTCTGATTTATTATTTATTTGAAAATGAACCAAAAGAATAGAAATAACAATAGTCCACAGTCATATGATTTATGATTGTGGACTATTGTTATATAATGTGGTTATAGTGATTTTGAATATTTTAACAAAACAATTTGTAATCTAACGATAAAATACTCATAATAATAGTTAAATTAAAAAAGCACTCATCGAGTGCTTTTTATTGTAATTGTAGCGGGGTGAACTTAATGAAAAAAAATAAGGATTATACGCCAGAAGAGGTTCTAGATATTTGTCGTGGTTATATGAATGATGATCACGTTGAGTTTGTTAACAAAGCTTATAATTTTGCGGCCTACGTTCACAAGGAACAAAAACGTGCCACTGGTGAGCCATATATTATTCACCCAACACAAGTCGCCCAAATTTTAGCTTCTTTAAAAATGGACCCTTACACCGTCGCTGCTGGATATTTGCATGATGTCGTCGAGGACACAAATATTACTCTAGGAGACGTCCGTGAATTATTTGGTGACCAAGTAGCTACCATCGTTGATGGCGTGACAAAAATTAGTAAATACAAGTACCATTCACATCAGGAACTTTTAGCTGAGAATCACCGTAAAATGTTGTTGGCAACGGCCAAAGATTTACGTGTCATTATGGTCAAATTGGCTGATCGACTTCACAATATGAGAACTCTCAAAGCTTTGCGTCCCGATAAACAAAGACGCATTGCTAATGAAACTTTGGAAATTTATGCTCCATTAGCTGATCGTTTAGGTATCAGTAAGATTAAATGGGAATTAGAGGATCTCTCACTTCATTACATCAATCCGCAACAATATTACCGAATTGTTCATTTAATGAATAGTAAACGTGATCAACGTGAGGCTTATATCGCGGAAGCTATCGACTATATCAAGAAAAATGTTGATGCTTTGCATATTAAATATGATATTTATGGTCGTCCCAAGCATATTTATTCTATTTATAAGAAGATGCGCGATAAACACAAGCAATTCTCTGAATTGTACGATTTGTTGGCTATTAGAATTGTCGTTGAATCCGTTAAGGATTGTTATGCAGTTTTAGGTTCTATTCACTCAAAGTGGAAACCAATTCCTGGTCGTTTCAAGGATTATATTGCCGTACCAAAGGCTAACGGCTATCAATCATTGCATACCACTATTATTGGACCCGGTGGCCAACCACTGGAAGTTCAGATCAGAACTTTCTCAATGCACCAAGTAGCTGAATATGGTGTTGCTGCTCACTGGGCTTATAAGGAAGGTAACTTTGAAGGAGTTCACCTGGATGACGACGAACAAAAGATCGATGTTTTTCGTGAAATCCTCGAATTGCAGGAAAATTCTGATAATGCCTCTGATTTTATGAAGTCAGTTAAGGGTGAAATTTTCAATGATCGCGTCTATGTGTTCACACCGGAAGGTGAAGTTATTGAATTACCAAAGGGTGCGGTTACCTTGGATTTTGCCTATCAAGTTCATACTGAGGTCGGTAATCATTCAATTGGTGCTAAGATCAATGGCAGAATGGTGCCTTTGAATTATCAGTTGAAGAATGGCGACATAGTTGAAATGTTGACTAATTCTAGTTCTTCACCAAGTCGTGACTGGGTTAATGTTGTTTTCACATCTCGTGCTAGAAATAAGATCAAACGTTATTTCAGAACCAAAGATCGTGAAGAAAATATTGTCCTAGGTCGCGAACAGATTGAAGAAGAACTCAAGAATCGTTCCTTATCTAGCAAGAAATATCTAGATAAGAAACATCTTGAAATTGCCATGAAGATTTTTAACTATACTGATCCCGATGAATTGTTCAATGCCGTCGGTTATGGTGAGCTTTCACCAATTAACGTGGTCCATAAGTTATTGAGCGAAGATCCGGAGAATAAATTAAAAGCCGAGAAGAAGGAGCTTGAGGATCAGGTTATCACTGAAACTGATGACAAGCCTAAGCAGCCACAAGCTGATAGTCCTAAACTTCAAAAAGAACGTAATAATGCTAATAACAGTATTTCGGTTCAAGGAATCGATAATCTTTTGATCCGCTTGGCTAAGTGCTGTAGCCCAATCCCTGGGGATGACATTGTTGGTTACATTACGAAGGGACGTGGATTGACGATTCATCGAGCTGATTGTCCAAATGTTCAGAGTGATGAAGCTAAGAGTCGTTTTATTGATGTCAGTTGGGATAATGTCACAAAAGAAAAACGTTATACAGCAGAATTGGATATTTATGCTTTCAACCGCAATGGTTTGATCAATGAAGTTTTGCAAGTAATCAATTCAAATACGAATACATTGAATAATGTTATTGGCCGTCTAGATAAAGAGAAGATGGCGATTGTTCACGTAAGTATTGGAGTTAACAATAAAGAGCACTTGGATAGTATCATTTCTAAATTAAAGAACATTCCAAATGTTTATGAGATAAAGAGGACGGTAGCTTAGATGAAAGTTGTAATACAACGAGTTTCTGAAGCTAAAGTTACTGTAGATCAAAAAATCCTTGGTCAAATTGATCAGGGATTTTGTTTGTTAGTAGCTTTTGCGGATGAAGATAACGATGAAACAATTGATTATATGGCACGCAAGATCGCCAATATGAGGATTTTTTCTGACGCAGATGATAAAATGAATTTGTCGATAAAAGATGTTAAAGGTTCAATTTTATCAATCTCACAGTTTACTTTGTATGCCGATACCAAACATGGTAATCGACCAAGTTTTACAGGAGCAGGTAATTTTGAAACTTCTAGCAAGAAATATGATCAATTTAATCAGGTGTTAAGGGATTATGATCTAAAAGTTGAAACTGGTGAATTTGGAGCTGATATGCAAGTATCACTCACAAATGATGGACCAGTAACTATTTTAATGGAGCGATAAAAATGAAAAGTATTGTTTGGGATTTTGATGACACTATTGCTAATAGCTATCCAGGAATCGTGTCGGCTACACAGAGATCACTACGAGAAAATTTCGATATTAGTTTATCAAAAGATACTATTTTCAAAGAATCAAAAAAGACTTCTGTTCGTAAGTTTGCTGCTGAATTATTGAAGGATCAAGATGATCCAAAACAAGCTCTGGACTTGTTCTATAATGTTTATCATCGATACGAAAAAGAATATCATGATAAAATTACTTTGATTCCACACATCAAAAATGTATTAGAATATTGCGACAAAAAACGGTACATGCAATTTGTTGTGACACATCGTGATCAGTCTATTTATGATTTGGCTAAGTCACTAGGTATCGAACACTATTTCAAGGAAATCATTAGTGTTGAGGATGGTTATAAACGTAAACCCAATCCAGAAATGCTAAAGTATTTAATAGAAAAATATGATCTAGCTACAGATGATTTATGGGTGGTCGGCGATCGAGAAATTGATGTTAAATTTGGTAAGAGTGTTGGTGCTCATACAATTTTACTGAATGATCAAGAAGTTGACTTTGATTACGAATATCGAGTTAGTGATTTATTGGAAATTGAAAAAATTATTTAGTTAATAAGATCTCGACTGATTTTTAATTCGTCGAGATTTTTATTTTGGAGGATTAAAATGACCTATCAGTTGGTTAAGCAGGTAAAGGATGATTTACAATTAAGAAATAGTTTTATTGATTTGGCCAAGTCAACTTTTGATTTATCCTTTCAAGATTGGTATCAAAAGGGTTATTGGTCAGATAACTATATTCCTTACTGCTTAATTGATCATAATCAGGTAGTGGCAAATGTTTCGGCAAACTTAATGGACTTTTCTTGGCGAGGGCAGAGAAGACGTTATCTTCAAATTGGAACAGTCATGACTAATGAGAAATACCATCATCAGGGATTAGCTAGGAAACTAATGGAAACTGTATTGAGTGATTGGCAAACTAAAATTGATGCAATTTATCTTTTTGCTAATGATTCGGTATTAAATTTTTATCCTAAATTTGTCTTTGTTGAGGCTAAAGAGTATCAGCAACAAATAATTGCTCGGCCAATTACTGGGGATTTTCGCCGCTTAGACATGAAAAAAGAAGCTGACAAGGAATTGCTACGACACTTTTATCAACATTCGAATCCATATTCGGCGTTTTCTATGGAAGATAATTACGGTCTCTTGATGTTTTATTGTGATGAATTTCTAAGGAATAATCTGTATTATTCTGAACAAAATCAAGTTGTGGTGGTAGCAGAAAATGATGGAACAACTTTCACTTGTTGGGATATCTTTGGTTCACCACAACAGTCATTACAGACCATTTTGAATCAATTAGTGGATAAAAAAATGACCATTCAATTAGGCTTTACACCAGTAATCAATGATCTGCAGTTTCATGTACATAAGGAAAATGATGAGACTTTATTTGTTTATCGCGCAGGTGAAAATTTGTTTTCTGATGAAAAACTGATGTTTCCATTGCTATCGCACGCTTAGAGAATGTGTTATTCTAATAAAAAATATAGATAATGAGGATATATCTTTGGATACTGAATTAGTAAAACTAACATACGATCAAATTGTGGCATTACATTTACAAATTGAATCTGGCGATGAGATCGTTTTTAGTGAAAAAAGATTAAAAAGTAATCTTGAATTCTTGAATCAATTTAACGATTTGGAACTCTATGCAACACATTTGATTTGTACAATGATCTGTGATGATATTTTTGAGAAGTATAATCAGCAAACAGCCTTAGTGGCTTTGGATTTCTTCTTACGTCAAAACGGCCACGAATTAGATTTAGACAATGAATCTGAAAGAAATCAATTGTCAGAGTTAATGAAAAAGATTAAAGAAGCTGACCAATTAAAGAAAGACGATCTCGACGAAATTAGATTAGTCTTGAGCAGTTGCATTCACGCCAATTAAAAAAGCCTGTAGAGTTTAATCTACGGGCTTTTATTTGTAATCTAATTGATAAATACCACAATAGGGCATATTGGAAGTCAAGTTTGTTTCTGAATGACGAATCAAATAGACTTTTATATTCAGCTTCCTTATTCCTCAGATAATTTTTTATATTGTTGACGATATTTTTTCCATTCAGGTTTATCCATCAAGAAAGTTCTACCAGTTTCCAAATTGCGAACATTTAATACATAAGAAAAAACATACAGATCTAAAAGTGAAGCAATTAAGAATAAGACCCCGATGCCGCGAATCATTAATGTGGCCAGGCCAATAAACAATTCAAAATATTGACGTTTGTTATAAGTTCGAAATAATTTTGGCAATT
The DNA here is from genome assembly GCA_019116025.1 of Candidatus Companilactobacillus pullicola. GTDB lineage: Bacteria > Bacillota > Bacilli > Lactobacillales > Lactobacillaceae > Companilactobacillus > Companilactobacillus pullicola. The sequence goes on along the minus strand of DXCM01000098.1, from coordinate 48,398 downwards.
TACCATCTTGATCGTATAATTCAGCTGTACTTTTTTTAGTTAATAGATTTTTAAAATTACGCATATAAAAGATCCCCTCAGTAATTCATTAAAGGTATTATAACAAAATTAGAATTGTATTAAATCAATTATTTATAATTAATCTCGTAAATTCCGCAAAAAGGAGTCATTCGGTCACCTGTGTATTGGGTCATCACGCCACCATGAGTAACACAACCGATGCAAGAATACTTGTCTTTGTAGCGGTCGAAAACGGAATTGACACGTCCAATGACTTCTTCACGGGTTTCAAAATCCAAATCTGACTTATGAGTACCATTTAGGTAGTCTTTATAGGCTAACGCCAACTGTTCTTCAGTGACATCCATTTTTCCTGATTTATCAGGACGCCATTCATGAAGTAATAGTTCAACTTGAGTAGGAATTTGATGGTACTTTAGAATTTCTTGAGCAGTCTGCATAGTGCGCGTGTAAGGGGAGACTAAAAGCATCTGAACCTCATTAAAAATTGGACTTTGGGCAGTTTTGTCAGCGATTTCAATGCCTTTTGGTGTCAACCTAGTAAGATCGCGTGCTAGTCCGGTATACCCAGCAGCGTCTACTTGGGAGAAGTCAGGTTCTGAATGACGAATTAAATATATTTTCATTGTGATATCTTCTTTAGTGTTTTCTTCTACTATACCAAAAAAACTCCTTCAATCATTAATCAGATTGAAAGAGCTTTCTTTTTTAACCTATTTGAAATATTCTTTTAAACCATTTGTGACATCTTGAGCCACTTCCTCACGATACTTAGCGGAATTGATGTACTTGTAGTCACTGGATGAATTGATATAACCTAATTCAATTAAGATCGAAGGTTGACTATTGTAATGCAAGACATATAAGTCTTTTTGGGCAGTACCACGACTGCCAATGGATAGCCCCTTCAATTGACTATTGATATCATCAGCTAATTTGCCATCCTTATTACGATTGTAGTAATAGGTTGTGACACCGGAGCCAGAATTAGCTTGGGCACTGGAATCAAAGTGCAAACTGATGAAGGCATCGGCCTGAATTTTACTTGAAAGGCGAGCACGTTCGCCAAGTGATTTACTGTTATCGCCAGAACGAGTCATGACAACACGGGCACCAGTTTTTTCAAGCTGTTGCTTGATAGCTTTAGCGTATTTGAGAGTAAAGTTCTTTTCAAATGTGCTCTTCTTAGATTCAGCACCGGAGTCATCGCCACCGTGACCAGGATCTAAGACGATCGTGGCTTCAGAAATATTAGTGGCGGCTGATTTAACAGCACTCTTAGTCCCTGAGATAGTAACGACCCAACTAGCAACATAACCAACGGTACCATCAGAATCACGTATCTTATACCATTTACCATCTTTACTTAAGTAATCAAATTTTTTGCCAACTTTAACAGACTTAACGACACGTCCATTTTGGTTAGGTTCGATTCTAACTTTAGTATTTGGTTGTGTGACAGTTACTGTCTTAATATCATCATCGGAAGTATTAGATGAACCAGAAGTTTTCTGAGTTCCTTGAATGAAGTTTGATTTGACCCAGCCAGCAGTACCGTTGTACAAAATCTGTGTCCAGTCTTGCTCTTGATACATAATAGTAACTTTTTGGGATTGTTCGATCGTTCCTAAAACATTACTACTAGCATCAGCACTCTTGAAAACAGTTGTATTCGGTACTTTGACGATACCCACTTTGTTAGTGGCCGAACTGACTTCGGTATTATCAATCAACCAGCTGGCAATCCAACCAATTTTATCTCCGGATAATCTTACTTGATACCATTTGTTTTTTTCAGCTAGGATAGCTAGTTTATCACCTTTTTTAACTTGACCCATATTTGCATAGGCAAGTCCAGGTCCAACACGAACATTGACTGAGTCCGACTGAACTACGACCGCGTTGGCACTAGCTAAAGCAACCGTTGACCAACTCGATAAGGCAAGTAATAACAAAATAGCAACAAGAATCCGGTTTTTAATGAAGAATTTAATTATTTTTTTCATTTAACTGAGTCCTTTGCGGTCTATTCACCGATACTACTATACGTATATATTACTGAAAAAAGCGCTAACTTAAAAGTGACAATGTGAATTTTTTGGAAAAACTTCGTAGATTAGAGAAAAAAGTTTCACATAATCTGGATAAATTCCGAATCTGCCTTGACTTTAAAGGTTATTTCGGATAGTTTATAAATATATTCGAAATCAGATAATTGCTTTACAGAGAATCTGGCCGCTGAGAACAGATAGTAATTGATTGCGTGACGTTTTATTCGTTTGGCAGGCGTTAACTGCAGCAAAAATACTAGGTGGTACCGTGCAAAAGAGCACCCTTGTCTGAATTGGACAGGGGTGTTTTTTTATTAAGGAGGATTATATGCGTTATCAAAAACCAAAAGGGACAATGGACATTTTGCCTGGAGAATCAGAAAAATGGCAATATGTAGAATCCATTGCTCAAGATACTTTTAATAAGTACCGTTTTTCTGAAATCAGAACACCAATCTTTGAATCATATGAAGTTTTTGAACGTTCATCAGGTGATACATCTGATATCGTTTCAAAGGAAATGTATGATTTCAAAGATAAGGGTGACAGACACATTGCCCTAAGACCTGAGGGAACAGCTGGCGTTGTTCGTGCTTATGTTGAAAACAAGCTATATGGACCAGAACATATCAAGCCTTACAAAGTTTGGTACAAGGGTCCAATGTTTAGATATGAACGTCCACAATCTGGTCGTCAACGTCAATTCCATCAAATCGGAGTTGAGGCTTTTGGTTCAGATTCTCCTGAATTAGATGCTGAAATTATTTCTGTAGGTTTAGAGTTCTTGAACCGTTTAGGTATCAAGAATTTGAAGGTGGCTTTGAACTCATTAGGAGATCCAGAGTCACGTGCAGCTTATCATAAAGCTTTGGTCGACTACTTCACACCATTCAAAGATCAATTGAGTGACGACTCAAAGGTTCGTTTGGAAAAGAATCCTTTACGTATCCTTGATAGTAAAGATGCAGAAGACAAGAAGATTGTTGAAAATGCACCCTCTATCTTAGATTATTTGAATGACGCTTCTAAGAGACGCTTTGAATATCTACAATCATTGTTAGATGATCTTGATATAAATTACGAAATTGATCCAACAATGGTTCGTGGACTTGATTATTATAACCATACTATTTTTGAATTTATGGTAACTGATCCTGCATTCGACAACAAAGAAATCACTGTTTTGGCCGGTGGCCGTTACAATGGTTTGGTTGAAGAATTAGGTGGACCAGAAACACCAGGTATTGGATTTGGACTTGGTGTGGAACGTTTAATGTTGTTGCTTAAGGATGAGGATATTCCAAGTCAAAACACTTTGGATGTTTACTTAGTAACAATCGGGGATAAAGCTGAACGTGCTTCAGTGAAGATTCTTTCCAACTTGCGTAGAGCAGGTTTTGTTGCAGATAAAGATTATCTACAAAGAAAAATCAAAGCTCAATTCAAGACAGCCAATAATTTGAATGCTAAATACACGGTAACTATTGGTGATACAGAGTTAGAAAATGATACTGCTAATGTTAAAAACATGGCAACTGGTGAACAAGTCAGTGTATCATTAGAAAACTTAGCCGAAGAATTGAAAAAAATCGAGGGATAAACATGGAAGAAAGAACAGATTATTGTGGCAACGTTACTGAAAAGTATGTTGGTCAAAAAGTTTCTTTAGATGGTTGGGTTCAACGCCGTCGTGATTTAGGTGGATTGGTTTTCGTTGACCTAAGAGATTATAAGGGAATCGTTCAATTAGTATTTAACACAGATCATCAGGACGTACTTGATGTAGCTGAAACATTGAGATCAGAATACGTTATTAACGTTATTGGTACCGTTAGACTTCGTGGTGAAGGTGCTACAAATGATGAAATGACAACTGGTAAAGTCGAAGTTGTTGTTGAAAAAGTTGAGATTCTTAACAAATCATTGACACCACCATTTGAAATCAAAGATGGTATCGATTCATCTGAAGAAACAAAATTAAAGTATCGTTATCTTGATTTACGTCGTCCTGAAATGCAAAAAGCTATCAGAACTCGTGCACAAATCAAACATTCAGTTAATGAATACTTATATGACAATGGTTTTATTGACATTGAGACACCAAACCTAACACCATCAACACCAGAAGGTGCTCGTGACTACCTTGTTCCTTCACGTGTTTATCCTGGACGTTTCTTTGCACTTCCACAATCACCACAATTATTCAAACAATTATTGATGGTCGGTGGATTTGACCGTTACTTCCAATTGGCTCACTGTTTCCGTGATGAAGATCTTCGTGGTGACCGTCAACCAGAATTTACTCAAATTGATATTGAAACTTCATTCATGAACAAGAAGGAAATTCAAACTGTTACTGAAGGACTTATTGCTCGCGTTATGAAGGATGAAAAAGGTATTGAAGTTAAGACTCCATTCCCAAGAATCGACTGGGACGACGCTATGGATCGTTATGGTTCAGATAAGCCAGATGTTCGTTTCGGTATGGAACTACAAAACTTGAACGATGTATTGAAAGATACTGAATTCAAAGTCTTCAAGAATACTATTGATGATGGTGGTCAAGTTAAGGCTATTGTTGTTAAAGATGCTGCTGACAAGTATTCACGTAAGAATATTGAAAGCTATCAAGAATATATCAAACGTTTCGGTGCTAAAGGACTTGCATGGTTCAAGTACAATGACGACGATATGACAGGTGGCGTATCTAAGTTTATCAAGGATCATAAAGATGCTCTTGTTGACCGTCTAGGCCTTGAAAATAATGATTTGGTACTATTTGTTGCCGATAAGAAGAAAGTCGTTGCTGACGCCTTAGGTTACTTGAGAAAAGCTATTGCTAAGGAACAACACTTGTATGATCCAAATGAATTTGCCTTTATCTGGGTCGTTAACTGGCCATTGTTTGAATATGATGAAGGAATCCAACGTTGGACAGCCGCTCACCATCCATTCACAATGCCAAATGAAGAAGATGTTCACTATCTAAATGATGGCGAAGATCCTCATAAAGCATACGCACAAAGTTACGATATCGTTCTAAACGGTTACGAGCTTGGTGGTGGATCAATCCGTATTCACGATTACAAGATTCAAGAGAAGATGCTTAAAGCATTGAACTTCACTAAAGAAAAAGCTTATGAACAATTTGGTTTCCTACTAGATGCCTTACAATATGGTTGTCCTCCACATGGTGGATTGGCTATTGGTTTGGATAGATTTGCTATGCTTCTTTCAGGTAAGGATAATATCAGAGATGTTATTGCTTTCCCTAAGAACTCAAATGCTACAGAACCAATGACACATGCTCCACTTGAAGTTGCAAAACAACAATTGGATGATTTAGGTATTGAAGTAAGTAAAAAAGATTAGAGAGCGAAGCAGGGGCGCTCAGCCTCCGAGGATTTTGCCTAAGTACTGAAATTGCACGCGTATTTTGCGGGCAGTTTCAGTACTGTAGCAAACCACAGGAGGTTGCCCCTGCGCAGCTCGTTTCCACTATCAAACATAGAACAATGGTTCTTCCAAAAAAGAATACTAATCAAAAATAACCGTGATAATGGTCTGAAAAAATGGTCCATTATTACGGTTATTTATTTTGCCTAAAAAAGTTCCCAATTTCATGGATAAATTGCAAAACTATTCAATAAAACAAATTTTCCGAAATATATTTATATTTTCATATTCCATTGCAATATAATAGTTTATTGTTGTAAACTTAGAACAATATTAGAAAATTATTTAAATTGTGTACAATTTAGCAAGTCAACCTATTGTGGGAACTAGCTTTTGAGCATATTTCTAGATTTAATTTTTCTGATGTTTATACTATAACCTGTAATAAATGAGAAGGAGTGTTTTTTTATGGCAGAGTATAAAAAAGATCTGAAAGGTTTATCTGATGAACAATATCAGGTGACACAACATGCAGCAACGGAACGCGCCTTTAGTGGCAAGTATGATGACTTTTACAAAAAGGGAATCTATGTTGACATTACAAGCGGTGAACCACTATTTTCATCAGCAAAGAAATTCGACGCTGGTTGTGGCTGGCCTTCATTCAGCGAACCAATCGCTAAGTTGCAAGAGAAACGCGATACTCAATTCGGTATGGAAAGAACTGAAGTTAGAAGTAAAGGTGCCGATGCTCATTTGGGTCACGTATTCACTGATGGTCCTGAAGAAGCTGGCGGTTTAAGATATTGCATTAATTCTGCATCTTTGAAGTTTATTCCTTATGAAGAAATGGATGAAAAGGGATATTCAGACTACAAGAAGTATGTAGAAGAAGGAGATGCCGAATAATGAAAGAAGAAACTGCAATTTTTGCCGGTGGCTGTTTCTGGTGTATGGTTAGTCCATTTGATAAATTGCCTGGAATTATTTCAGTAGTTTCAGGTTATACAGGTGGACATGTTCCCAATCCTACATATGAACAAGTAAGTTCTGGTACCACAGGTCATACCGAAGCCGTTAAAATAACTTATGATGCTGATATTTTTTCTTATAAAAAGTTAGTTGAAATTTACTGGCAAGTCGCCGATCCTACCGATGCCACAGGACAATTCCAAGATCGTGGCGATAACTACCGCCCAGTAATTTACTACGCAAATGAAGAACAAAAAGAAATCGCTGAAAAATCAAAAGACGATTTAGCTAAATCTGGAGAATTTGACGAACCAATCGTTACTGAAATTCTTCCTGTTGAACCTTTTTATGATGCTGAAGACTACCACCAAGACTTCTATAAAAAGGATCCGTTCAGATATGAATTGGAAGAACGAGGCGGACGAGCAGAATTTATTAAAAAACATCGTAAATAATCTAAAAGTCTGATCATTTGTGCTAATATGTTTAGGTAACTTAAGACAATTAGGAGAACTTTTAGTATGGGTGAATTAGATAAGTTGATCGAAAGACATCAATACTTATCCAAAGTTTCAGTAGCATTTTTATATTCAATTGCTGTATCAATTGCGGTTAACATGTTTTGGACGCCGGGTGGAATCTATGGTTCTGGTGTAACCGGTGCTGCCCAATTGATATCAACAATTTCACAGCGATGGCTGCCATTTAATTTATCGACAGCGGTAATGTATTTTGCGTTGAACGCACCACTGTTTGTGCTATCTTGGCGAAAAATTGATCACAAGTTTACTGTATTTACAGTGATTGCGGTTGCTTTAGCCAGTACGATGATGCATTTGTTACCACCAATTAAGATCACTGCTGATCCGTTAGTATGTGCAATCTTTGGTGCTGTGGCGAATGGATTTGGTACAGGGATGGCATTGAGAAATGGTATTTCGACCGGTGGAATTGATATTTTAGGAATTATTCTACGTAAGAAAACTGGTAAGAGTGTGGGAACGATTAATATTATGTTTAATATCTTTATCGTTGCCTGTGCTGGTTTCTTGTTCGGCTGGGTTCACGCTTTGTACAGTGCGGTCAGTATTTTTATTAATGGGCAAGTCATCGATATGATTTATAACAAGGATCAAAAGCTCCAAGTTATGATTGTCACTTCGAAGCCTAAAAATGTTATTACACAAATTCAAAATGAGATGAGACGTGGTATTACCATTGTTCATGACGCCGAGGGTGCTTATAAGCATGAAGAAAAAACTATTTTATTTACAGTTATTTCTCGTGCTGAACTACACGACTTAGAGACAGCGATGGTTAACTCAGATCCACACGCGTTTGTGAGTGTCACGGATACCGTAAAGGTCATGGGTAGGTTTTATCAGGCTCATATCTATTAAAAGAGACGAAACCAGTTGGTTTCGCCTTTTTTTGTGCCCAATGAATCTATGCTATAATTTCATTGATTTGTTGAATTGGAGGGATTTGCATGATAATTGGATCACATGTTGCTATGAAGGCTCCTAAAATGCTGGCGGGATCAGCCAAAGAAGCACATAGTTATGGTGCCAACGCAATGATGATTTTTACAGGTGCACCACAGAATACACGTCGTAAAGATGTATCTGAAATGAATATTCCAGAAGGACAGAGACTATTAAAATTATATGGAATCGACCATATTATTGGCCATGCTCCATATATCATTAATTTAGGCAATACAGTTAAACCAGAAAATTTGAAATTTGCTATCTCCTTTGTACACGATGAGATCAAGCGTGCTGATGCTTTGGGAATTGAAGCACTCAGCTTTCATCCAGGAGCTCATTTGAAACAAGGCCCTGAAGTAGCACTTAAACAAATTGGTCAGGCCTTAAATGAAGCTATTGATCCTAATCAAAAAGTTTCGATAGCCTTAGAAACAATGGCTGGTAAGGGTACAGAAGTCGGAACTAGTTTTGAGCAATTGGCCGAAATATTTGATAACTGTGCTAATAACGAAAAACTGTCAGTGACAATGGATACTTGTCATATGAGTGATGCTGGATATGATGTTAAAAATGATTTCGATGGTGTTTTGAATGAATTTGATCACATTATCGGCTTAGACAAATTATCAGTGATCCATTTAAACGATTCTAAAAATGAGCCAGGCTCACATAAAGATCGTCATGAAGATATTGGCTTTGGAACAATTGGCTTTGATGCCTTAAATTACGTGGCTCATCATCCACAGTTGGAAAATTTTCCTAAGATCATGGAGACACCTTACGTTAAAAAAGATGAGAATGACAAAAAGGGGATTGCACCGTTCAAACCTGAGATTGAAATGTTGCGTGCGGGTGAGTTTGATCCTGAAATGAAAGAGAAGTTAATTCGAAACAATTAAAAAAGCTAACTCATTTGAGTTAGCTCTTCTTATATCCGTTGAAATTTAATTGTTCCATGATGATAGCTGCTGTCTCTTCAATTGAGCGCTCGGCCACATTGATAACAGGACAACCTAACTTTTCATAGATCTTGTTTGAGTAATCTAATTCTTTTTGAATTTCTTCTTCGCCAGAATAAGTAGTGTTGGCATCTAAGCCGTACGCAATCATTCTTTGACGACGAATTTTTTGTAAAACGTTCATATCGTTAGTCAAGCCGACAATTTTCTTTGGATCAACGTCCCATAATTCGTCAGGGATGGCTAATGAGGGACCGATTGGTAAATTAGCTACCTTGATGTTTTTATTGGCGAGATAGAGCGATAGAGGCGTTTTAGAGGTTCTGGAGATACCCAAGAGAACAAGATCAGCTTCTAGAAAACCTTTAGGATTTTGACCATCGTCATTAGTTACTGTGAATTCCATAGCAGAAATCATATCAAAGTAATCTTGGTCCAACTCATGTAAGAGTCCTTTTTTACGTAAAGGCTTTTGGTGAACCATTTGAGAGAAAGTACCGATAATTGGATTTAAAATATCGTAGTAAACTAGATGATTTGTCTGACAGAATTCGTTAATAACATTACAAGTTTCAGTGGAGACAATAGTGTGTAAAATGACCGCTTGGGCATTTTTTGCCATTTCTAGGATGTTTTCTAGCTGCGGATTATTTTTTACGAACGGATATTTAGTATATGTTGTGTCCATATCAGGAAACTGTGCAAACGCCGCTTTAGCAACGCGCAGAGCAGTTTCACCGACACCATCAGATAGAACGAAGACGTTTAATTTCTCTTTCATAATAAATTCCTCCAAAAAAATTTAAAAAAATATTTGAACATTATCTTCTTTTTGTTATAATAACATATGAACTGCAAGAGCAATAGACAGTTACGTTAGAATGCGGAAGGAGGGATTATCATATGGCAAAAACCGTCGTTCGTGAAAACGAGTCGCTTGATGATGCTCTTCGTCGATTCAAACGTTCCGTTTCAAAGAGTGGTACTCTTCAAGAATATAGAAAACGTGAGTTTTACGAAAAGCCAAGTGTCAAGAGAAAGTTAAAGTCAGAGGCTGCTCGCAAGCGCAACAAGAAACGTCGTTAATAGTTTCTTTTAAGGTTAAAACAATTTAAATTGTTTTAACCTTTTTTTTATCAAAAAATTTCCTCTTTGTGATATCATTCAAAGTAAGATGGAGGTTCATTTTTATTGACAGAAAAAGTTGAACAAAGTAAAGAAAGCATTCAAATCAAGAATCCTCAAAACGCAATTAATCTTTTTGGCGTCAATGACAGTAATTTACATTTAATCGAAGAGGGATTAAATGTTGAAATTCATGCGTTTGGTGACCGTTTAGATATAACAGGTGCGGAAGATAACGTTAAACACGCTGTAAATCTATTAAACAAGTTCATGGAATTAATCAATAGTGGTATCAGTCTTGGATCAGCTGACATTGTGAGTGGTCTAAAAATGGATGAACGTGGTACTTTAGATTATTTTGGCGACTTATATAAAGATGAGTTGATCAAAGATTTTAGTGGTAAACCCGTTCGAGTACGTAATTTTGGGCAAAGACAATATGTCAATGCAATTAATCACAATGATATTACTTTTGGAATCGGACCAGCCGGTACTGGTAAGACATATTTAGCTGTGGTAATGGCAGTGGCTGCTCTAAAACAAGGAAAAGTTCAAAGAATTATCCTTACTAGACCCGCTGTCGAAGCCGGAGAGAGCTTAGGATTTCTTCCAGGTGATTTAAAGGAAAAGGTTGATCCGTATATGAGACCTATCTATGACGCCTTGTACGCTATTCTAGGATCGGACCATACGAGCCGTTTGCTTGAAAGAGGCGTTATCGAGGTAGCACCTCTAGCTTACATGAGAGGCCGTACTCTAGATGAAGCCTTTGTTATCCTAGATGAAGCTCAAAATACAACAAGAGAACAGATGAAGATGTTCTTAACACGTTTAGGTTTTGATTCTAAGATGATTGTTAATGGTGATATCTCACAAATTGATTTACCTGGTCATACCCGCAGTGGTTTGATTCAAGCACAATCAGTTTTAAAGAATTTACCACATATTGAATTTGTTGACTTCACATCAGCTGATGTTGTTAGACATCCAGTTGTTGCTGAAATTATTGACGCTTATGAGGATTCAGATAAAAAAGAAAAATAATATTGGGGAATTATTATGGACTTAGAAATTTTTAATGATGATAATTTGATCGACAAAAATAGAGAAAATTGGGTGAAAGATATTGTTCAGTTTACTTTTAATCAATTGGAATTAAAGGAAAATACACAACTATCGATTCATTTTGTAACTAAAGATGGTATTCATGACATTAATAAAGAATATCGTAATGTTGATCGTGCGACCGATGTTATTAGTTTTGCCATTAATGATGGTGAAGATTCACTAGACTATCTAGAGAATCAAATTCCAGATCTACCAGTTGATTTAGGTGATTTGTTCATCAGTACAGAAATCGTAGCAGAACATGCTAAAGACTATGAACACTCATTTGATCGTGAATTGGGTTATACAATCGTGCACGGAATTCTTCACTTGAATGGTTATGACCATATCAAGAAAGAAGACGAAGAAGTCATGATTGGTTTACAAGAAAAGATTTTGAGTGCTTACGGTTTAGAAAAATAATAATTAAAAAACAACTTCTATTGGAGATTCAAGATTTGTACCTGAATTTCTTAGATAGAAGTTGTTTTTGTTTGATATTTGAATTTTACAATGATTAATAAAAAAAGCCGAATTTAGTCCGGAGCAACAAGAAAATTGGCTCAGCCATGAGATTTACCTTAGCGATTCATCGCTTAGGTAAAGGCCGAACTTGAAGATCCATGAATTTGCACGAAGTGCAAATTTATTAGCTTCCAGGCCGCCCATGGCGTTCCAGCCAAATTTTCTTGTTGTGGAGGACGGGAATTTAAGCACATTTAACAGTGTTTTGATAAATAAGTGAGCTTTTACTTTTTAGTTGACTCAATCTCTTGTATTATAAACATAGTAGAAATACAAAAAGGAGACTGGACTAGTGGAAATTAATGAACAACAGTTATTCGATATTGCCGATAAGGCTATGAACAATGCATATGCCCCTTATTCTCATTACCAAGTGGGAGCAGCAATCCTTTGTGACAATGGAAAAATATATTCTGGTGTTAACATTGAGAATGCTTCATTTGGTTTGACTAATTGTGCTGAACGAACAGCAATTTTTAAGGCCGTTTCTGAAGGTGCTAAGCAGGTTAAAGCAATCGTGATCACCAATGGTACCGAAGAGATGTCAAAGCCTTGTGGGGCTTGTCGTCAAGTGATGAGTGAGTTTATGGGATCAGATGCTATCGTCTTTTTAGCTAATAATCGAAATGACTATGAGCAATACACATTTAAACAAATTTTGCCACTAGCATTCAGTGATGAGGATATGAATTAATATGGATAATAAAAATTATAAATCAGGTTTTGTAGCAATTATCGGACGTCCAAATGTTGGTAAATCAACATTTATGAACCGTATCATTAAAGAACAGATTGCTATTACATCACCTAAAGCACAAACAACACGTAACAAGATTCAAGGAATTTATACTGACGATGAACGTCAAATTATCTTCTTGGATACACCTGGTATTCACAAGCCACACAATGACTTGGATCAATACATGGATAAAGCTGCTATTTCAGCACTTAAAGAAGTTGATGCGGTTCTCTTCATGACAGAAGCCGGAGAAAAAGCTGGCCCTGGAGATAAATTTATCATTGAAGAATTGAAGAAGGTTAAAGCTCCAGTATTCTTGATTCTAAACAAGATCGATTTGATCAATCCTGATGAAATGATGCCACAAATTGATGAGTACAAAGATTTAATGGATTTTGCCGAAATTATTCCAATTTCCGCGACTAACGGTAATAATGTCGACGATTTAATTGATTCTTTGACAAAAGCTTTACCAGTGGGACCACAATATTATGCTGATGACCAAATTACTGATCACCCAGAGTATTTTATTGTCGGTGAATTGATCCGTGAAAAGATTTTGGAAGATACACGTGACGAAATTCCTCATTCAATCGCCGTTGTAGTTGAGTCGATGAATCAACGTAGTGAAGCTGGTAAACTTCAAATTGAAGCTTATATCTATGTTGAACGTGACAGTCAAAAACCAATTGTTATCGGACGTGGTGGTTCGATGTTGAAACATATTGGTATTGGCTCACGTATTAAGATCGAGCATCTATTAGGTGAAAAGGTCAACTTGAAACTTTGGGTACGTGTTAAGAAAAATTGGCGTGATGATCCAGCCTTTTTAGCAAGTGCTGGTTATTCACTGAAGGACTTGAATAATTAATGCATCAAACAGCAACTAATTTCTTTGGAATTGTTGTGAGACGTCAACGTTATAAAGAGCGAGATGCTTTGGTAACAATTCTGACGAAAGAGTACGGTTTTAGAACCTTTTTAGTTCGTAGCACACAGAATTCAAAGTCGAAAATTTCCGGTTCAGTGATCACTTTTTCATATGGAGAATACTCTGGAGTGGTTAAGGACGATGGATTGTCATATTTGAATTCAGCCAGTAATATTAAGCAATTTGATGAAATTGTTCAAGATATTGAGTTAAATGCTTATGCCACTTTTTTGTTTGATTTGTATCACGAGGCCTTTATTGACGATCCGGTGCCAGATAGATGGTATCGGGAATTGTTTAAAGCTTTGTTGTACATCGACAATGGTTATGACGCGCAGATTATCGTTAACATCATGCAGATGAAGTTGCTTGATGCTTTTGGTGTCAAGCCGAATATGGATGCCTGCGTTGTTGGTGGTGAAACTGAAGGAGTTTTCGATTTTTCCGTTCTATTGGGTGGATTGATTTGTTCAAAACATTTTGACAATGATATTCATCGTTTGCATATTCCAAAACGGATAATTTATTTTTTACGCCTATTTAGTAAGATCAATCTAGATCAAGTTGGTAAAATCGAAATTAAAGAAAATAATAAAGATTTGATTCAACATGCGATTGATGCTATCTATTTGGGAACGGTCGGTTATTATCCAAAAAGTAAGACTTTCATCGATAAAATGAAACGTTGGCGCTTTTAGCCAATTGACATTTTTTATGAAAATGGTTATATTTGTAAATGTGAAAACAGCGACAGGGGATGGTGGAAGCCCTGATAAAGATTTATGGCGTACAAATTTTCATTTGAATATAAAAGAGCAGGACTTTGTCCTGAATTAGGGTGGAACCGCGAATAATCGTCCCTTGCAGAGAGTGCCTAAGTGTACACTGCAAGGGATTTTTTTGTGCTTTGCCTGAAGGGAGAAAACATGGTTAAGAAGTTAAATATACAAGATATGATTCTTACTCTTCAAAAATTTTGGGGTAGTAAGGGCTGCATGTTAATGCAAGCATATGATACAGAAAAAGGTGCCGGAACAATGAGTCCATACACATTCTTACGTGCAATTGGACCAGAACCATGGAATGCTGCCTACGTTGAACCATCAAGACGTCCAGCTGATGGTCGTTACGGCGAGAATCCTAACCGTTTGTATCAACATCACCAATTCCAAGTTGTTATGAAACCAGCTCCAGAAAACATTCAAGAATATTACTTGGATTCACTCCGTGCCTTAGGAATTGAACCTCTAGAACATGATATTCGTTTCGTTGAGGATAACTGGGAGAACCCTTCAATGGGTTGTGCCGGTGTTGGTTGGGAAGTTTGGCTTGACGGTATGGAAGTTTCTCAATTTACATACTTCCAACAAGTCGGGGGACTTCCATGTCACCCAACAACTAGTGAAATCACTTATGGTGTCGAACGTTTAGCATCATACATTCAAGATGTTAACTCCGTTTATGACCTAGAGTGGGGCGACGGTGTCTTGTATGGAGATATCTTTAAAGAACCAGAATACGAACATTCTAAATATTCATTCGAAGAGAGCAATCAAGATATGTTGTTCAAGTTCTTCGATGATTACGAAAAGGAAGCTAACCGTTTGATGGACTTAGGATTAGTTCACCCAGCTTACGATTACATTTTGAAATGTTCACATACATTTAATTTATTGGATGCTCGTGGTGCTGTATCTGTTACTGAACGTGCTTCCTTCTTATCACGTATTAGAAAAATGGCTCATAAAGTTGCCAAAGCCTTCGTTGAAGAAAGAAAGAAACGTGGCTTCCCACTTCTAGCAAACAGTCAAGCAAAGGAGAACGAAAATGACTAAAAATTATTTATTGGAAATTGGTTTGGAAGAAATGCCAGCTCATGTTGTAACTAAGAGTGTGAACCAATTTGCTCAAAGAACTGAAAAATTCTTAAAAGAAAATCGTATTTCTTTTGATTCAATCGAAAAATTTTCAACTCCTAGACGTTTGACAATTTTTGTTAAAGGTATCGCTGAAAAGCAAACTGATATTGATGTTAAGGCTAAGGGTCCTTCTAAGAAAATTGCTCAAGATGCTGACGGCAATTGGACTAAGGCTGCTCAAGGCTTTGCCCGTGGACAAGGGATGACACCAGATGATATCTTCTTTGAAGAATTAAAGGGTGTTGAATATGCTTATATTCAAAAACACGAAGATGGTCAAAAAGTTGAAGATGTTTTGAGTCATATGGACGAAGTTATTAAAGCTATTACATTCCCTACAAGAATGCGTTGGGGCTCATATGATTTCGAATATATTCGTCCAATTCATTGGTTAGTTTCATTACTTGATAATGAAGAAGTACCAGTTAAAATTCTTGATATCACTTCTGGTCGCATGACTCGTGGACACAGATTCTTAGGTGAAGACGTTGAAATTGATGACGCTAAGAATTATGTTGAGAAATTGAGATCACAATTTGTCATTGTCGATGCTAAAGAACGTAAACAAATTATTTCCGACCAAATCGATAAAATTGCTAAAGACAATAACTGGGATATTGACGTTGACGCTGATTTACTAGAGGAAGTTAATAATCTAGTTGAATTCCCAACAACATTCTACGGTTCATTTGATAAGAAATATTTGGAAATCCCAGAAGAAGTTTTGATTACTTCAATGAAGGATAACCAAAGATATTTCTACGTTCGTGACCAAGATGGCAAGTTAGCTCCTTACTTTATCGGTGTTAGAAATGGTAATACTGAACATATTGAAAATGTTATTCGTGGTAATGAAAAAGTTCTTGTTGCTCGTCTAGAAGATGCTGATTTCTTCTTCAAGGAAGATCAAAAGAAGACGATTGCTGATTACGTTGAAAAACTTAAGTCAGTTAACTTCCATGTTAAAATCGGTACAATGTACGAAAAAATGGCTCGTGTTCACCAAATTGCTGAACATTTGGCTAAATTATTCAAACTAGACGCAACTGAAACTAAAGATTTACTCCGTGCTAGTGATATTTACAAGTTTGATCTAGTAACAAGTATGGTTGATGAATTCCCAGAACTACAAGGTGTTATGGGTGAAAAGTATGCCGAAATCATGGGCGAAACAGAAGCTGTTGCTCATGCCGTTCGTGAACACTACATGCCAATTTCAGCCGAAGGTGCTTTACCAGCAAGTAAAGTTGGCGCAGCCTTAGCTATTGCTGACAAGTTAGATTCACTAGTTACTTTCTATGCTGTAGACTTGATTCCAAGTGGTTCAAATGATCCATATGCCTTACGTCGTCAAGCTTATGGTATCGTTAGAATTCTTGATCAATATCAATGGTCATTGAACTTGAATGATCTCCAAGATTATTTGAAAGCTAATTTGACTGTTCCTGCTAACTTGGATCTAAGCAAACATGAAAAAGATATCGATGACTTCATGATTGACCGTGTACGTCAATTATTGAAACAACAAAATATTCGAGTTGATATCATTGATGCCGTAGCTGGTGGTTCTAACGTTGATCCAATCGCCATGATCGACGTTGCTAAAGTGCTACAAAATCATATTTCTGATGATGACTTTAAAGTTGTCATGGAAGCATTGGGTAGAATCGTTAACTTATCTAAGAAAGCTAAATTCGGTTACTCAGATGATTTGACAGTAGACGATTCATTATTCGAAAATCCTTCAGAAGCTAAGTTGAAAGAACAAGTTGCTAACGTCAGTGATGATAGTGCTGAAGACTTATTCAAACAATTAGCAGCTCTACGTCCAACAATTGATTCATACTTCGACGAGAATATGATCATGGCTAAGGATGAAAAGGTTAAGAATAACCGTTTAACACAATTAGTTATTGCTAATAATTTGATTGCTAAACTTGGTGATCTTTCTAAGATCGTTACAAAATAGAAGTTTAATACGTACTTATAACTAAATAAAGCCACGGTGTTCGTTAAGAACATTGTGGCTTTATTTTTGTTTTTTGTAAAAAGTCGATATATTCCCTTATTACGTAATCAATGCAATAGCCAAGAGAAAGGTAGGAAACTACATCACGGTTTCTTATGGGATTTGGAATCGGCGTAGAGTAATAAAACAAATTATATGTTGCCAAAGAAGCCAGTGTGTTATCAGAAAAAGGCGTCATGCTTATAATGGGAACTTGATTCAAACATAACATCTTGACTCCTTCAATAACATTTTTTGATTTGCCACTTATAGAAGCTATCCAAATACAATCAGTAGATTTTATAACAGGCTGCACAGATTCGAACTCACTTCGTCCTGAAAGAAATATGACTGGGACATTGACAAGTAGCATCAAATTCCTTGATAGTTCACGCATGTAATTAGCCTGACTATGTCCTGTTCCGTAAACGTAAATAGCCGTAGAATTTTTTAATAAATGATTAATGGAATCAAAACTCGTTTGCATTAACATGCTATTTGTTTTAGAAATATCATTTCTTTGTTGATCTATAACCTTGTATTGAATGGACCTGTTTTCTTTTTCAATATTAGATTTCAGCTCATATCTAAGTTCAGCAAAATTTGTATAACCAATTTTTTTAATAAGTTTAGATATAAATGAACTTGAATAGTGTATCTTTTGTGCCAATTCCGAAATTGTAAGGCTATTTATTTCGGATTGATGTTGATGGATATATTCAATAACGTTCTTTTCATTTTCTGTTAGTGGGTGATTTAAATTAACTATTCTTTGATCAAAACTATTTATTTCCATATATAATATCCTCCTTACTTAATTTCCAATGTGGAATGTATTTAACTAAATATAAGAATATAAATTAAAGCACTTGATCTAACAAAGAAAATAGTATGTAAAATATTTTCCAAATTGGAAAATTATCATATATCTGGAATAATCATCACTAACCATTGTAAACGATTACAACGCTTTTAAGTAGTGGTAATCTGAATTTGTAATCAAGAAATAATTCATTATGTCTTTTAGGGAGGATATAATATATGGGCAAGAAAATGGAGTCTTTTACTAATAAAGTACAAAGTTCTATGGGTAAATTTGCTTCTAACAAATTATTATCAGCCATTTCAAATGGTATGATCAGACTTTTACCAGTTACGATGGTGGGTTCAGTTTGTGCAATCCTAGGTAATCTGGGTTTTCCCGGATACCAAGATTATGTTAATAAAATTGGATTAGGTTCAATTTTTTCAATGGGTGTTCAAATGACCACGAACCTCATATCAATATATGTATTAGTTTCTTTGGCCTATGAATTTTCAAAGAAATTGGACGGTTCTAAGATTAATTCAATTCTATTGTCCGTCATGAGTTTCTTTTTATTGACGCCAATTAATAATTTCAAAATTAAAGGAAACGATATTGTTGGTTTAGATCTTTCATATTTAGGTTCTAAAGGTATGTTCGTTGCAATGATCGTTTCACTTAGTGTAACTTGGTTTTATTGTTTATTGGAAAGAAAACATATAACAATTAAAATGCCAGATAGTGTTCCCCCTGCAGTATCCAATTCATTTACGGCTTTAGTACCGGCATGGATAATTGCAGGAATCGTACTTGTTATTAATGGAATACTTCGTGCTACTTCTTTTGGAGACATTCACAGTTTGGTTTATACAATCGTGCAAACTCCGTTGGAACATCTAGGTGGTTCAATTTGGGCCTTATTATTCATTCTGTTCTTCTCAGAATTCTTATGGTTCTTTGGTATTCACGGAAGCATGGCTACTTCAGCAATTATTTATACTTTATATCAACCACTTGAATTGCAAAATTTGGCAGCCTATACAGCAGGGCAGGCATTGCCTAATATTTTGACTAAAACTTTCATTGATGTTATGAAAGGACCTCGTCATTTTGCGCTAGCAATTCTATTGTTATTCTTGTGTCATAGCCATCATATGAAATCAGTTGGTAAAGTTGCTATTGTCCCAGCATTCTTTGGCATTAGTGAACCTATGAAATTTGGTATTCCGATGGTTCTTAATCCAATTTTGTTTATTCCTATGACTTTGTCACCAGTAATATCAGTAGGTCTTGCTTATGTCGCTACATCACTAAACTTAATTCCACGTATGACAGGAATTACTTTTCCATGGAATATTCCAGTAATATCTGGACTAGTTGTTGGAGATTGGCGTACGGCTATATTACAAGTTTTACAATTATTAATTGCAATGGCTCTTTATTATCCGTTCATTAAAATTCTTGATAAACAAAGCTTGGAAGAAGAAGCTGCCCAAGCTGAAAAGGAGTAGGACATGATTGAACAAAATAATACACATTTTATATCATTGCAAGGTACGTTCAATACTAGAGATTTGGGTGGATACCGAACACAATCTGGAAAATATATTAAAAAAAATCGTCTTTTTAGATCTGACGACTTATATAAACTTACTGCTTCTGACATTAAGTGGTTTGAAAATCTTGGATTGACTACTGTAATTGATTTTCGAAATTTTAATGAGAGAAAAAATCGACCAGATAGAATAATTAAAGGAGTAAAGTATTATGATCTTTCTCCAGATGATGAAACGGCGGCTTTAGCAAGTGCAGATTTAAAATCAGATAAAAGAAAAATCGATAAATTGATTGAACAGAAAAAGCAAAATAAATTAGATTTGACAGGGGATGGGCTAAAAGAAAGCATGGTTAGATTTGTCAGGGATTCTGAAACACAGAAACTCTATCGACAAGTTTTAGAAATACATATAAAAGATAATGATAGCGTCATTCTGCAGCATTGTCGTGGGGGAAAAGATAGGACAGGCTACGGATCAGCTTTAGTTCTATTTGCCTTAGGTGTTTCTGAAGATGATGTGGTTAGTGACTATATGCTAACAGCAAAGTACAATGCAGATCGAAATAGACGTAGAATGGATGAGTACAAGCAGTATACTGAAGATCCTGTTGTGTTAAAATATTTGTCCAACGCTATGTCAACTCGTAAAGAGGTCATTGAGGCTGGTATTACTGAAATGAAAAAAATATCGGGTTCACCGATTCAGTATATTGAAAATGAATTGGGATTTGATAAAGATAAAATCAATCTCCTTAGATCTATTTATCTAAATTAAATATAACTGTTCTATAAAAATTAAAAAATCATGTCTCTTGTAGGCATGATTTTTTATAACTTTAAAATTTCCTTTTTCTTTTTATCAAAATCATCTTGAGTAATAACATCATCATCCAATAAGGCTTTCAGCTTAGGTAGGTCATCAATAGTTAAATCTTCTTCAGGATTCTGCGGTAAGTAAACT
This sequence comes from Candidatus Companilactobacillus pullicola, assembly GCA_019116025.1. Classification (GTDB taxonomy): domain Bacteria; phylum Bacillota; class Bacilli; order Lactobacillales; family Lactobacillaceae; genus Companilactobacillus; species Companilactobacillus pullicola. Next base: position 27,831 of record DXCM01000098.1, on the reverse strand, counting down.
AGTTCTCTGAGGTTATCAAAGTAATCGCTGAATCCGTAACATTTGATATTAATCTGTTGATGTGTCGCAATGTCTTGCAACATTAACCAACCTGTACTGAAAACTTCGACTAAATCGTTTTGCTCTGATTCGTATTTAGGCGTGAAATCCACTTTTGTTAGTAAATATCTGGCATCATTGCTTGATTCTGGAAAAGCTATAGTGCCATTTTTTAAGTAAAATAGGTGAGAAATAAAATGTGTTTCATCTTGACCTAATAAAGAAGCTGAGTGTTGGCCTAATCTGATTTCGATGATTAGATCAGTTTCATCAGGTAAAAGTTGATTTAATACTAGATTGGTTTGGTATTGCTCATATTTATCAAAAGCTTTATTGATTCGATATAGTGCAAATCCAATTAAAATAACTATTGGAATGGTAGGGAAAAAGTAAGAAAAAAAGCCGTCCCAGGAATTAAACAACCATAAGGTGATTACCGAAATAGCCGTAGTATATAAACTAGTTATTTTATATGGAGCCTTGTTCAGATCCTCTTTGGAAAATGGAAGTATTACCCAATAAAGTAAACTGGCAGACAGAAAACAAACAGAGATGAACATTACGGCGATGAAATAGTAGTTAATAGAAGAAGGAATGCCATTGCCTTTATAGCGTATGTTTACGTAATTGATCCAAATGAGTAATGCAAAGAAAAAATTTCCAGTACCTATAAAACTGTATTTCTTGCTATCGCTGCTTTTTAGTAATCCGAGGTAGATTAAAAGTATGCTTAGAAATAGTAGGATTAAGGAAATATAGATTAACATTGTAAAGAATCCTCCTTGTTTGAGCTATCTATTAATCATGATAACAAGTTTCATATTAAAATAGGTTAATTGCGTGACATTTATACTAAACCGTGTATAATAAATAGTTGACAAGCGACTAGTGGTCCCAGTTTGCACTTTTTTGTGGGAGCACTTTTTTATTTACAGGTCGTTCGTAAGCAGTTCAACATGTTTGTTTTCTTAAAATAGATGTGTTAGATTGTGTGCCTATCTTAATAAATATTCTGTGAGGAGGTGTATGCTATGGCAACACGAATTCCTCAGGAATTCATCGATGAGGTTACTGCAAAGACTAATATTGTTGATGTTATTAGTAAGTATGTACAGTTGAAAAAATCTGGTAAAAATTTGTTTGGACTTTGCCCGTTTCATGAAGAAAGAACTCCTTCATTTTCTGTTGCAGAAGACAAACAAATTTTTCACTGTTTCAGTTGTGGTCGTGGTGGTAATGTTTTTAAATTCATTATGGAAATTGAGAACAAGACTTTCCCGGAAGCCGTAATAGAAGTTGCCCAAATGGGTAACATTTCCGTACCTGACCAATATCAAGCAAGTACACCATATCAGAACTCTGATAGTCATGTCTTGTTGAAGATGTACGCTGATGCAGCTAAATTGTACAGTCATATTTTGCTAAAAACAGAAAATGGTACGCAGGCTTTAAAGTACTTGAATAACCGTGATTTAGGTGAAGATTTGATTGAAACCTTTAATATCGGTTATGCCCCAAATAATAACGATCTCTTATTGCAATTCTTTAAGGGACGGGATGTCAGTGAAGATATTTTGAGAAAGTCAGGACTCTTTGCTGAGAATCAAGAGGGACAGTTATTTGATCGTTTTCGTGATCGGGTAATGATTCCTATTACAGATGAATCTGGAAACATCATTGCTTTCTCTGGTCGAATTTTAGATAAAAATGCTTCAACAGCTAAGTATTTAAACAGTCCAGAGACACCAATCTTTAATAAGGGTAAAACATTATTTAATTTAAATAATGCTAAAAAAGAGATACGTGAAAAAAGTAATGTGATCTTGTTTGAAGGATTCATGGATGTCATTAGTGCCTATAAAGCTGGTGTTACCAATGGTGTGGCTTCAATGGGTACTAGTTTGACAGATGATCAGTTATATACTTTGAGTCGTTTAACTAATCAAATCAATGTTTGTTACGATGGCGATGATCCAGGTGTTGAAGCAACTTACCGTGCTTTGACACAATTAAATGATGATCGTTTTACGTACGGTGTGATCAGTATTCCTGATAAGAAGGATCCTGATGAGTTTATCCGTAGTGAGGGTGCTGAGAAGTTTCAAAGTTTAACTAATAATGGTGTGCAAACGCCAATTTCGTTTATTTTGAATTACTTCAAACGTAACTATAACTTGAATAATGAACATGATCAGTTAGAGTTTTTAAACCAATCTTTGCATGAAATAGTTAAGTTGCAATCACCAGTTGAGGTCGATATGTATGTTGGTCGGGTCGCTGACGAAATGGGTGTTTCGAAAGAAGCAATCAATAAGGAATTAGATGCCTTGCGTCGGCAATTAGCAATTAAAGAGCCTGCTAACAATTATAAAGATGTTCAACAAAGAACCTTAGAGAAGGTAACTTCAAGTGTTAAACCCAAGTATGATCGTTTAGAGAAATCAGAACGTTACTTATTATATTGGGCAATCAATTATCCTGAAGTTCGTATTAACCTCAAAGGGGATGGTTTTAAATTTGTACATCAAGGTTATCAACGTATTTTTGACAGTTTATTGTCTTTTGTCGATTCAGATGATGTGGAGGAAGAAATTAATATTTCTGATTTCATGAATGTTTTGAATAATGACGATAAGAATCTGTTAGCCGATTTAGAAATGATGGATATGCCGGAAGAATATAATGATCAAGAGATTGAAGATTATATCGCCAATATCAAAAATTCTAGTTTGGAAGATCAGATTAAAGATATCAATGAACAACTTAAAAAGGCGGCGATGGTTGGTGACAATAAATTGCAATTAGATTTAGCCAAGCAATTGATTGAGGTTAGAAGAATTCTTAGTAATTAAGCATACTGGAGGAATATAATATATGGCAACAAAGAAAACAACAGTATCAAAAGAATTAAAAACTGCTACAAAGAAGCTCATCAAGGATCTTAAGAAAACTGGTAAGATCACTGAAGATGACTTACAAGAAAAAATTATCAAGCCTTACAATTTGAAAGGTGAAGCCCTAAATAACTTCATCAGTGAATTGGAAGATGTTGGTATTGGTGTTGTTGATGACAAGGGTAATCCAAGTAAGCTTGCACTTCTTAAAGAAAAGAGCGAGGAAAAGAAGAGCAAGAAACAAGATACTACTGCCCCAACAGATATTAAGGTTAACGATCCTGTACGTATGTACTTGAAGGAAATTGGCCGTGTTCCTTTGCTTAATGCTCAACAAGAAGTTGATCTTGCTTTGAGAATTGAAAAAGGTGACGAAGAAGCTAAACAAGCTTTAGCTGAAGCTAACCTTCGTTTGGTTGTTTCCATTGCTAAGAGATATGTTGGCCGTGGAATGCAATTCTTGGATTTGATTCAAGAAGGTAACATGGGTCTAATGAAAGCTGTTGAGAAGTTTGATTACAGATTAGGATTCAAGTTCTCAACTTATGCAACATGGTGGATCAGACAGGCTATTACGCGTGCTATTGCCGATCAAGCTAGAACTATCCGTATCCCAGTTCATATGGTCGAAACTATTAACAAGTTGATCAGAATTCAACGTCAATTACTTCAAGACTTAGGTCGTGAACCACTTCCTGAAGAAATTGGTGCCGAAATGGATATGCCTACTGGTAAGGTCCGTGATATTTTGAAGATTGCTCAAGAGCCAGTTTCTTTGGAAACACCTATTGGTGAAGAGGATGACTCTCATTTAGGTGATTTCATTGAAGATTCTGACGCTACAAGTCCTGAAGATCATGCTTCATATGAACTATTGAAGGAACAACTAGAAAATGTTCTAGATACTTTGACAGATCGTGAAGAAAATGTTTTACGTCTACGTTTCGGTTTAGACGATGGTCGTACAAGAACTCTTGAAGAGGTTGGTAAAGTATTTGGCGTTACTCGTGAGAGAATTCGTCAAATTGAAGCCAAGGCTTTGAGAAAATTACGTCATCCTTCTAGATCAAAACAATTGAAAGATTTCCTTGAATAATAAAGGCAAACACTCAGTATTCCTAATATAGGATACTGAGTGTTTTTTTATAAAATCCAAAAAAGACATTAATTTATTAAATAATTTGATGTTATTAAAGTAAAAATATAAATGAATAATTTATTAAAATTAAATAATAATATTTGTCAAAATATCATTCACAAATTTATTAACCATTGTTATACTCAAGTCGGTTTTAGATGAAGTAATATTGGGGGAAATTATGAAAAAAATCTATGTACGAGACCGACTACTAAAGAATTCACTGTTAACTTGTGTAGCAGCTTTAACCGTTGGGGCTGGGTTAGTTATTAATACTCAGATCGTTAAAGCTTCTGACGTTGATAGTGATTCCACAGAGGTTTCTCAATTACAAAATAGTGCTACAAATAGCACTACAAGTAGCGTTGTTCCTAAAGCAACATCTACAGTAATTTCAGATAAACCTACAACAACTGCACTAAATTCTGATACAAAAACTGCAACGAACCAAACACCTGAGGAAACGCAGTTAAAAGAAGCTACATCAACAAATATTACGACACAAAATGCTGATACATCAGTACAGGAACATGTTAACGATGTATTAGATGCTTCAGTTTCCAAACCACAAGCAACACCGGTAACTAAAGCTGAAGGTAACAATCAAGTTACAAATGTAAATAAGGATAATTTCAATGATTATTTCACAACTAATGGGACTGCTACCTATGATCAAAAATCAGGAGTTGTCACATTAACACCTGATCAAAATAACAAAATTGGTAATTTCACACTAAATGAAAAAATTGATTTGAGCCAAGACTTTACTCTCAAAGGTGGAGTCAATCTAGGAAATAAGACGCAAAATAAAGGTGGAGCCGATGGGATGGGCTTTGCTTTCCATAACGGAAATACTGGTGATCTTGGTAATGCCGGTGGCAATATGGGTATTGGCGGTTTACAAAATGCTCTTGGATTCAAACTTGATACTTATCATAATAACTATCAAGCACCTAATAGTTCTCAAAACAATGCAGAGATAGATTACAATAATTCAAATGATTTTGGTTGGGCTGCCGATCCGACGAGTTCGACTCAATTTGGTGCTTTCGTGACAACGTCTAACCAAAACATCACCGCTAAAAATAAAAAGCCAGCTCAAAGATGGTGGGCTGAAACTGATGCTAAATCGGTTAAGGCTTTGAGTGCAAGTGATTTGGACAATAAATTCCATGACTTTACAATTGCTTATACATCTGACAATCGAGAAATAAAGATCAGTTATGCTGATAATAGTAAAGGTACTTTAGTATGGAATAGCGCAGTGCCTACATCTTATGGTGATTCATTAGCCCTGAGTGTTACTTCATCAACTGGTGGCAATAAGAATAAGCATCAATTTAGATTGGACAGTCTAGAGTTTACTAAGGCTGCATCAGTCAATGTTAGACATATAGATTACTTTACAGGTAAAGATTTGGTTGAAGATACAGTCAACTATCCTAATGGAGCCTCTGTTGGAGAAACTTATCAAACAGCTGTTAAGGATATCCCTGGTTATTATTATCTGGGACTAAATGGAACGACAGCGACAATAACTGCTCAAGGACAAAGTGTTTCTCTACCTATTAAAGTAACTGATAAAGAAACGGGCAAAGCTGTTGAGAACAGTATTCCTGCCGTAGGAGAGATGCAACAAGAGGGAAATAATGGAACGGTTGTTTATGTTTATATGCCAATTCCCGATAAAATTGATATCGCTAACGCTATTGAACAGAGTAATGTAAATGAGACAATCCATTACGTTGATGCAGATACAGGTGAAACGATTGCTACGGATTATAAAGCACCAGAAATCACCTTTGTCAAAGGAACTAAAGCAGGTAAGACAATCACGCTCTATCATAATGACAAGGATGGATCTAGTACAGATCAAACTACTTGGAAAGTAAGTAATAGCGGTTCATTTGAGGAAGTTGCAAATCCAGCAATTGATGGTTATAAGATTCAAAGTGTTAAAGAAAATGGTGTTTCACAGGATGATTTGACAGCGGTTGAGTCTAAAGGAACTTTCTTTGGTGATAATGATAAAGAGATCACGGTTTATTATGTAAAAGATAACGATGCTTCAGTTCAAGTTCGTCATATTGATTATTTCACTGGAAAAGATATTGCAACTGATAATACTTTGACTTATTCAAATGGAGCAATTGTTGGCAGCACTTATACTACTAATCCAATGAAGATTGCTGGATATAAATATGTAGCTTTGAATGGTCAAACTATAGATATTAAGGGAACTAAAATTCCTATTAATGTTAAGGGCGCAGAGTCTAGTTTGCCTGCCAGTGGTGATTTAATAAAGGGCGACAATGGGACTGTAACCTACGTGTATGTTCCAACAGATTTTCAAATTATCAAATCTCCTGTTAATGAGACAATTCATTATGTAGAAGAAGGAACAAATCTACCATTAACCAGTGATTATCAGGCTGATCCAATTCTATTTGTTCAAGTAACTCGAAATGGTAAATCAGTAGTGATGTATCATAATGAAAATGATGGCCTATCAATGGATGATCCTAATGCTTGGCATAATGCAGACGATCAAAATGCTAATTTCAAGGAAGTTAAGAATCCAGAAATTACAGGTTATCATGTTGTCAGAAATGATGCTAATCCTGATTTGAACAAAGTTGAAATGAAATCAACAAATTATCAAGGTGCTGACCAGGAATATACGGTTTATTATGCAAGGGATGTTGATGCTTTAGTCAATGTTAGACATATTGATTACTTTACGGGCAAGGATATCGTGCCAGATAATACTTTAACGTATCCAAATGGCGCTCATTCAGGTGAAAATTACACATCAAATTCAATGGATATTTCAGGTTATAAATATATTGGATTGAATGGATCTAGTGTAACTGTGAACTTAAATGGACAGACGATGACACTTCCTATCAATGTAAAAAATGAGGAAATGAGTATTCCTGCCGCAGGAACCTTAACTAAGGGTGACAATGGAACTGTTATTTATGTTTATTTACCAACTTTGGATAGTGTCAAGACAAGCACTGTTAACGAAACAATCCATTATGTTGACTATGATACTAATGAACCAGTAGCTACCGATCATGTAGCAAATAAGATTACTTTTGTTCAAGCAACTAAAGGTGATAAAACAGTTACTTTTTATCACAATGGCAATAACGGTGGTTTGAAAGATCCTAAAAATTGGAATATCAGTAATACCGGTATCTTTAATGAAGTCAAGAATCCTGAAATTGATGGTTATAAAATTTATAAAGTTCAAGATCAAGCTGGTTTGGAAAACGTTGAAGCTAAATTGACTGAATTTGGCGGCAAAGATCAAGACTATACAGTTTATTATGTAAAAGATACCGATGCCATGGTTAAAGTAAGACATATTGATTACTTTACAGGTGAAGATATAGTTGATGATACTACTTTGACTTATCCTAACGGAGCTAGTCAAGGCAATGAATATTCATCTACAAAAGAGAATATTCTAAATTATACTTATATTGGTTTAAACGGTTTTAAACCTGAGATAAGTTTAGCTGGGCTCAATTTGCCAGCAACTATTTATGCAAAAAATAATCGTGAAGTTAGTTTGCCAAGTAAGGGAACTCTAAATGAGATAGGTGATAATGGAACAATCATCTATGTTTATGTACCAACACCTTCAGGAATCAGTTATGGGGCACATACAGTTAGAGAAACAATTCATTATGTAGAAATTGGAACAAATGATACTTTGCATGCAGATTATATCTCCCCATCAATTATCTTTGTTAGTGGAAGTGCAAATGATAGATCCGCACAACTTTACCATAATAATGCTGATGGACCAGTGACTGACACTGATGGTTGGTATTACGTTGGATCAAAACTTTCAAGAGCCTTGATTAATAGTGGTGTACCACAATTTTCAGAAGTACCAAATCCAGAGGTTACCGGGTATCATGTTGTTTTAGTCGATAAGAATGAGGTTGATCCTGATAATTTGGACAGTGTTGAGGATAAGGTCACTGACCCTGAAAAGACCAATGATGATCATGAATACACGGTTTATTATGCAAAGGATAAAGAAGAGCCAGGCAATCCAGAAGAACCGGGTAACCCAGAGGAACCAGGAAATCCGGAAGAACCAGGTAACCCAGAAGAGCCAGGCAATCCAGAGGAACCAGGCAACCCAGAAGAACCGGGTAATCCAGAAGAACCAGGTAACCCAGAAGAACCGGGTAATCCAGAAGAACCAGGTAACCCAGAAGAACCGGGTAATCCGGAAGAACCAGTTAACCCAGAGGAACCAGGCAACCCAGAAGAACCGGGTAATCCAGAAGAACCAGTTAACCCAGAGGAACCAAGCAACCCAGAAGAGCCAGTTAAACCCGAAGAACCAAGCAATCCAGAAGAATCAGTTAACCCAGACGAGTCAATCGATTCTGAGGATCATGTCGATTCGAATGAAGCAAATGACTCTGAAAATACAGTTGCTTCACTAGATTCTAATGAGAATAGCGGAAATAATACTGCTGATTTATTAAATGATGTGGTAAAGAAAGAAACAGGTAGTCTTCCACAAACAGGTAATAAGAAGAATTCATGGTTATCGTATTTGGGAGCTGCACTATTATTCTTTGTTCCAGCTATTTTAAAAAAACATATTTAAGCGTGTTAAAAGTTAATCTTAGAAAATAGTGTTCAAAATTAAATCATAATAAGTGTTCATATTGATCAGTTATTGGAAAAAAATTCCAATATAGGTCAATATGGACACTTTTTTATCGAAATATAGTATAGTTCAACTGGAACAAGTATCTTTTAAAACTTGGAATGAGTGCAGAATCGCCATATTTGAGACATTTTTATTAATATGTTTCTGAAAATCAGTAGTTTTAGTTTATATTTTTTCAAAATTTGATTTACAATTAATATATCTACTTTTTTGGAGGATGTTATGTTAGATAAAAAGATTTATGACGAAATATTTTCACGTTCATTTACTATTCCTATTAAGGTTATTTTTTGGGACGGGAAAGAAAAGAATTATGGACCAGAAGGAAAGTCTGATATAACTATTAAGTTTAATGACAAAGTTCCTATTTCTGAAGTTGTAAAACATGCTACCCTAACTTTAGGTGAAGCATATATGGACAAAAAAATTGAAATTGAGGGTTCAATCCAGAAGTTGATTACTTCTGCCTATACTCAATCTGATAGTTTTATGTCCAGTTTAAAATTGAAAAAATACATTCCTAAGTTTAATCACTCAGAGGAAGGTAACAAAAAAGAAATTCAAGAGCATTACGATATCGGTAATGATTTTTACAAGTTGTGGCTTGATAAGACTATGACTTATTCATGTGCTTATTTCAGAACACCAGAAGACACTTTGGAACAAGCTCAAATGAACAAAGTACGTCATATCTTAAACAAGTTGAACACAAAGCCTGGCGAGACAATTCTTGATATCGGTTGTGGTTGGGGAACAATGATGTTCACAGCTGCTAAAGAGTATGGTTTGAAGGCCAAAGGTGTTACATTAAGTCAAGAGCAATACAATTATGTAAATCAAAAGATTCAAGACGAAAACTTGAGTGACCAAATGGAAGTTATGCTTGAAGACTATCGTGAAGTTAATGAAAAATTTGATCATGTCGTTTCTGTTGGTATGTTCGAACACGTTGGTAAGGATAACTTGCCTGGTTACTTTGAAACTGTTAAGAATGTTTTGAAGCCAGATGGTAATGCTCTGATCCATGGTATTACTGGTCAACATTATGGTGTTGGTGTCGACGCTTGGTTAGTTAAGTACATCTTCCCAGGTGGTTACATTCCTGATGTTAAGGAAAACGTTGGTCACATTTTAGATGCCGGTTTGCAAATTGATGACCTAGAACCACTTCGTCGTCATTATCAAAAGACCGTAGAAATTTGGGATCACAACTTTAACAAGGTTAAAGATCAAGTTGATGAAATGTACGGTGAAAGATTTGTACGTATGTGGGACTTGTATCTACAAGCCTGTGCTGCCTCATTCGAAAGTGGCAATATTGATGTTATTCAATATCTTTTGACTAATGGACCTAGTGGTACAGCAATGCCAATGACACGTGAATACATGACAGACTTAGATAAAAAGACTGCGGAATAGAGGATAAAGTGACTTTACTTTCAAAAAGATTACAAGCCGTTTATCAAATGGTTGATAAAAATACAAGAGTAGCTGATATTGGATCAGATCATGCATATTTGCCAGTAGAACTAATTGAAGAAAAAATTTGTCAATTTGCAATTGCTGGAGAAGTTGCTCCAGGTCCAATGTCACGTTCCAAAGAAGACGTTAATAAATTTGGATTAAGCAAACAGATCGATGTTCGTTTGGGTGATGGCTTAGCCGTCATTGAACCAGAGGATCAGATTGATACTGTCGTAATCGCTGGTATGGGTGGTATTTTGATTCAAAATATTCTCACACGAGCCACAGAAGCTCAATTGTCTAATGTTAAGACGTTGATTTTACAACCTAACATTGGTGAACCGCTGGTACGTCATTGGTTAGTTGAAAATAATTTTGAAATCGTTGATGAAGATATCGTTGAAGAAGACCATCACGTTTATGAAATTATTAAAGCTAACAAAGTTGAACAAGGAAAGCCTTTAACAGACGCCCAGTATTTAATGGGTCCCGTATTAATGACTAAGAAGACGCCAACCTTTATTGCCAAGTGGCAACATAAATTAAATAGTTACCACAAAGCAGTCGAGAACATGTCCCACGCCAAACAGATTGACCAAACAAAAATTGATTTAATGAACCAAGATATTAAATATATTGAGGAGATATTATAATGGTAGAAGTTCAAGTTCAAGATATTATTAATCGAATCGAAGAATTTGCTCCATTGTCAATTAAAGAAGATGGTGACCCAACAGGTTTCCAAATCGGCAATCGTAAACAAACTGTTCATCGTCTCATGACGACATTGGATGTTCGTCCACAAGTAGTCAAAGAAGCTATCGACAAGAATGTTGACTTCATTTTGGCTCATCACCCAATCATGTTTCATCCAGCACGTAACTTAGATTTAACATCACCACAAAACCAAATGTATCGCGATTTGTTATCACACAATATTGCTGTGCATGCAGTTCATACTAACTTGGATAAAGCCCATGGTGGAATGAATGACTGGTTAATGGAGGAGTTAGGCCTAGAAAATGCTAGTTATTTGAATGAGGATGACGACTATTCTCTGGGACGTATAGGCGAGTTAAAAGAACCCATGGAACTAGTTGATTTCGCTAAAAAAGTTCGTGATGCTTATCATGTTCCTAATCTTCGTTATGTAAAATCTGATTTAGGTCAAAAAGTTAAAAAAGTTGCCATAATTGGTGGTGACGCGGGAAAGTTTTATCCAGAAGTCCTCAAAGCAGGCGCTGACACCTTTATTACCGGGGATGTTTATTATCATACTGCGCACGATATGATGGCAAATGGTCTAAATGTAATCGATCCCGGACATCATATTGAAGCAATCTTTATAAAAGAAATGGCAAGTTTGTTAGAAGATTGGAAAAAATCTAATAAATGGGACCTAGATATAGTACAATCAGAGGTAGATACAGAACCATATAATTTCTTATAGGGAGAGTGTAGTAATGGCAATAAAATATGAAAAATTAATTCCTCGTTTCTTAGGATACGTTAAACAAAATACTCGTTCAGATGAAAATTCGACAACAATTCCTTCAACTGAAAGACAAACTGTCTTTTTAAAGAAGTTAGCCGCTGAATTAGAAGAAATTGGTCTGAAAGATGTTAAAATTCGTGAGGTTGATTCATATTTGACCGCCGAACTACCATCTAACCTTGACTATGAGGTCCCCGTTTTGGGATTGATTTCTCACGTTGATACTGCTGATTTTAATTCAGAAAACATTAAACCAAAAATCGTTGAAAACTATGATGGCAAGAGTGTTATTAAGCTTGATGATGCCGGTGAATACACACTAGATCCAAAAGTATTCCCTTCATTGACGAAATACGCTGGTCAAACATTGATCACTACTAGTGGTGATACGCTTCTAGGATCAGATGATAAGTCTGGTGTTGCGGAAATCATTACAACAATGGAATACTTAATTGCTCATCCAGAAATCAAACACGGTAAGATCAAGATTGGTTTGGGACCTGATGAGGAAATCGGAACCGGTGCTAAGAACTTTGATGTGCCAGACTTCGGTGCTGATTTTGCTTATACAGTTGATGGTGGACCTGTGGGTCAACTTGAATATGAAACATTCAGTGCTGCTGGATTGAAAGTACATATTACAGGTAAAGATGTTCATCCTTCAGAAGCTAAGGGAATCATGATCAACTCATTGACTATTGCCCGTGAATTTGAAGATGCTTTGCCCGCTGACGAAGTGCCAGAACAAACTGATGGACGTCAAGGTTTCTTCCACTTACTAGAAGAAAACGGAACAGTTGATCATACTGATATGTCTTATATCATTCGTGATTTTGAACGTGATGGTTTGGAAGCACGTAAGAATAAGGTCACTGAAATCGTTAAACAATTAAACGATAAGTATGGTGAAGGTACTGTGAAGATTGACATGGCCGACCAATACTACAACATGATCGATGTTATCAAGGATCATATGGATGTCGTTAAGGTCGCTGAAAAGGCTATGGAAAACCTTGGTATTAAACCTGATGAAGCACCAGTTCGTGGTGGGACTGACGGTTCAACTATTTCATTTAAGGGTCTACCAACACCTAACTTGTTTGCTGGTGGCGAGAATATGCATGGACGCTTTGAATATGTGGCTGAAGAGTCAATGGAAAAAGCCGTTGATGTAGTTCTTGAAATTATTAAGATAAATAGTGAAAATAAGAAATAATTCAATTTAGCTCTAGTTGAGGGAAATCCTTGACTAGAGCTTTTTTTGTATACTTAGAATATTCCGCTTAAATATAGTAGCTTCATAGTAGTTTCGTTATGTAACCTTGTATTAAAATCGATTGACGAATTAAAATAATAATGCTATCTTAGCGGTAATATAATAACGGAGGAACCGCGTATGCTGTTCATTTAATAGGATTTTCATTAGAACATAGAAAAAATAGGTCTAGAACCTATCTTATTTTGTGTACCCTAATGCCTTGCGAATGGACAAAAGATACCTTTTCTCTTTTTGTGGTGCAGTGGGTAAACTGCACCCTTTTTTTCGCAAGTTTTAGAGTACCGTCACTTGTGAAGGGAATAAAATTGAATAATAATATAGAAAAATATGGTTTTACAAATGAAATCAAATCATCAGAAAACACGGAAGGATTAAGTTGGGCTCGAGTAACTAGTCAACATCGAGATCTGTATCAAATCGTAACCAACCAAGGATTTTTACAGGCTAAGATTTCTGGTAAGTTACATCATCAAATCGATAATACAATCGATTATCCGGCTGTCGGAGATTGGGTGTTAACCTCTTTAGAAGCTAACAGTACCGGGATCATCCAAAAAGTTACTCCACGTAAAAGTGTTTTAACGCGTGAGGCTTCAGGAAATGATAGTAATGGTCAAATTATTGCTAGTAATATCGATACCATTTTTATTTGTATGTCGTTGAATGCCAACTTTAATCCACGAAGAGTGGAACGTTATCTGACTATGGCTTGGGATAGTGGGGCTATTCCAGTTGTAGTATTAACCAAGTCGGATTTATGTGATGATTTGGCTACTAAATTACAAGAACTTGAAGATGTTTGTATGGGTGTAGATATAGTCATCTGTTCAGTTGAAACAAGGACTGGACTAGAAGAATTGTTAACCTATATAAAGCCGCAAAAAACGGTGGCTTTCGTTGGTTCATCTGGTGTTGGTAAGTCATCTTTGATCAATTGGTTGTCGGGAAATTCTGAATTGGAGACCAAACAAGTTAGGGAAGGTGACGATAAGGGCCGTCATACCACAACATCACGTCAGCTGTTATTATTACCGAATGGTGGAATTGTAATTGATACCCCAGGTATGAGAGAACTACAATTATTCGTCGGTAATCTCTCTAAAACTTTTGAAGATATAACGGAATTAGCAAAACAATGTCGTTTCCGTGATTGTACACACCAAACTGAACCTGGATGTGCTGTAAAACAAGCTGTCAACGATGGTCAATTGGATGCGGAACGATTGAAGAGCTACTTAAAATTACAACGAGAAATGTCGTATAGCGGCATGAATTCGCGTGAATTGGAAAACGAAAAAATAAATCAAATGTTTGGCGGTAAAAAAGCCATGAAAAAATTGCGTCAACACATGCAACAAATCAAACGACGTTAAAATTTCGAAAAATGGGACATCAAATTAATGATGTTCTATTTTTTTTGCAAAAATAACGATAACAATGTAGTAAAATAATATGTTTTACGAAAACATAAAACAAAAAAACAACATCCAAAAAATTAAACAATAGTCAATTTATATAACAAAAATGGTAAAAATATGTGAAAAAAAGCATGTCCAAATTAATTAGAACTCTATTTTTTACGCAAAAATACAATTAAAAAATTCAAAAATATAATAGCAAAAAAGTACAGCAACTCTACATGCCGTTTGTATTTGAAGGGACATGTAAAAAATGACATTCTTATTAATATCGAATTATTCATGTCATATTATGTCGGGGGTTTTAATGGGAAAAAAGGAAAATTGCTAATGCTTTATTTATAAAACTTATTTTTAGGGGAGAATATGTTGATAAAAAAACAATTGCTTTATGCGACTTTATTTGCTTCTAGTTGCCTTTTGTCAACCACAGTCGTCAAAGCTGATGAAGACACTAGTAATCAACAACAAACAGTAACGACACAAGCACAAGCACAAGCAAGTACTCAAACAGAAACAACAGATACCGTTTCTGACAATAATAAAAATTCAAATTGGGTTTTTATTCCTGAGGCTTCAAAAGAAACTACTAATCAAAACGATTCATCTGAACAAGCCAACGATTCCACAGCGACACCGAATAATACTCAATCGTCTGCTGCACAAACTAATCAGTCTACACAGGCCGTTCAGGAAGCACAACCAACTTATCATGATGAAGCAATCAATGGTGTGTTTACTATCGGTGGCAGTATTACCAATCTTCACGATAATAACGACAAGCCAATTACAAATCGTTATTTAGGACCAAATACTGCATGGCGTGCTGATTATCGTCGTACCTATAAAGACAAAGTTTATTACCGAGTTGCCACAACTGAATATGTTGATTCAACGATGGGAACCTATCGAGATTATGCTCAACCATATAACGGAACTGTAACTGTTGTTTATAAGAGTGGTGCCAGTGTTCACGATTTCCAAGGTTTCGGTGATAAAGCCGTTTACTTAGGAAATAATTTACCAACTGGTAGCAGTTGGAAGGTCAACAGTCGTGCTCATTTTGGTGGCAAAGATTGGTATCAAGTCGGCGGTAATACTTGGGTACCTCAAGATTACGTTGTTCTCAGTCAAGGTCAATATCAAGATGCTAAATGGATCTCTGGAGTGCCTTTGATTGCTCAAAGACCAGAGTTACCAAACGGTTGTGAGATTACCGCTGTAACAATGATGTTGCAATACGCTGGGGCCAAAGTTAATAAGATGCAAATGGCTAGAGAAATGCCTCGTAGCAGTAATCCTAATTATGGCTATATTGGTCAACCTTGGGATGGGACTGGAATTACGATTTTTCCACCAGCTTTGATGAATTTAGTCGAAAAATATGCCGGCACAGCCAAAAATTTGACTGGTCAAGGATTCAACGCTATCAAATATCAAATTAACATCGGTCATCCAGTTGTGACATGGAATACACTTTATGGTTTTCCATACCACGCTTTAGTTGTAACGGGCTATGACAAGAATTATGTCTACTACAACGATTGCTGGACTAATCAAACTCTCCAAATGGGGATCAATCAATTTATCAATAATTGGAACACGCAACAAAGACGTGCAATAAGTTATTAAGGGGAAAGAAAAATGAATAAAAAGTTTCAATTTGCTTTTGTTTGTGGTGTAGCTTTAGCTGCTGTTACTTTGTCACAACAAAGCGTTAAAGCTGATACAACAACTGAAGGTCAAGCAACTGAACAAGTGGCTAAATCACAAGCTGTTGCCCAAGCACCAACAACACAAACAACTACTACTGAGGATCAAAATCAAGAATCAGTAGCTAATGATGATCAAACTCAAGTAGCACAAAGTAACGATCAACAAGCTACTCAACCTTCACAAACAACTGAAGACAATACTCAAGCAGCACAACCAGAAGCACAAGATTCATCAGCTCAAGCAACTACACAAGCTAATGCTACTGCAAGTAACATCACACCTTTAAAGGGAATTGTTACAACAAAGGGCTATACACAACTATATGCTCAAGATGGTTCAGTTATCTCTAACCGAGTTTTAGGTGGGAACACAGCTTGGCTAACTGATCAAAAATTAGTTTATAATGGTCAAACTTATTATCGTGTTGCTACAAACGAATACGCTAATGCTAACAATGTCGTTTTGACATATGGACATCAAGCAAACGGTGTTGTTCGTGTTAAATCATGGGGAGCTGCTAGTTATTCACGTAATGAAGCTGGATTCTACAAGAATGGTCAAGCCAACTACGCTGCAAATTCAGTTTGGAAATATGATCGTACAGACAGTTCCAACGGCAGAACTTACTACCAAATTGGTAATGATATTTGGCTAAACAGTGACGATTCAGCTGTTGGCCCCGCTTATCAAAATCCAAATGGTTGGCTACAAATTCAAAATAGTCAAATCAAGCCTAGTGGTGGTTCTGTTGGATATGACCTATACAACGGTGTTGAAGGTGTCAAAGTTTGGTTAGTTAGAAGATACTTTGGTTACTCAAATGCCCACACAATTTATGATGGCTCAGTAGCCTCAAGTGTTAGATCACTTCAAGCTAGAAAAGGATTGCCTGTTACAGGTGTTGTTAACTTAGCAACATGGAAAGCTATGGGTTACTCAGAAGCTGACTGGTACGGCATTGATTCTTATGTAGCACCACTTCAAACAAACATTACAAGTACACGTTCACAACATATTGAAGCTATGATCAACCAAGCATACAAGTATCTTGGTAAGACTTGGATCTCTGGTGCTGCAAGTATGCCTGCTTACGGTGTTGACTGTTCAGGACTAGTTACACAAGCACTTTACGCTTCAGGTGTTGATTCAGCTCCAATTTCAAATATTCAACATGCACAACCAGGTCATGAATGGAACAGTCGTGATTACTGGGCAGATGCAAGAATTCCACATATCAACTTCAATAACCGTCAAAGAGGAGACTTGATTTTCTTCACTGACCCATCAACAGGAATTATTTGGCATGTAGGTATTCTATTAAACCGCGACACAATGATTGAATCATGGCCATATGCCGTTCAAGTACACTCAATTTACGGTAACCGTGGAAATATCGCCGGTGTTAAGAGAGTATTTTCATAATCAAAGTTATACTGAGGGGTTTGTAGAAAATGAATTTTAAAAAACAACGTTTAAATAAAGCGCTTGAAGATAAGATATATCGTGTGAAATTAGTTCACAGTAAAAAAGGTTGGCTAACAGTTGGCTTAACTTTTATTACTTTGTTAGGTTTCACAGCATTAGGCGGAAAAACTGTCGACGCTTCAACAACTAATAATGTAGCAATTGCTAAAGCAGCAAAAGGAAATTACGTCCAACTTTGGAGTGACGTTACTTCCAATGGTATTCACAAAACTAATCGTGCTTTAGGCAATGGTACAGCTTGGAAGACTGCTGCATCTGTTAAGGGTGTTGATGGCGAAACTTATCTATTAGTTGGTGGTAATGAATACGCTAATGTTAAAGATATGGCTCTTCAAAATGAGACATCATCACAAGGACTACTAGGGGTAGTTCATACAAGAACAGACAAGAAGATCACTAGACTATATGGTGATCCAACACAAGGTGCCAAATTAATTACCAACCGTGCTTTAGGTAGAGACACATATTGGAAGACCGATAAAAAAGTTGTTGTAAACGGGGAAACTTATTATCGTGTCGCTACAAATGAATGGGTCAAAGCTGAAGACGCTTATTTAACTGGTAACAGCAACAATGGTTCAACTGAGACAAACCAAAATAATAATAATAGTGGTTCAACTACTGGTAATACTAACCATAACAATGGCGGTACTACTACACCAACAACTCAAAAAGCTACTATTATCGTTCATCATGTGAAAGCGGATGGTACTAAGTTTGGCGATGACGAAACTTTCACCAGAGAAGTTGGTTCGATATTTGATGCTCAATCACGTGATACTACTGGTTGGATGCCTGAAAAGATGACCCAAACTATTACGGTTCATAAAGGTACTAATGAAGTAACCTTCGTTTATCACCAAACAAAAGAAGGCAATATTAAAGTTAACTATGTAGATGAAAAGGGTAACTCTATTGCTGATTCCGATAACCAATCAGGCTACTACGGAGCTAATGTTCCTGTTAATGCTAAAGATATTGATGGTTACACATTAATCGGTGCTAAGAGTCAAACTGTTAAAGTTAGTGAGAATGGCAATACTGTTACATTTAAATATAAGAAGAATGCCGTTACACCTAAAACTGCAACAGTTACATTGAACTACTTAGATGCTAAGGGTAATGTGATTAGATCAGCTACAACTACAACCGCAGAGGTTAATACAACACGTACGTTTAGTGCACCTACTATTGGCGGTTACAGATTGAACGGTGAAGCTAGTCAATCTATTAAAGTGAATGCGGACAATAATGTTATTAACTTTGAGTATGATAAAGAGATTGAACCAGTCCAACAATCAACAATCACAACTAGATATGTGGATGCCAATGGTACAGATATAGCTGATCCTCTAGTTAAAAAAACTGATAATGCTAAACCATATACTTCTAAGTCTAAGGATGTTGAAGGCTATACGTTAGATGGCGATGATACTCAAACAATAAAATCCGTAACCGGTGATAAAACTTTGGTATTTAAGTATACGAAGAATGCCACTAAGGCTAAAGCTCCATTGACCATTCAATTGCTTAGTGCCGATACAGGCTATGTTGTTGGAAACGGAATTGAGAGACGCGAAGAAATTGGTAAAAAAGTAACGGTTGATGCACCGGATGTTCTAGGATATGACATTGTTGGTCCAACTCAACAGACTGTTACTATCAGTGGTAAAGGTGGTATCTACGCCGATACAATAGTTACATTTAAGTACAGAAGAAACGAAACTAAGATGAAGCAAGTAATCTCTCAATTGAATGCTGAACTATATAAGATAGAAAATGAATTTAGAGCAGAGCACAATGTTCCACCTCTTGAGTTAAATAGTGATTTACAAGCGGGTGCTGAAGCTCGTGCTGCCCAAATTGTTTACGGAATAGATCAACAAGAGAACTTCATTGGACATGAACAACCTGATGGATCAGATTTCCGTAAAGAACCACACCTAGCTAAGTATGTTTACGAACACAGTGGTGTCGGTGAAAATATTGGAATGAATGGATCAGATGGCAAAGATATTTCCCAATGGGCTCGTCACATTTTCAATACAGAGATAGGTGATGAGGAACATGCTGATAACGCTCTGGATCCAAACTATGTAGCAGGAGGATTTGCAGTCGGAATTTCATCAAATGGAACTGTTTATGGTGTTCAAGATTTCGGTATGTAAATAGTTTATATAGTATCGTCGTTTTACTCCAAAAATAAAGGCTCTAACAATACGTTAGGGCTTTTATTATGTTTAGTATTTTGAAAGGGATTTAATAATGAAAAAAGTATTACAAATTATCGGAGGGATTGCTGTTTTAGCAGTTGTTCTGATTGCTGGAATAGTTATGGGGATGGAACACAACAAACCTTCCGAAAGTAGTTCGGCTAGCGCAGACAAAACTGAACAAACTGTAAGGGCAAAACCCAAGAAAAAGAAGAAAGCCACAAAGCCTGCTGTTGATACGAAGAAATCTTCAGACACTAATAATGATAGTAACAGTAATGCTTCAGAATCAGACACTTCTGATAAAACATCAGATTCAGATGCAAGGTCGCAAACTCCAAAGAAGTATTTTGATGTTCCATATACTTGTACCTTTAAAGGTGACACATACACGCTTCTATTAAAGAGCAATGGTGAGTACATTTACAATTTGACTAGAGCAAATAATGCTACGGCGGATCCTGGGATTACTTTTGAAAAGGGTACGTATGAAGTAAATAGCGAAGGTTATCTCAGATATCCTACGCAAACTTCATTTGTTTTTGCTAAATGGCCAACTGTTGGCGATATCATGTCAACGACACCAACAGATGTCAGCTTTACTGGAAAAGGTTCTCGCTATCCTCGTGCAGTTCAATCTGGTGCTCGTGTCAATAGTTTCATGATTGTGAACGATGGTGATGTGATTCAAGGTAATGAAGATGGAGTTGACTTAAAACCACAACCAGGATTAGAAGTAAAAGATCCTGAGAAGGTTGGTCCAGAACTTCATCAACAATTTATCGACTCACAAAATCATTAAAAATGAAACATAATTATTTTGGAGGGATTTAAGGAGAATGCGAAGAGGAGTTATTGCAACAGTTATTTTCTGTACATTGTTATTAGCGGGATGTAGTGTTAACAATCAGTCAAAAGTTTCTAATAATGACAATAAGGTAACTAAGGTTAGTAAAAAAGAATCATTAGATGGTCGAGGGTTCATGAGTCCTTCAACAGATTCTATAGAAAATGGCATTGCATTTAAGGGTGATAAATTTATTTGGAAATATGGTTATCCTGTATCAAATGCAGAAAATAGTGGTATTTTTGCTTTATTAACAGGCAATTATAGAGTTGAAGGCAAAAATATTCTTATGTATAACATTAAAAATACCAATTTTTATCAAGGAACATTAAAACAACTTAGTAAGAATCAATATACATTTTCTTCAAACTCTAACATTGTTCCAAAGAAGTTAAGATTTAAACTTAGTAAAAACAATAAGCTTCATCTAATGACAAAAAGTACAAATTTTGGAACTATTGACATGCTGGACTATGGCACGGTAAGTGGCACTCCAAACTATAAAAAATGGTCTAAAGACTATGCAGTGGATGATATAGATAATGAAATGCAAAAAGTAACTCCTAAAGAAAACAATCAATCTACTGTTAGCCAAGACAATCAAGATAAAGATGAAAATACAGACGAAAGTAGTTGGGATGACTCTGATTTTTCTGATAAGACACATATACATAATTTAAAAGATTTTCAAAAATTCATAGAGGGTAGTTACCTACTTAATGGAGATTCAGATACAGTATTTCATTATCGAAAAGGTGAATTCAATTGTACGGTTTATTCAAATGACGAAGATCTAAATGATGACAGTACGGAAGATGTAACTGCACACTATAAAGTTTATTGGCAAGATCCTGATGATACTAGCATAACAAACAAAATTATTGTTGCTGAAAACGGATATGTCTATATGAAAAGTGATACTGATGATTCATCTCCTTACCGTCGTAACGGAAATGCAACAAGTTGGTTATGGTACACCTTTGGCAGGGAGTAGACTTCAATAGACAATTGCTAAAGATTGTTTTAGTTATGGGATAAGTTAATTACTGTTTATGAATAAAGGTTAAAGACAAACTTTATGAGACCAATAACTCTGAAATGACAGATAACGATTAACGTAAGCATTTCGTGACTACGCTAAAAATTAAGAAATAAAAATAGGGAATTAATTAAGGGAGAGAAAAAAGATGGATTTTAAAAAGAAACGTTTAAACAAAGCTTTAGAAGACAAAACATACCGTGTAAAACTTGTACACTCAAAGAAAGGTTGGCTAACAATTGGCCTAACTTTTGTTACATTATTCAGTGCTACTATGTTGAGTCAAAAAACTGTTGATGCTAGTGCTGTTAATAATGTTGCCGTAGCAAGTTCAAGTAATAGCACTTTCGTACAACTTTGGAGTGACGTTACTTCTAGCAACATTCATAAAGCTAATCGTGGTTTAGGAAATGGTACAGCTTGGAAAACTGCTAAGGCCGTAAAAGGTGTTGATGGTGAAACTTATCTATTAGTTGGTGGCAACGAATACGCTAATGCTAACCAAATGGATCTAGCCGACGAAACATCAAAACAAGATTTAACAGGTGTCGTTCTTACTAATGTTGAATCTAAACTTTACACAAATCCATTAGCTGACGGTGGTCCTCAACTTATCACTAACCGTGGCCTAGGCGATAATACAGCTTGGAAGACCGATACTAAAGTAGTTGTTGACGGTCAAACCTATTACCGTGTCGCTACCAACGAGTGGATCAAGGCTAACAACGTTTCTCTAACAAGCGTTTCTTCAAGAAGTGAGAAAACTTATACTAAGAACGCACCAGATGCAGAATCTACTACAACTGATAACGGAAATACTAACAATAATAATAGTAGTAACGGTGGTTCAACTACTACTCCAGCTGATCCCGATAAAGAAGTTACTATTACGATCAACTATTTCAAACGTTCAACTACAACAAACGATACATATATTTTAAAAACTGAAAAACGCAAAGTTAAATTAAATTCAAATATTACAATCGATGCACCTGTATTCAATGGTTATACAGTTGTACCTGGTGAAGATCATTGGACTTATAAAGTTCAATTTGATGGCGAAGAATTTAATATTCCTTATACAAAAGATAGTGAAAACAATGGTGGCTCAACTACTACTCCAACCAATCCAACTGATTCTGATAAAGAAGTCACTATCACCATTAATTACATCAAACGTTCAACTACAACAAACGATACATATGTCTTAAAGACTGAAACACGTAAAGTTAAATTAAATTCAAGCATTACAATTGATGCACCTAAATTTGATGGTTACACAGTAGTGCCAAGTGAAGAACATGGAACATATAAAGTTCTACTTGATGGTGAAATCTTCACTGTTCCTTACACTAAGGATGATGCCGATCCAACAGGTGCTCAAAGTAAGTTTGTAAGTATTCATTTACTCGATGAACAAGGTAAGGAATTAGTGGGCAGATGGGATATGGCTCCACTAGGGAAAGAAAAGACTTTTACAGCTCCTACTCTTGATGGATACACTCCAGTTGAAGCAAGTAAGACTATTGTTGCTAAAGCTGAAGGTGACACAGATATAAACTTTACATACAAAAAGAACAGTACTCCTATTGATCCATCAGCAAAAACAGCCAATGTAACTCTTAAGTATGTTGACGAAAATGGTAAAGAGATCGCTGACAGTAAGACTGAAAAACAAGAAGTCGGCAAAGAACTTGTTGTTTTGGCTCCAAAAGTAGCCGGCTATACTCTATATTCGAATACGAGTGACAGAATTATAGTTAATGAAGCTGGTAATACAATTACTTTCATTTATAAATCAAGTGAAGACGCAAAAATCAATTTGCCAGCCGATGCCACTGCTAACATAACTGTTATGTACAAGGATGAAAATGCAATCCGTATTGCTAAAGATAAAGTGACAACTGAAAAAGTAGGTTCAACGGTTACTGCTAAGGCAATTGATATTCCAGGATACAAATTAATCTCTATACCAACAACAGATTTGCTTGTTAATCCAGATGTTGGTAACAGCACAACCTTCACTTACCAAAAAGATTCCAGTACGACACCAGAAACTAAGACTGCCAATGTGACGGTTAAATATGTTGACGATCAAGGTAAAGATGTAGCTGACGCCAAAACTTTGAAAGATCAAAAAGTTGATTCAACTATTAGTGAGGATGCTGTTAAAGTTAATGGCTATACAGCTGATCAAGCAACTAAGTCTGTTAAAGTAGCTGCTGATGGTTCATCAGTAATTACTTTCACTTATAAAAAAGATGCTGTAGCACCTAAGACTGCAACTGTCATAACTAAGTTTGTTGATGAAAGTGGTAAAGAACTTGCTGATGCTAAATCTGATAAAACGGAAATTGGTAAGGACTTCACTGCCAAAGCTGTTGATGTCGACGGGTATACTGTGAAAGGTGATGCTACTCAAACAGCCACTGTTTCAGGCGATAAGACTGTAACTTTCACTTATACTAAGAATGCAGCTGAATCAAGTGTAGATACATCTGCTGCTGCAAGTAAAATTATTTCACTATTAAACGAATATCGTGAATCGAAGGGTCTAAAAGCTCTTACTACGGATGTTAATTTATCAAATGGCGCCGTGGCTCGTTCAATCACTGAACAAGGTCATGTAAATGCCAACAATGATATTTATGCTGCCAATCACGACGAGTTTAAAAATCAATCACAACCAGATATTAATAAGTATGCTTCATATGATAAGGCAGAAAACTTGGCCGTAACAAACGGTTCAACTGCTGATGAAGTGGCACAAAATGCTATGGAACAATGGAAAAATTCACCTGCCCATAACGAGGCTATGTTGGATGGTACATATATTGCTGTCGGCGTCGGTGTTCAAAGATTGAACAACGGTATGTATGTTGCTATTCAAGACTTTGGTGGGGAACTTAACATGTTTATGTAAACTCTAGGAATAATTTCGTCTATGAAATTTTACTTCTTGATATAACACCATAAATTATTTTCAATTTAAAGAAAGGGAATGAATCCTAGTGATTCATCCCTTTTTCTTTATTCATTTTTCATAAAAATTTATTGACGAATTGATGTACAGTACATAGTTGCTTGTAATTTGGAATATTAATAGCAAATTACTGTGGAGCCTTGTTATTTCACAAAAGTTTGTTAAAGTAAAAATGTAGCAG
Organism: Candidatus Companilactobacillus pullicola; assembly: GCA_019116025.1. GTDB lineage: Bacteria > Bacillota > Bacilli > Lactobacillales > Lactobacillaceae > Companilactobacillus > Companilactobacillus pullicola. The sequence continues at coordinate 2,932 of DXCM01000098.1, read as the reverse complement.
AAATGCATACCAATCCATGCATTAATAAAGGAGAAATTATTATGCCACTTGTACATATCGACCTTATCGAAGGCCGCAGCCCTGAGCAATTGAAGGGCATGGTAAAAGACGTTACTGACGCCATTGTTAAGAATACTGGTGCTCCTGCAGAACATGTTCATGTTGTTTTGAACGAAATGGCTAAAGAACATTATGCTGTTGGTGGAGTTCTAAAAAGTGACGAAAACTAAAAGCCGAAAGGCTTTTTTTTAATGGAGGTACAATGTTAGAATCAGTTTTCCCAAATAAGGACCTTACAGAGCAACAACAAGAGGTTTTCAATCAAATACTATCGTTTACTAAAGAGGGGTTAAAAAGTCCTCAGAAGTCCGTTTTTCAACTCAATGGGGATGCTGGAACGGGCAAGAGTGTTATCTTAACGCAACTATTTTTAAAAATTGAAACTTTGGCAAAACAGAATAAGACTGATAATTATTTTTTGGTCAATCATCCCGAGTTATTAAAGGTTTATCAAGAAAATGCTGGTGAATTCGATCAGTTACGCAAGAATCGTTTTCTCAGGCCGACAACTTTTATAAATCGGATGCATAAGAGTCAAAAACAAGCCGATATTGTGGTTATCGATGAAGCTCATTTATTGTTAAGTGAGAGTGACAATTACAATAATTTCACGCAAAAGAATCAACTATCGGAAATTATAAAATTAAGTAAAGTCGTGATTTTAGTATTTGATGCTCACCAAGTTTTAAAATTAAAAAGTTACTGGTCGGATAAATTCTTAGAACAAATTATTCCTGACCAAATTAATTTTGCTAGTGCTACCTTGACGACTCAAATGCGTATGCATGCACCACAAAAAGTTATTCAGTGGATCAACGATTTAACCGACAATTTAAAACTAACTACGTTGGAACATCAAAATTCCGATTACTTATCAATGAACAGTAATTATGATTTTCGAGTTTATCATGATGCTGAAAGAATGTATCAAGCTTTGAAAAAGAAAAACGAGCAGGCAGGGGAGTCACGTATTGTAGCAACCGCTGATTATCCGTCAACTTTGGATGGCAAAAAACATTACGTTAACGAAGGTGATTTTCATTTGCCATGGGATCAATATAATTATTCCAATACTACTTGGGCTCAAAAACCAGAAACTATCAATGAAATTGGCTCAATCTACACGGTTCAAGGGTTTGATTTGAATTATGTGGCTGTAATTATTGGACCATCCATTGCTTATGATAAAAATGGTCATATTAAAGTTGATATCGACAAATATGAGGATCAAGAGGCTTTTAAGAAGCGACATGATAACGATATTATTAATTTAAGTGATGTTAAAAAAAGAATCATCTTGAATTCGATGAATGTTCTACTAAAACGTGGAGTTAAAGGATGTTTTATTTATTTCCATGATTCCAAGATATTTGATCAATTACAAAAATAGGGTATAGAAAAAGCCGACAATTATGATTGTCGGCTTTTTCGGGTAAACTACAAATATTGCTTTACTGATGTAGTTTAATATATTCTAAAATAGTTTTTTCTTCGTCTTTAGTTGCTTCGTAGTCACCAGATTTTAAATTGTGAACACGTTCAACTGAAAGATGACTTTCGAATGCAAATTGTGTATCGTTCATATCCTTATCTTTTTCATACTGAATTATCATTTCAGCAATATTTGGTTTATCCATGAAACTACCTCCAATAAGTTTGTTTAAAACTTAAATCTAAAAGATTGCCCATCTAGTAAATGGCCAATAACGCCACTTGACTTCACCAATGACACTCTTTTTATCAATGAAACCAATGATACGGCTGTCTTTTGAAACAGTTCGATGATCTCCCATAACAAAGTAAGTTCCAGCAGGAACCTTATTAGTTGATTCAACTTTTTTTAGATAAGAATTACTATAACGTGTCTTATATTCAGGTGAATTCTTAGCTAGATAACTTAAAGTAAAATCATAGGTATAACTATAAGGCTTACCAGCATATAAACTAGTATCAGGTTCCTTTAATTTAGAACCAGGCTTAAGGAAGTCTTCCTTGTATAGTTTACCATTAATATACATTTTGTTGTTCTTAGAAACCACTGTATCTCCAGGTAAACCGATCACTCGTTTGATATAAAATGAGCCAGCCTCGTCTGGAGCTTTCAAGACGATAACATCACCACGTGAGATTTTTGAATGTCTAGCGGCGATTACTTTGTCACCATTCTCAAAGGTCGGTTGCATCGATGGCCCCGTTACCTTGTCATTAGAAAGAATGTACTTAAACCCTAAAAAGAAAACGGCATAGATTGCAAGCGTCATAGCAATAGTTTGTAGCCAGAACTTCCAACCTGATTCCTCTTCCTTTTGAGGCTGACGTCTTCTATTATTTTCTGCCATGTTTCACCTCTTATATGTACTAACTAAGATATTACACTTTTTCGGAATTATTGGAAATAAATGTATTATTCCAACCAAGAATTTTACCATTATTTAATTTTTACATGCAAATTATAACTTTATGTTGAATTATGATTCTAGTAAAATGTTAACGGTATATGTTTAAATATCGGTTTCTGTTCGAATTTGATTGAATATCAACTGATGTGGTGGAAGGATGCCGTCGGTTGTGGAAAATCTGTGGGCCGCTGGAACGTGACGGACTCGGCTTGAAGCTAATAATTTTTCACTTCGCGAAAAATCATGGATCTCCAAGTCCGGTCTTCTACTAACCTTGCTTCGCAAGATAAGTAGAATTTCGCCACTTAGGGCTCACAGACTTCCCACTACTGACTGCATTTCTGGTTCTACTGTTATTTGCTAGAACTGTAGTATCTGAGTAGCTTTACATAATCAGATAAATCTTATGAATTTTGACCTAAGAAAACAATGGTATCTATGGTTAGGCATATGAATCCATTTTAAAACAGAAC
>DXCM01000097.1 GCA_019116025.1 Candidatus Companilactobacillus pullicola | reverse complement strand
GTTCAAAATTCAGCTCCTCTTCGTCGAAATGTTGAAGAGAGAAAACAAGAACTTTACTACATTTCAACTATCTCTATTAAAGCTGCCATCAATGCAACCAGTTGGACCGGGCTAAACATTGAAGAGACTGACAACGCAAAACAAACAAGCGTGACAGCAACTTCTGATTCAGTTGAAAATAACTTTTACCAAATTGCTTTTAATGACGGTCAACTTGATCTAACTAATAAGCAAAATCATCAAACATATACGAACTTTCTTTCCTTCGAAGACGGCGCAGATGCTGGTGATACTTATGACTACTCACCTTCATTCCACGATTGGATCATCAATTTAGACTTCTCAGATGCTGACGTAAAAGTTATTTCTGGGAAATATACAAACAAGATCTCCCTTAAAGGTACTTGGAAACTTCCGCATGATTTGGATTCAAGAAAAGAAAAGATGCTCGATTCAACTTTAGAGTACAAATTAACTCTAACTTTGGAAAAAGATTCCGAAACTATTAAGTATCAATTAGATACCGACAATCAAACTCTTGATCATCGTTTGAGATTAATTCTCAACACGGATGTAAATGCTAAAGAATCCTTTGCGGATACACCATTCGGCTTCATTAGTCGTCCGGTCGTTGACCCACATCTAAATGATTGGCAAGATATCGGCTATCATGAAGAACCAACTTCTATGAGACCCATGATTCACTTTGCCAATATTCATTCAAATGGTTCTAGTTGGTCATTTATTGGATTAGGTAGCAAAGATTTCCAAGTAGTTGGCAAAGATTTCAATAAACTAGCTATTACAATGTTCAGAGGCGTCGGTTACTTAGGCAGACCAGACTTATTACGTCGACCTTCAGATGCTTCTGGATTAGAGTCAAAATATGTTGAAACTCCTCATAGTCAATTACAAGGTAAATATACATTTAAAGGCGGTATCGTCGTTGGAAATGAATTCAACGTTGCCGACCTACAAAAACAACATTTACTATTAACTTCAACTCCCCTGTTTTATCAAGAACAGTCACTCAATAGATTTACTAATCCTTTGAGATACTTCATGGTAAATAAAGCCGTTGACTTCAAGGACGAAACTGAGCAATTGATCAACTTAAATACTGATAAGTTAGTTTTAAGTAGTTTAGCTTTAACAAAAGATTCTTCCGGATACGCTTTAAGAGTTTACAATCCAACAAATGAAACAGTTGAACACGCTGGAATTGTTAAGCTTGCCAAGAAAGCAGCCGTTGATAGTCTAAACCTTAATTCAGAAGTTCTAAGTACTTTAGAAACATCTACTACTGAGTTTGAACTTAATGATTTCAAGCCAGGAGAAATTAGAACTTACGGAATTTACTTTATTAAGTAGAGTTTTAGAGAAGTTAAATATGTCGCCCTCCACAAAAATTGGGAATGCTGTTGGAACGCTATGGGCGCGATTCGAAGCTAAACGCATTCCCAATTTTTGCTCCGGGCTTAAATAGTAATTCTATTTAATATTTGCCTTTCTAAATCTTTAAGAATAATAGCGTCTATTCAAATTTTCACTACATATATTGTGTGAAGATTCTGAATAGGCGCTATTTTTATCCTTCGATAGAATTTCGTAAAGACTATTGTCAGAAATTCTACCATCTCAAATCTAACATCAATCCAATATAGTAAAAGCGTTCATATCAACCTTATAAGGAAATATGAACGCTTTTGTTTTAGAAGTTTATTTCTTATAAACCATCTGATTATACAGAATTAACAAGTTTTTCACTGCTGCAACTCATTCAATAACATTAAAACCAAGGATATAGTCGGTAGTAGAAAATCTGTGGGCCCTCAGTGGTGAAGTTCTGGTTAGCTTGCGTCAGCAAGGTTACCAGAAGACCGAGCTTGGAGATCCATAATTTTTCACAGAGTGAAAAATTATTAGCTTCAAGTCGTGTCCACCACGTTCCAGTGGCCCACAGATTTTCTACTACCGACGGGCATACTTACGCCAAATCAGTTAATATCAATTCTCTTTAACAACTAAAGTTCCATACTTACCTAAAACAATCCTCTTGCCAACAGTCGACCCATTCTCAACATTGATTGATTCTCGGCTAGTCAAGACTTCCTGTTCATCTTCAGAAAAGTTCATTAAAAAGTGATATTTCACACCATTTTTCTTTCTAGTCTGACAAGAAACTTCATAAATAGGCTTAACAATGAAATCATTAGCTAAATGTAACTGATCAATAATTGGACGATAAAACTCTTTTAAGAAATCAGTTCCCAACCTTGTGGCTAAGTAATAAGTTTTACCGGAACCCAGCTCATTGCTTACTACTGCAGGTGTCCCTTGATAGAAATCATCTTGATATTTGGCTAATACTTTTGCAGTCGTAGCTTCGATCACCTGATTGTAGTCCTTAGTTTCATATGATTTTCCATTGAACTCAACGTGACCGTGTTGTTTAGGATATAGCGTATCAATTTCTTTAGTGTTAATTCCAAATAAAGTACGTAATTTAGTTGGTAAGCCTCCTAAGATTACACGATCATATTCATCCACCATGCCTGAGAAATAGCTGGAAATCAATGTGCCACCACTTTTTACAAAATCAGTCAGCTTGTCGACCGTTTTTTTCTTAGCCATATACAAGATTGGCGCCACGATCAAATCATATTTGGAAAAATCATCGTTCCCATTAATTATTTCACAGGCAATATCTTGCCCCCAAAAGATGGAATAGTGTTTTTGCAAAGTCTGAATACCTAATCTAGTTGGCCGACCGAAGGCTCCACCACGATTGAAAGCCCAGTTACTCTCCCAATCATACAAAATACCAACCTTAGGCTGTTTGACAGCACCTTTAATTTCCGAAATGTTATTCAATTTTTGACCATATTGCGCTACTTCTTGATAAACACGATTTTGACCAGAACTATCATGTCCTATCACGCCACCATGGAATTTCTCTGAATTTCCTTGAGCTTGTCGAATCTGAAAATACAGTGTGCTGTCAGATCCATGGGCAATTTGTTGCAAGGAACTGAGAATATTCATCCCAGGTCGCTTGGCCTTATTGTACTGTTGCGAATTAATACAACTAGGCGTCGACTCCATAATTAAAAACGGTTTATGCTTCAAGGAATAGAAACAATCATGTGTATAGGCGGACTTCATCGCCGTGTCAGCCAGCGTTTCGTAATCGTTATGCCAAGCAGGATAGCTATCCCAACTAACAATATCAACTTTTTTAGCAAAACGACTGTAATCTAGCCCTGTGATTGGATAATAATCACCTTTATCTAATCCTTCAGCCATAAAATTAGTTGTAATCGGAATATTTGGCGTAATTTCTCTTAGAGGCTGAGCTTCATTTTCATAAAAATCCATCGTCATATCAGTAACGAATCGTTTCCAATCCAAATCCATCCCGTGAACCTTTGTTTCACCAAGCGGATTAGGCGGCAATACCTGACTCCAATCACTATACAGGCCACTCCAAACTTTTAGATACCAAGCTTGATTCAAATTATCCAAGGTATGATATTTATCTTTTAGCCACTGACGCCAATTGTCCTGACATAAGTTACAGAAACATTGACCACCTAGTTCATTAGAGACATGCCACATTAATAGTGCTGGATGTTTACCATAACGCTTGGCCAAAATCGTATTGATTTGACGGGTTTTTTGGCGATATATCGGTGAAGAGTAACAGTGATTCTGTCTGAAACCGTGAGTATGTCTACGTCCATATTCGTCAACTTGATTAACCTCAGGATACTTTTGACTCATCCATTGGGGACGTCCGCCACTAGGTGTTGCCAAAATAACGTGACCACCAATTCGATAAATATCGTCAAAAATTTTATCCAACCATTCGAAGTTATATTCACCTTCACGTGGTTCAATCGTTGCCCAGGAGAAAGTATCCAACGTTACAGTGTTTATCTTGGCCTGTTTCATTAATTCTAAGTCTTGCTTTAAAATTTCAGGCCGATCTAACCACTGTTCAGGATTATAATCGCCACCGTATAAAAATTTATCTGTGGTTTTCACTAACTCACCTTCTTTACTCTTTAGCTACCAAATGATACATCCAGGATTGATAATCGCCACTGATTTGAGCTGTTTCTAAGTTAGCTCCGTTAAATTCAAATGGTTCTAAGAGACCGACATTTTTCAAAACTCGTCCAGAAATTTTGTGTTTGTTATCAACTGTGTAATGCTTAGTTTCATCCAAGAACGGAACCGTAATATGTCTGACCACTGCCGAATTAGGTTGGGCAACTTTTCGGTAAAAGCCGATAAATGACTCATTCTTCTGATTGTCAGTTACGCCCCATGACACCACATTGCTGGCAGGATCAACTGAAACTAGTTGTTGCAGTCTACCGTACAAAAGCAGTTGTCGATTTTGCTTATAAAATTCGATATTGCTCTTAATTTTTTGTTTCTGTTCATCATTTAATTCCGTAATATCCAATTCGTAACCTAAAGGTCCGAAGTCACTGACATCTTGTCTCAAAGCCAATGGCGTATTACGTTTAACCTGATCATTAGGAATTGCCGAAACGTGATTACTAAAGGCAGATAGCGGATAAGCTAACGTTGTTCCCGTCAAAATATCCAGTTTTTCCACGGCATCACTATCATCGCTAGGCCAAATTTGGGGACTGTAAAAGAGAATCCCTAAGTCAAATCTACCGCCACCGCCAGAACAACCTTCGATTAGAATATTAGGAAAGTCTGTTAAGATTTTTTGATACAAGTCATAGACTCCTAAAATATAACGATGGAAAAATTCACCCTGTGGACGATTGATTTTAGCCAAATATGGCGAATAAGCTTCAGTAATATTACGATTCATATCCCATTTGATATAATCCAAATTTGTTTCCGCAATCGTTGGTTTCATTTGTTGATAGACTGCTTCAACTACTTCAGGATTAGCAAAATCGAGTACATATTGCCCACGACCAATTCCGACACGTTTATAAGGATGACGAACGACCCAATCAGGATGTTCTTTATACATATCAGTGTCCGGCGAAACCATTTCTGGTTCAAACCAAAGTCCAAACTCCAAGCCCATATCGTGAATCTTTCTAGCAAAACTTCCCATACCATTAGGGAATTTACGACGATCGACAGCCCAGTTGCCTAAAGAAGAACGATCATCATCGCGATGACCAAACCAACCATCATCTAAGACAAAGCATTCCATGCCTAACTTTTGACCTTCTTTAGCTAAGGAGAGTAATTTATCTTCATTAAAATCAAAATAAGTAGCTTCCCAATTATTAAAGACGATTGGACGTGAGTTTTCTTTCCACTTCTTGGCTATCACGTGATCTTCAGCAAAACCATTAGTTTCTTGAATCAGACCATTGAAACCTTGATCACTGTAATAGAAGACTGATTCTGGAGTTGTGAATTCTTCATTCTTAGCCAGTTGCCATTCAAAATATTTCGGATTGATACCGATCGATAATCTAGCTTTGTCCCACTCATTAACCTCGACTTGACTCAAAAAGTTGCCTGAATAAATGAGGTTGGCAGCATAAATATTGCCTTGATTAATATCGGCATTCTTATCAACCAGCGCCACAAAAGGATTTTGTTGATGACTAGATGCTCCTTTAAGCGATTCAACTGAAGTAATTCCCTGTTCAATTGGACGACGCTTAATATGACGTTCTTTTAACCAAGCACCTGACAAACTAAGAAAATCATAATCAGCCGTTGGCAAACTTAAAACTCCACTCATCATATTGTGAATTTGAACGGTCGTTTCACCCAAGTTGATCAATCTTTGACTACGGACGATAACACTGTAGTCGGCAAAAATAGTGAAGTATTCAAGCAAACGCAATTTGTGCTCTTGATCTTCCAAAGTAATTATCAAAGTTTCGGCGTCATTGTCACCTTGAGCATAACTAGCTGGAAACTTTAAATCACGTGTCTTTGTTTTTTTAATTGTGTAATTTTCAAAATGAAAGTCCAAATACCAAGGTTCATCTGCACGATAAACATCAATAGCACCCTCACGATAATCTGAGGAACCATAAACGGGATATTCCGACTCATGATCAGCTAAAGTAAAGTTTTTAATCTCCGGAGAATATTTTACTGTTCCCGCTGATTTACTGTCATGCTTCAATAAGTAATCAAGATCGTCTTCTTCAAGGTCACCTAGGTTTTTTCCATAATAAAGATGTCCTAATTGCTTATTTTCCATAACATTGAATAAGTAACTAACTTTGTCGTTGTGCAAATGAAATATTTTGTTTGAGATTACATCAATCATGTGAGAAACGTCCCCTTCTACTCTCGTACTCCTTTAACCAATAGCCAAATCATCTAAATATTGCATTCTTTTCTTAACGCCACGGTTATAAAAGAATTTGTAGAACATTTCAATAAAGATAAAATTAGTTTGATTACGTGCATTGTTAAAAGTGTTTTGTTCTGAATAAATTAAAACTTTTTTACCACGTTTATTTGTTTCAAATTTGTAAGTCTGCAAGATCTCGCCATCAGGCTGTTTGGTCTCAAACTGAAACAGTTTATTTTTGACGATATCTTTGACAGTCATCGTATTTGTCGTAGTAAATTTCTTCATTTTCGTTGTTAATTGGGCTTGAATCTTGGTGCCCTTTTCTAAGTGTCTAATTCTGGGATCTGTACGTTGAAAATACTTCAATTGTTCATTGACTAAAGTTTGGTACAAATCCGCTTGATTAGCATTATATGAATATTTATATTTCAACGTATCAGTTCTCATAGTTATTACTCCTTTTATTTATCAGTAGCGCCTGCTTCTTGTTGATTAGCAGCTGCTTGCTCTTCTTTCAAGAACTCATTATCCATTGACTTCAAGAATGGAATCCAAATCAAAGTCATAACGACAACATCGACAATTTGCAAAATAGCACCGGCAATTGATCCTGTACCTAACCATCCAGCTAAGAAAATAGGTGTCGTCCAAACAACTGTCGCACCAATTGGTCTTGGAACTAGTCCGACCGCAATGGCAAAGTAAGAAATTGTTGTTGAAACAAGTGGTGCTAAAATCCATGGAACTAGCAAAACAGGGTTCAAAACAATAGGTAGACCATAAGTCATAGGTTCTGAAACATTGAAGATAGCTGGAGCAAAAACAGTTCTCATAGTGGTCTTCATACGAACTGACTTAGCCAAGAAGAAAGCAAAGACGATCGCACAACCTAGTTGCATACCTTGGTTAACGAAAACACCCATGAATGTTGTGTTAATAATATGTGGAAGGTGAGCTGCACCGGCTTTATAAGCGTTGTAGTTTTGAATAGCTAAAGCTCCCATAATAGGATCAATGATTGAGTTAACAAGCAAAGTACCATGAACACCGAACCACCAGAATAGTTGTGTAAAGAAGACAGCTACTAGGACGGCTGGAAGTGTTCCACCTAATCCCATAAGTGGTTGTTGTAAAATTTCATAAACAAAGTCAACTGCATTTCCCCATTGTGTGAATGTGAAAATGTAACGAATAATATTAAATAGTAGTAATGGTGCTGCACCAGGAATGATGGCAACGAATGATTCAGCAATCATTGGAGGAACAGAATCAGGCATTTTAATCGTGATATGTGCTGCACTGATAGCGCAATAAATCTTTGTAGCAATAATGGCGACAATAATACCAACGAACATACCTTGGGCACCTAAATCATTGATAGCAATGAATGCACCCATCTTTTTATCAGTACCGATAGGTAGTAACATCAAAAAACTAGAAAGTGAAATAGCACCAGCGAAAATCTTTTGCTGACCGTAGTGTCCGGCCAATTGATATCCGATACCAAAGACAATAAATAGTGCTGAAACTGACATTGTTGCGTTACCAACAGGTCCAAAGAAGTCTGTCAAAAAGGTATTAAACCACTTTGGCAAGAAACCTCTAAAACCAAACGTTGTGGGCAAGTTTTGCAAAATAACCATGATGGAGCCAAACATTGTGGCTGGGAAAGCTAACATAAAGCCATCACGTAAACTTAGAAGATACTTATTGGCACCAATTAGTTCGGAAATTGGTCCCATTTTCTTCTGAAATGCATTTAAAAAGTTTTTCATTTCATGATTCCCCTCTTCACTATTGTGTAAACGTTTACAAGAACTACTATAACTGTTTAGTTAACGTTTACACAACCCTAAATAAAAAAATACCTATTATTTTTCCCAAATAACAGATATTTCAAATATATTTATTCTTTTTCAGTTAAATCACGAATCGAATCTCTAACCTTCAACTCGCTTGAACAGACTATTTGAATAGGCATCTTACGATCACCAATCATCTTCTCGCGTGCAACTTTGACAGCGATACGGCCCATTTCCTCGGAATCCATTTTAATACTCGAGAGTGTTGGTGTTAGATAACGATTTATCTCCACATCATCAAAACTAACTACCGAAATATCATCAGGGATTCTTAAACCAGCGTTATTAATAGCTTTGTAAACACCCATCGCCATCGGATCACTTGCCACGACAATAGCCGTTGGTAGATCGTCTCCTTGTAAAATTTCACTTGTCATTTGTAAAGCATCTTCAGCCGACCACTGTCCAATATTGATATCCGTATATTTTGACAAATTGTGCAAATGCATCCAGCTATTATAGGCATCAGCTCTAACTTCATGTCTACTATTGATACGACTGCCATCCACATCTACAATACTGCTACGACCGCCAACAAAAGAAATATTACGATGACCTTTTTCATAGAGAAGATCCAAAACCTTATAAGTCTTGGCTATAAAATCAGTTTGGATACGGTCGTATTTTTCATCACTAATATAATTATCTACTAATACTAAGTTGGGATTCTTATCCATAACAATATCCATTGCTGTATCAGTCATCTGACCGACCATAATAATGGCTCCGTAATTCGATAATTGATCCCAATCTTTCTTTTCATCACGCATTCCAAAGACTTTAGTAACTTGTAGACGCCATTCAGCCGCTTCCTCTTCAATTCCGCGATGAATAGCCAAGAAATAAGGATCTCTCAATTCCGAATCGCTGTTGTGACGCAAGATTAAGCCAATCGACATATCTGAATTTGCACTTTTAGGACTACGAATGTTCTTTTCCTTTGAATAATGCAAACGATTGGCGATGTCTATCACTCTTTTGCGAGTATTCTCATTGATACTGAAGGTCTCGTCATTATTAAGAATTCGCGAAACACTTGCCGCCGAAACACCAGCCATTTTTGCAATATCTCTTATACTTGCCATCTGTTTACCTCACTGTTTACTTACGTTTACTATAAACCAATTGATGATATTTGCAATGGTCTAGACAGAAAAAAGAGTTCCAAGTAAAGAATATCTTCTTTGCTCAGGACTCTTTAAATTTTCCTAATCTTATCTTCTTATATAGGAAACAGTATTTTTCTATTTTTTCGGGGAGAAATATTTTTCTACTAAAAGATGGGATTCTTTTAGCTTTTGTATATTACTTTCATAATCGCGTTGCAAGTAGAGATAGTAAATCAAATCAACTGCATATAATTGGCTTATTAAGGAAGTTGTTGCGGCGGATCTTACTTGATCTCTAGGTACTGTATTACTTGTCAAAATACTAATATCTGATGTTTTAGCTAATCTACTATGTCCATTAGAAGTCAATCCAATAACCCTTACATTATTTTGTTTTGCTAGTTTAGCTATCGTTACAGTCTCCTGTGTCTCACCAGAATCAGAAATTAGAAACAGTACTTGTTTATTTTGTTGCGTTAATAAATTTGATACCAGCAAGTGAGTGTCTGGTGTATTAATTACGTTTTTACCAATTCGTGAAAATTTTTGAGTAAAGTCTTCCGCTACTAAGTGTGATGCACCTAAACCATAAACTAAGACTACATTGGCATCCTTAAATGCATCAACTGTTTGATTTAAGTATTTAGAATTTAAATCCTTATTAGTACTGTCCAACGTGTGTTGAACTCTGAGCGCTAATTTGTCTTTCAATTCATCAACACCATCATTTGGGGATATTTCATCATATAGCCCCGTATCAACATCATTTGATGAACGTGCTAATTCAACTTTTAAGCCCTTGAATCCATCGAGTCCTAAGCTTTTAGAAAACCTAACGATAGTAGCTTGACTGACACCACTTTTTTTCGATAAATCGGCCACACTTAGATTAGGAATCTCTTGGCAATTCTTTAAAATATACTCGCCTAAAATTTTTTCTGCTTTACTCGCATTTTCCATACTAGTTCGAATTGTTAGTAAAATCGTATTATTAGTCATATTGCTTCCTCACTTAATTGCTTGACGTACAAATCCACCTGCTTCAGATAATTTTTGTTGAGCTGCCTCTTTATCAGTCTTTGTTGCAATCATAACGATGGCATCTTTGACTGAATAGTCAGCTTCTTTAAGAGTCTTTAAAGCAAGATTCTCATCAACTCCTGTAACTTCCGTAATGATATTCAATGAACGTTGAACTAACTTTTTATTGGTAGGTTTAACATCCACCATCAAGTTGCCATACGTTTTACCAATTCTAACCATTGAAGCTGTTGATAGCATATTCAAAACCATTTTTTGTGCTGTCCCTGACTTCAATCTAGTTGATCCCGATAGTACTTCTGGACCTGCAACCACTTCAATCGCTGTCTCAGCATGTTGACTAATAATAGCATCATTATTACATGATAAAGCAATCGTATCGGCACCTACTTTTGTAGCATAATCCAACGCTCCCACAACGTATGGAGTTCTACCACTGGCTGCAATACCGACTACTACGTCTTTATCACTCAAATTATGACTCTTTAAATCATCAGCGCCCTCTTGAACGCTATCTTCAGCACCTTCAACGGCAATCGTCATAGCCTTGGCACCACCAGCAATCAATCCCTGTACCATTTCTGGTTCAATTCCAAAGGTTGGAACGCACTCCGCTGCATCCAATACGCCTAAACGACCACTAGTTCCTGCTCCAGTGTAGAATAGACGCCCTCCGGCTTTAAATGATTCAGCAATTTTATTTGCAGCTGCTGATATTTGAGGTAATTGTTTTTCAACGGCCACAGCTACTTTTTTATCTTCACTATTCATAATGGTAACAATTTCTTCGGCACTCATTTCGTCCAAGTTCATTGTTGCCGGATTACGACTCTCTGTTGATAATTTTTTTATGTCCATATTAAACTCAGTCCTTATCTCTAATATCAACCAGTTGGATTGCTTGATTAGCCTCACAATAGTCTAATAGCTTAACGTCGGAATCAATAATTCTTCCTATTACATTCACAGACGCATCAGCTGGAAGTTGGTACTTAATCAGTTGTAATTCACCTTGATAACGTCCTGATAAACTATTATCTAGTGTAATAGAACCAACTTTTCTCAAAGTATTGTTATCAGGTTTTATCTCTGACTTATTGAGGGGTCTACCTTCTCTAAGTCTAACAACGTCTCTTGCTACATCAGCTCTTTGATGGAAAATATTACTCATATATGTTGGAGCATTGTTATTTAATTGAACTTTCAATTGCAAAACATTATTTACAAAATAATTTTTAAATTGTTCGAATGTTGAATCCTTTAAGGCTGGATCACCAACATAAATTCGATCAACATTCATTTTATTAAAATCTATAGCGGCGTAAAGTGGATTTTGAGACCTATGTTCTTCTAAAGTTGGTAACCCTTTATAGACGGGAGCTCTCAAATTTGCATCCCCCGGAATGAAGGCCATTACTGTAAATCCATTATCTTTTAACCACTTATTTTTTTCAGAGAACCATTTTTTATCTAATCCCGTGTTCTCGCGAGGGTAATAATTATGCCAGGCTTCCAAATTCTCAAAGTCCGCTTTAGCTTTTTTTAATTCATCAATATCTGATTGTTCAATTGTACTTGCATTTAAAGCAACTTTCACACCATTAGAAAGTCTTGCAATGCCAGCATTATCGATTCCATCGTCGATTCTTAGCATAGTAACATGCAAATCTTTGAAAATTGATAAATCGCTATCTAGATTTAAATTCAATCTCTTTAATGAACTTGATGCAATATCAAGAGTTAACTCCAAACCATTGTCATCGCACAATTTCCCCAAAGCCTTCAAATTCTTCAATAAAACTTCAGGATCATCTTCTGGCAAATTAATAGATGTAAAGACTCCTTTAAATCCGGATTTAACAAATTGATTGAACATATCTATATCTTTTTTAGTCAATGAACTGTGCAGATAAGCTGAAAATCCTAGCATATTATTCTCCTTTATTCTGGATAAATTTCGTTAATTCGATCTTCGTCAACACCAAAGAACCAAGTTACGATGAATCCTCCAGCGTAAGCTACAAGTAGAGCTAACAAGTATACCCATTGTTGTCCAGGTTGCATGATCAATAGTCCAAACAAACCTGAAACACCTTGTGATACGGCACCTAAATGGAATAGTGAAGCAACGATACCACCAAAACCAGCTCCGATACTTGCTGTGATAAAGGCTCTACCAAGTGGCAATGTAACAGCGTACATCAATGGTTCACCAACACCCAAGATAGCGACTGGAATTGAGCTCATAACCATTTTCTTAAATCTCTTATTCTTTGATTTGAAGTAAAGTGCAAATCCGGCACCTACTTGACCACCACCGGCCATCATTAGGATTGGTAGCAAGTAGTTAATACCCTTTGTTGGACCTGTAGGATCGTTCAATAGAACATGGATTGGTGTTAAAGCTTGATGCAAACCAACAGATACTAAAGCCAAGAATGTTGATGATAGAAGGAATCCACCAAAGACACTCAACTTCGTGTAGATGAAGTCCATGACAAGATAGATAGCTGTTGTTAACCATGCACCAACTGGTTGTAGGAAGACAACGGCAAGCAATGAACCAATAATAACTGTCAATAATGGAGTAAAGAATGTATCTAGAACACTAGGCATGATCTTACGAAGATTCTTTTCCAAGAAAGCGAAGAAGATACCCATTAACAAAGCGGTAATCAAACCACCAACACCAACTGTATATGGTGCATGTGTGAATGGCATTGAAATAGCCTGTGTACTTAATGGTGAACCTGTAATTGTGACACCTAAGCAAAGCGTACCACCGATACCACCAAGGATGGCACTACCCTTAAATTCACGAGCAGCATTCATACCAACAAAGATTGGTAGGAAAGTAAATAGTCCCCAACCAATTGTTTTGATAGTCATGTACCACCAATCAGTAACAAAAGCTTGTCCTGTTTGATAATCAATAACATTAGCAAGACCGTTGATTAATCCGGCAGCAATAATACCTGGTAATAATGGAATAAAGACATTAGCAATATGTTGTAAACCACGTTGTAATGGTTTGTCGTGCTTGGCTTTATTCTCTTTTTTATTTTCTTTAGCGATATCTTTAACTTGATCTAATTGTGAATCAGATGAAACATCCCCATCATCACTGTCACTCCCTAAAGCAACTCCAGTAAGTTCAGCAAATGGTTCTGCAATCTTGTTAACTTTTCCTGGTCCTAAAACAACTTGAAGAGTATCAGCCTGAACGACAGCTAGGACACCATCAATTCGTTTCAAAGCATCGACATCGACTTTATCGTTGTCTTTAATGCCTAGTCTTAATCTAGTCATACATGCGACGTTGGCACTAACATTTTCTTTACCACCGACATCTTTAAGAATTTCTTTAGCTATATTCTTTGCGTCCATGTTTGTTTACCCCCTATTTGAATTCTTTCATCAACCAGTTATATGATTTTGGAGTAGCTTTAGTCCAATATGTCCAGTTATGGTTGTCACCAGTATCTTTAACATATTTGACCGAATACTTATCTTTCTTCAAAGTCTTAACGAATCTATTAACATTCTTAATTGGAACAGTTGTATCATCTGATGTTGTTTCAACATAGAATTTAACTGGTTTTGTATCTTTATTGATATATTTTGTTGGGAACAAGCCGTCATAAACTTTATCAGACCAATTAGTCTTACCATTAGTAAAGGCGTGCATGTTCATTCTAATAGGATTATCTTTTGGTAAACTGTACCAAACAGATGGTGAGATCAATAATGCTTTAGAGAAATAATTAGAATACTTCAATGATAATCTGGCAGCAGCGTAACCACCCATTGAAATACCACCAATAGCGTGATCACTTCTTGATGATGATACCTTATAAGTCGAATCAATCTTTGGTACTAGATCCTTCATAATGGCACTTTCCATTTGCATGCCACCTTTTTGGTTAACATAGAAACTGTTAAAACCATCAATAAAGACCACGATTGCCTTTTGATTGTTTCTCTTCATAGCTCCATCAAGCATTTGTTGAGAATTGAATCTTTCCAATAAATTTCTATGATTTCCGTATAATCCGTGCATCATGTAAACGACAGGATATTTCTTACTACTCTTTGGATTATATCCGCCTGGTAGATAAACATCGTAATTCCAATCAAGATGCAATTTCTTGGAATACATCGTTGTTGTAGTTACTGTACTAATTGGTGAAACTTTAGTAGCAGCAGCTTGCACAGTAGAACTGGTAAAAGTAGCTATTCCCAGCATTGCAATTATGCCGGATAAAATAACTAAAAATCTTTTAACGCATGATTTCATAATAATTACCCCCAAATATTTTTGTTACCGCTTACAAATAAATCATACAACGTTAAAATAAAATTTCAAGATAATCAGTAATATTTTTAGAAATATAAAATATTATTTCACAAAAGAAACATTTATTGCGGAAAAATAACAACACTTAATACAATCTTTTGTAAGCGTAATCTTTTTCGTTGACTTATCCTTTCAAGCCACTAATAATTAAGGTGTTATTGAATAATTGGAGGCAATCATATGAAACAACGTTATATTGGTCAAACCAACTGGCAAACTTCTGCCGTGGCTTTAGGTATCATGCGTATGAACAGTTTAAGTCCAGAACAAGCTGCCAAGGCCATTGACACTGCTTACGACAGTGGTATCAATTTTATCGACTCCGCTGACATTTATGGCGATGGAGATTCTGAAAAAGTTTTCGGTCAAGCCTTGAAACAAAGTAGTGTTAAAAGAGAAGATTTATTTATTCAATCTAAAGGTGGAATTGTATCTGGAAAAAGATATGACTTCTCTAAACAACATCTAATTGATGCGGTTGATGGTTCTTTGAAACGATTAGGCGTTGACTACTTGGATTCATTCCTTCTTCACAGACCAGATCCATTAATGGAACCAGATGATGTTGCTGAAGCGTTTGACGAACTACAAACATCAGGTAAAGTACGTCACTTCGGAGTTTCTAATTTCAATCCTCAACAATTTCTATTTTTACAAGAAAATATTGATCAAAGACTTCTTATCAATCAATTGCAATTTAGTATCATGCATTCTGGGATGATTGATTTTGGCCTACATACCAATATGGCAGACGACCGTTCAATTAATCATGACGGTGGTTTATTAGCCTTTTCAAGACGTATGGGCGTAACTATTCAAGCTTGGTCACCATTCCAATACGGAACATTTGCTGGAACCTTTATCAATAATGATAAATTCCCTGAATTAAACGATAAATTACAAGAATTAGCGGACAAATACGGCGTAAGTAAGAACGCCATTGCTGCCGCTTGGATTCTTAGACATCCAGCCGATATTCAAGTTATTATTGGTACTATGAACCCTGAACACATTGCTGATAGTGCTAAGGGTGGGGATGTCAACCTTACTAAACAAGAGTGGTATGACATTTACTTTGCTGCTGGTAATGATTTGCCTTAAAATTTTAAAAAAGCAAGCCTCATGCAGGTTTGCTTTTTTATTTTGCAACCGATTTCTTGAATAAGATATATAATGGTACTGATCATTAAAAGAAAAGAGGTATCTCCTCATGTCAACAGTATTAGTTATTTATGCACATCCACAATCAGACAAAGAATCATCTACCAAGGCCCTTTATAACCATTTCATAGATTCCTATAAATCCAGTCACCCAGATGACAAAATTATTGAACACAATGTTTCTGAATACATGCCTTTCCCGTTAAACAAAATTGCTATTTCAATCTACAATAAATCAATGGCTCGCCAACCACTTAATGCCGATGAAGAACGTTTCAAGGACTCAAGACAAAAATGGATTGACGAATTTGTCAATGCTGATAAGTATGTTTTCGTAAATCCGATGTACAATCTCTTTATTCCCGCTGAAATGAAGAGCTACATTGACATTGTTATGCAGGTCCCTGATACCTTCCATTACACAAGTGAGGGCATTCCTGAAGGTAACTTACACAATAAAAAAGCTATTCACTTACAAGCTACTGGTGGGAATTATCACGGATCAAATGGTGCCCCAGATGCAAGTTCTTTAGATCTTGGCCATCAATATATCGGTACTATTCTTCATATCATGGGTATCGATGACTACCAAGGCGTTTTTGCTGAAGGAATGGATCATGATCCTAAAAATGCTGAAAAGATTTTAAACGCAGCCTTCGAAAGAGCCGAACAAGCAGCTAAAGAATTCTAACAAAAAAGCTTCTATACCCTATTAATCAAGGATATAGAAGCTTTTTGCTAACCATTAGTTAGTGTTATTATTAATGCATATCGTTATAACCATTAATAAGTAAATCGAGGTTTATCAATGGAAACTGAATCAGAGTCTACCAAAGTTATTGAAGCTATGAAATGGCAAATACACCATACAAAGAAACAAATCGAATCACTTAACAAAGCCATCACACGTATCGGTGACGTCGAACAATTAAATATGAAAGGCACTTTACTTAAAACTTACGCTAACCAAATTGATACCAAAAAGGGATATGTCATTTTACCCGATTACCGTAATCAAGAAAAAGTAACTATTTACTTAGACACTAAGAAATCAATTATTGATAATGCTGAAACTTATTTCCATCAATATCATCGAGATAAACGTGGTTTAAAAACTATTCAGGACAACTTGAATAAAGCCAAGACAAATCTACAAAAGCAAATCACACGTCAGAAAAACTTTGATCCACAAGATTCTGAACAAGTTCAATTGGTTAAAAAACAACTAATTGCTGAAGATGCTATAAAAACAGGGATTTTACACTCATCTAAGGCTCCTGAACCTGCACATCCTCGTCGATTCTATACAACCGATCATGTTTTAGTGGAAGTTGGAAAAAATAGTGATCAAAATGATCATTTAACATTAACTGCCAATAAAGATTATTACTGGATGCACGTCAGTGAACTGGCTGGCTCTCATGTAGTTGTACATAGTGTCAATCCTAGCAAGCAGACCTTATTAGAAGCTGCCAACCTTACTGCTTATTACAGCAAAGGCCGTGGTCTCAAACAAGTTCCTGTTGATGTTTTAAAAGTAGGCCAATTATTTAAACCTAAGGGAGCTAAATCAGGACTCGTCATGTTTAATGGCAAAGCCGATACCCTAACAGTCAACCCTGATAAGGAGTTGGCACAAAGATTATCCGCAAAAGATTAATTTTAAGAGCTTGATTTCAAATAGAGATCGAGCTCTTTTTATTTCAATAAATAAACCTTGCTTTCATAGGGGCGTAACCTAGTATTTTTGTCATCTGCGTAATTGCCGATTAGAAGAGCTCCATTCTCTTGACCATAATCTCTTATTACATCATGAGACGTGAAATTATTAATAACTAGTAATGTTTCATCGTTATAACGGCGTCTATAAGTAAAAACTTCCTCATCATCCATATCTATTACAGCATAATCTCCATAAACTACCAAATCACTGTTATGTCGAAGTTCAATCAATTTCTGATAATAGTAAAAAATAGAGTCACTATCTACCAAATTTTCCTCAACGTTAATCTGCTCGTAATTGGGATTCAAGGCTAACCACGGCGTTCCTTCAGTAAATCCGGCATTTGTGCCATTATCCCACTGCATTGGTGTTCTAGCATTGTCACGTGTTCGATAAGCCAAATATTTCAACATGGTTTTCTTATCAACAATTTTTTCAATTTCGACAAACTCTTTATAGGCATTCAATGATTGAATATCTTCGTACTGTGACAATTCAGTAAAGTGAGCATTCGTCATACCAATCTCTTCACCTTCATAAACATAAGGTGTTCCCTGCAACATATGCAAAGTAGTCCCTAACATTTTAGCCGCCAGCACACGATACTTGGGATCATCCGTAGCAAACCTTGAAACTGCCCTTGATTGATCATGATTACTCCAATACAAGCTATTCCAACCCTTACCGTTTAAAGCAATTTCCCACTTACTCAAAACCTTTTTTAACTCTACTAAATCAATCGGCTGATTATTCCAATGACCCAAACGCTTATCTGGATTAGAAGAAACATTCATATGATTGAATTGGAAAACCATATTTAACTTATTTTCTTTTAAGCCAGCGTATTTAATAGCATCTTTGGGTGATGAGCCTGGCATTTCACCAACTGTCATCACATCATATTTAGATAGAACTTCAGCGTTCATTTCTTCCAAAAATTCACTTAATCGATATCCATTAGCGACTAGACCTGTTCCCCCGTACATAGCACCTGGTTTTTTCTTTCCATCTGGCAATCCCTCCGGTTTAGAAATCAGATTGATAACATCCATTCTAAAACCATCAATTCCTTTATCTAACCAAAAACGCATCAAATTCCAGACTTCTTTACGAACCTTAGGATTTTCCCAATTTAAGTCAGGCTGTTCCTTTGTGTAGAGATGAAGATAATATTGGCCTGTTGTTTCATCAAATTGCCAAGCTGATCCATCAAAACGAGATCCCCAATTATTTGGTTCATGGCCATCAACTGGATCACGCCAAATATAATAATCGCGATACGGATTATCCTTTGATTTACGACTTTCTTGAAACCATTTATGTTGGTCAGAAGTATGATTAACTACTAAATCCATCATTATTTTTAGTTCTAGTGAATGAGCTTTTTCCAACATTTCGTCAAAATCGGCCATCGTTCCGTAATTAGGTTGGATTGCATAATAATCGCTGATGTCATAGCCATTATCTTTATCAGGAGATTTATAAACTGGATTTAACCAGATAACATCAGCACCCAATTTCTTAATATATGGCAAACGACTAGTGATTCCTCGTAGATCACCAATACCGTCATTATTGCTATCTTGAAAACTCTTTGGATAAACTTGATAAACTACTGTTTTCTTCCACCAATCGTTATAAGCCATGAAAAAATTCTCCTCGATGATTTATTCATTTAGATTATGGGAAAATTTTACTAAAATAATTAGTTTTTCAGCAATCAAATTCAAACAAAAAAAATCATGCTAGCAATGGCATGATTTTTCGAGTATATCAACATTCTGTTACTATTCTATAAAATTTAATTATCGGTTTTCTTTAGTTTCAATCTCTCAGCTTTGTGGTAGACCAAAAAGGATGTAATGGGAACCGTTAAAATGACACCAATCGTACAAATCAATGTTGTTAAAATTTCGGCTACAACTAATTTATCGTTTAAAATATCGGTAAATTTGTATCCCAATGAATGTATTAAAAAGAACAATGGAAATGTCGCTGAAAAGAAGTTAAATAATAATGTATTTGTCTGTGTGTTAAGAATTTTATTCCCCACTGAAAATCCATCATTAAAAATCTCTGTCGGCGTCAAAGTGGGTTTATTTAATACTATCTCATTCAAGCCACTAGTAATGGCAACACTAGTTTCCGAAATAACCCCCAAACTATTTATCACGATGATAGCAATCGCTAATTGTGGAAACGAAATCCCCGCTGCCAGAGAAAATGACTCCAACTCATCTTGATTTTCGGGGCCCATTCCTTGCGCACTAGCCCAGTATTCCAAAGGTATCGTAATCAGCAAGATAAAAATCATAATCAATAGTGACGTTTGAAAGGCCGTATTAGCGGTGTCACCATTTTCAACATTCATATAAATGGCTACCACTAATATCACAATGGCAATGATTCCTGTTGTAATCAGAATATTAAAGCCGTCAGCTATTAAAACTAATAATGCAATTACCGATATAACGTTAATACCTAAACCGAATAATAAGGTTAAGCCACGAGTACCAGTTACCATCAACAATAAAACTACAAAAGTTGCAAATAAATATAGCATGACTATAACCTCCTCGTGATTACTCTACTGGAAATAAAACTAGTTATTGGAACCGTTAAAACAATCCCAATCGCACTGATCAGCAACTGGGCAATCCCTAAACTAAGAGTCATATTTAAGGTATAACTAACTGAGTTTCCATTACTCAAGTAAAGCAAAACAACATTTAAATTTTGCGCTATAACGATAAAAAGCAAAATGTTGATTAGTGGACCAATCAATTCTCGGCCAATATTAATACCCGATTTAAATAAAGTTTTAGTTGAAACATCTACTACTTCTTTTTTCATTTCAATCAATGAAGAAGAAATATCCATAGTTTCATCTAGAATGACTCCTAAAACACCGAATAAGACTTGAGAAAGAAAGACTCCCAGATAAGGTTGTAATTCAAAATCATCTAACTCCAAGTGCATACCACTGTAACCTGTCATACTTAAGACAAAAACGCTTAATAAAATTGCAGCAGTCGTTGATATGACTGTACTTGAATAAGCCATCACCGCTGAATATGTCGGTCCTAAAATTACTAATAGCGCCGTTGCAGATATTAATAATGCCGTTACAACGGTTAAAGGAAGCAAAATACTATTGTGTGTCCCAATAATAATCTGTAAATATCCAAAATAAATTACCACATTAATCAAAACACTGATAAACAATTTTCGACGATCGAACTTCATACAGAATAACAAGAAAGTTACTAAGCCAAAGGTAAATACTAACGGTGTATCACGTTTGATATTCTTAGCTGTATACCCTTTGCCACTCTTAGTCAGAATTACTTGTTGACCAACACGATACTTAGTATCAGTCAATTGTGAATTGTAATAAGTATTTCTAAATCGTACCGTTTGTCCTCTTTTATCGGTGTTCAATAGCTTGGCACTAATTTTCTGAGTGTATTCAGTATCGGTATTCTTATATTCATCCGTTGATGTCTGCTTGTTAGTTATTGCAATCTTCTCAATCTTTACAACTGGATCATGATACAAAAAACTGTCAAAATAAGTTAATCCGGTTGCTAATAAGACAATCAAACCCACAATAATGAGCAGACGTATATTTTTTTTCATAAGAAATTCCTCGCATTTCTGCTTATATCTACATTATATGTTTTTTTCAGAAAAATATTTGTGACTTTTTCATGAATATTTTGTAGTTGACAATCTTTGGTTTATGAAATATATTTGAAACATCAAATTCGTTAGGAGATTTCATTATGAATAAATCATACTCTCTCAACATCGCGAATATTCGTTGGCAAAGCCGATAACTCAGATTGGTCCGATATGGATTCAATCTGAAAGGATTGTATCCATGTCGGCTTATTAAACTATGATAATTTTAGAGCCCACATGGAATTTTGTATAAAAAACCATGTGGGTATTTTGTTTTTTTAGGCAATCCCACAAACTCTGGGGTTGCCTTTTTAATTTGGGGGAATTTAAACGATGAAACATACGAGAAGACTTTACGCGACACTAGTTGCCTTAGCAGCATTTCTAATTTTTTCATTCTTTTACACTGGACACGCTGATGCCCGAAAACAGAATGCCATTCCAAAAGTCGGAGTTTTACAATTGATGTCACACCCGGCTTTGGACCAGATCAATAAGGGTATTGACGACACTTTGAAAAAGCACGGTTATATTGACGGCAAGAACGTCAAAATCGAATTTCAAAATGCTCAAGGGGATCAAAGTAATTTAAGAACTATCAGTAAACAATTCGTTCAGGATAACGTTGATGTAGCGGTGGGTATTGCTACTCCTTCAGTTCAATCATTGAAGAATGCTACTAGTAAGATTCCCATTGTCATGGGAGCTGTCACTGATCCAGAAGGTGCCGGAATTATTTCTAACAACAAGAAACCCGGTGGCAATATCACTGGTGTCTCCGATCAAGCACCTTTAAAAGCTCAACTTGATTTAATGAAAAAAGTAGTTCCAAATTTGAATACTATTGGTATTATTTATACTTCTAGCGATGCTTCTGCCACTAGTCAAATGAAAAAGATGAAACAGTTGGCTAAACAAAATGGTATGAAAGTAGAAGTTTCCAGTATCAATTCTGTTAACGACCTACAACAAGTTGCAACTGCTTTAACTCAAAAGGTCCAGACAGTTTACGTACCAACTGACAATACCGTTGCCAGTGGTATGAAATTGTTATCTTCCATCGCTGCTAAACAGAATATTGCTGTTTTCCCAGCCGCAACTACCATGGTTAAAGATGGTGGATTAGCTACCGTCGGTTTAAGTCAGTACGAATTGGGACAAAAGACTGGTGAACACGTTGTAAGAATTTTACAAGGCAAAGAAAAAACTGCCACAACCCCTGTTACCTTCATGCAAAAAGGACATTTGATGTTAAACGAAAAAATGGCCAAGAAATTGAATATCCAATTTCCTGACTCATTAGTTAAAGAAGCTGAAAAGAAAGGACAGATCATAAAATGAATTTAATCGTATCTACTATCAGTCAAGGTTTCATCTGGTCAATAATGGCCATTGGTCTTTTCATCACCTTCAGAATTCTTGATTTTCCTGATATGACCGTTGAAGGAAGCTTCCCACTTGGAGCTGTTACCGCTATTAGTTTGATCCAAGCCGGCCACTCAACACTCTTTGCACTACTTATGGCCTTTATCTTTGGTTGTTTTGCAGGATTTGCAACAGCCTTTCTCTACGCAAAATTGAATGTTCCTATTCTTTTAGCTGGTATTTTAACAATGACAGCTCTTTACTCAATCAACTTAAGAATTCTGGGCAAAGCTAACATGTCATTGACCAAATCGAACAATATTTTCACTGAATTTGGTCTGGATAAACTTCCTACTAATTTCAACGGAATCGTTTTGGGAATAATTATCATCGCAATAATTATCTTCCTATTAATAATCTTTCTTAATACTGAAAAAGGTCAAGCCGTTATCGCCACAGGTGACAATGAGACCATGGCCGCTTCACTTGGTATCAACACTACTGTCATGAAATTTATCGGATTGATGGTTTCTAACGGAATCGTCGCTTTAACAGGTGGATTAATTGCCCAACAAAACGGTTTTGCCGATGTAAATATGGGTATTGGCGTCATCGTTATCGGACTTTCTGCCATTATCATCGGTGAAGTTATCTATCCCGATGTACCGTTAAGTATCCGTTTAATCACTATCGTAATTGGTAGTATTGCTTATCGTTTGATTTTGATGGTCGTACTTCAACTAGGATTCAATACCAATGATCTCAAGCTGATTTCAGCAATTATCTTGGCGCTATGTCTTGCTCTACCAACAATTCGTGAACAATTTCTAAAAACTTTAAGAAATGGGGTTAAAACTAAATGAAACCATTACTAGAAATAAAAGATGCCGTCAAAACGATTTATAATGACGATGAAAATCTAAATATTCTTAACCATATCAATTTAACAATCAACCCTAAAGATTTCTTAGTAGTTTTGGGAACGAATGGTGCTGGGAAATCAACATTACTCGATGCTATTACCGGAACCAACGAATTAAGCTCTGGAAAAATTCTATTGAATGGCAAGGATATCACCGATGAAAACTTGGCTAAACGTAGTCGTAATATCAGTCGTGTCTATCAAGATCCAAAATCTGGTACCGCTCCTAGAATGACCGTTGCTGAAAATTTATTATTGGCTAAACGTCGTGGATTACCTAGAAGACTACATTTACGTCACCTAAAAGAAAACCTTCCAGAGTTTCAAAAATTAATCTCTAACTTGCCTACCTTGGATAATCGCCTTAACACCTTCACTGAAAAGTTATCTGGTGGTCAGAGACAGACTTTAAGTTTCTTGATGGCAATCATACAAAGACCTGAGCTACTGCTCTTAGATGAACACACAGCTGCCTTAGATCCACAAACTAGTAAGGATCTAATGGAATTAACCAACAAAATCATCCTTGAAAAAGAATTAACTTGCATGATGATCACGCACGATTTATCTGATGCTATGAAATACGGAAATCGTCTGATTGTTTTGAAAAAAGGTGAAATAATCCTTGATTTAAACAAAGAAGAAAAAGATAAAGTTAAAGAGAAAGATTTACTACAATATTTCTAAAAGAAAAGGGACAATCCATTACGGATTGTCCCTTTTGGTATCACTATAAATTACTTAATTTCGCTAACTTTGACCCATTCGTTAGTTGCAACACGATACATCTTTTCACCATTCAAGGTCTTCATTAAATCAGTTGCCCATGGTGTGTTTGGTCCTAATTGAAGACTTTCAATAATTTTACCGTTATCGTCATACAATTGAGCCATACCCTTGTCTTTTGTAGTAACAGCTTTAACATCTGGCTTTTGAGCAGTTGTATCAGTAGCATTGTTATCTTTATCAGGTGTTGTATTTGTTGAACCTTCAACGATAATATCTGATGCCTTCAACCATTCAGTTGTTGAAACTTGATAATAAGTTACTCCGTTTAGAACCATCTTATTATTTGTTTGCCATCTTGAGTTTTTACCCAATGAACGACTCAAAGTTTTTCCATCTTTATCATACAAATGAGCCATTGTAACGTTAACTTTTACAACACCCTTAATAGGTGTGATTCCATCAGTAGCGCTCTTTGTAACAGTAACAAATTGAGTATTACCTTCGTTTTGTAAAGTTAAGTCCTTACTTGTTGTTGTGTAGCCTTCTGGCAATTGAGCATCTGTTAGTGAAACCTTAACTCCGGCCTTATCACCAAAGATTTGTGTTCTACCAACTTCAGTTTCATCAGCTGTCTTGAAGATAACTGTATTAGAAACTTTCTTCGTTACGGGAACGTTATATTCTTTACCGTCAACTAAGTTAATAGTTTGTTCTGCGTCATTGTTCCATGTGCAGCCAGCAGGTAAATTAGTTAATTTGTAATCATTACCTTCTCCGCCATTAACTGTTTCTGAATTAACTAGGTTACCATTTTGATCAACATAGTTAACCTTAACAGAAATCATCTTAGCAACTGTTACAGTCTTGCTATCTCCGTTATTGCCGAAAACTGCTTTACTGCTATCAGCACTTGTATAACCATCTGGTGCAAATGTAATCTTTTGGCCCTTTGTTCCTTGAAGTGCTTGTGATGATCTAACAGTATTGCCATCAGCATTAACGAATGTGACATAATTAGTAACTGTTTGATCTGCTTGTGTTGTTGCTTGAGTAGCAGCATTGACTGTTACAGGAGTCACAATTGTTCCTAGAACCATTCCAGAAACTAAAATTCCACTAAGTAGTAATGATGTACTTTTTTTCAAAATAATCCCTCCATAGTATCTGTACTAAACACCTTAAATATTAGTTGAGTCAAACATATGTTTCAAGCTATATTAAGGAAATTTATTAAACGTTTACAGTATTTTTATTTTATAAAGTTATGTTTTTAATAAAAAAAGATCGGAGCTTTAAACTCCGGTCTTTTGCTTTTTTTGACCATAATAAGCATTTTTACCATGCTTACGATAATAATGTTTATCCAATAAATACTGTGGAACTTCAATATTGTCACGTGTTAATTGTAATGCATGATAATCCATTTCAGCGACGACCTCTAATACCTTAGCATTATATACGGCCTTATCAGGCGTTGCGCCCCACGTAAATGGCCCATGTTGTCTTACCAAAACTCCCGGAACAGCTTCTGGATCAATATTACGTTCTTTAAAGGTTCTGACAATAACATCCCCTGTATTCTTTTCATACGCTGTCTCAATTTCTTCTTCTGTCAAAGCATCGGAAACCGGAACCTTACCATAAAATGTATCGGCATGTGTTGTTCCTAAAGCTGGTAAATCTATTCCCGCTTCGGCAAATGATACTGCCCAAGGAGAATGTGTATGTACAATACCACCTATATTAGGAAATTTATTGTACAAAACCGTATGTGTTGGCGTATCGCTAGAAGGATTTAAATCACCTTCAACAACTTCACCTTTAAGGTTAACGACAACCATATCGTCAGGAGTTAACTTATCATATTCAACGCCTGATGGTTTTATAACAAATAATCCTTTTTCTCGATCAATGCCTGATACATTGCCCCATGTGAATGTTACCAAACCCAATTTAGGCAATTGCATATTTGCTTCATATACTTCTTTTTTTAAAGATTCAAGCATTTAATAGCCTCCTGTTCTACGCCAACTTCTGCAAAAATATTATCAAAGAATTTCTTTGCTTCTTTAACTTGCTCGATTGGATCATCTGAAGTTTCACTCCACATCTCAATCGTGTAAGCACCGTTATAATTCAAACGTTTTAATTCTTTCAAACAACCTTTAAAATCGACCGTCCCTTTGCCAAAAGGAACATTCTTAAATTGACCAGGAAAATCTTTAGTAACTGGTAAAGTATCTTTCAAGTGAATTGCTGCAATAGAATCAATATTATTTTCTAAATCTGTTCCTATATCATTTTCCGGCCAAGCACTGATATTGCCCAAGTCAGGGTAGGCTTGCAACCAAGGACTATGAATTTCTTTTTTCATATGTACGACTTTTTCAATAGAATTTAAGAAAGGATCATCCATTATTTCTATATCAAGCATTACCTCATGACTAGCAGCATAAGCTACACACTTCTTCAAATTCTCTACGAAGTATTCTCTTGAAGTAACACTTTTCTTGTCATAATAAATATCGTATCCAGCCATTTGAATATTTCTTACACCCAAATCAACGGCTAAATCAACAGCTTTATACAACATTTCAAGGGATTGTTTCCTTGTCTTTTCATCATATGAACCCAATGGGAATCTACGGTGACCGCTCAGCATTATGGTATGTATACGTGTTCCTGTATCCCAAATCGCATTTCGAACTTCTTCACGTTGTTCCTTAGTCCAGTCAAGTCTTGCCAATCTTTCATCACTTTCATCAATCGAAAGTTCTAAAAAATTGAATCCTAACTCGTGTACCAATGCTAATCTATCATGCCAATTTAAATCTTTTGGTAGCGCCTTTTCGTATATACCTAATGAATTCATAATCATGTCTCCCTATTGACCTAATTGTATTTGAACCACTTCAATACCTCGTTTACGAAACGATTTAATTACCTTCTCGTTCGCAAAACTATCAGTTATTAAGATATCTATATCATCAATATCGGCTACATGGTAATTACTAGTAACTCCTATCTTTCGATAATCAGCTAAACAAATTACCTTCTTCTTCGTTCGTTTTATCATCGTTGCATTAACTTGTGATTCGTATAGATTATGCGTGGTCAAACCACCATCTACACTGACACCATCAAGTCCTACGATCGTATAATCAGATTGCATGCTAGATAATAATTCGATCGCAACGCCTCCAACTAATGATTCTTTAGGATATCTAATTTCTCCACCAGTCAAAATAATTATTGTCTGAGGATGATGTACCGATTCAATCGCATGTGCATTATTAGTAATAATAGTTAATCTTTTAGATGCTAATTGATTAATTGCCAACCAGCATAGAGAACTTGAATTGACGAATATCGTGCTAGACTCCGATATGAAGCCCGGAACAGCGGCAGCAATTTTCATTTTGATTTGATCAACTCTACTGCCCGCATTCACATCTAATGGATCTGAAGAAAGTGATTTACCGTCAGCAGACGTAGCTATCCCACTTCTCCATTCAATTACTCCCATTTCTGATAATATCTTCAAATCTCTTCTAATTGTTATCTCGGAAACACTAAGTTTCCCCGCCAGATTTTCCACTGACATAGAGCCTTTTTTGTTAACTATTTTTAGAAGTTCGCTTCTTCTCTCCTGTACATTCGAAATTGAATTTTTCATATGATCATCCTCAAAACGTCTTTTTTATTAGTCCCAAATGCGTTTGATTTCGTTTTGGAGATCAGTTGCTGCCTTTGCTGGGTCGGCTGCTTTGGTTATTGCTCTACCAGCAATGAACGTATATACGTCTACCCCTTTAAACAATTTAAGCGTATCAACGTTTAATCCACCAGTCACTGAAACTCTAAAGCCCATATCAACAAGCATTTTAACTTTATTTAAATCCTTTTCGCCCCAAGTTTCACCTGAAAGTAGTGCATCCCTGCTTTGATGATAGATTGCTTGTGAAATTCCAGCATCTAACCATTTTTGAGCATCTTCTTTAGTCCAGTTGCCGTAGAGCTCAACTTGAATTTCGCCAATCTCTTTATTAGCTGCTTCCATAGTTGGAATCGTTGCGGAACAGATGCAAGTCATCCAATCGGCTCCAGCATCGGCCATATTCTTAGCAACTGTTCCACCGGCATCAGCACACTTTGTATCAGCGATAACTGTCTTATTAGGGAATAGAGCTTTTAATGATTTAACTGCAATAGTCCCTTCTTGAAGAATCAAGATTGTTCCTGCTTCAACAATATCGACAATATTACCAACTTCTCTAACATCGGCCAAAGCACTCTCTAAAGTATTATTATCCAAAGCTACTTGTAAATTTGGTTTCATGATTTTTCTCCCTATTTAGCAAACTCAGTTTCTTCTCTAACTCTTTGCTCAATTTCTTTATCACTCAAAACATTTTTTACGCCAACAACTACAACGCCTTTTGCTTTTGCATCATCAAACATATTTACGAAGTTCATTGGAGTAAATACAACATCATACTGTTTAGCTGTACTTGTTCCTTCAGCAATGCTTGTATGTTCAATATTAGTAATAGGGATATTTAATCTTTCAAAAGCCTTCTTTACACTTCTCATCATCATCAAACTTGTTCCTGATCCATTTGCGCAAGATACTAAAACTTTCATAGTAAGCCTCCATGTTATTATAAATTATTTTTTGCTAACGTTTTCTTTATATTTGTCGTAATCAGTAACCATTAAGAAATAATTCTTAGGATCTTTTCTATATTCGAGTTGTGGGATAACAACCAAAATAACAATAACTACTACAATACCTGCTATACCTAAGTACTTCATGATTGCTGTGAATATTGGCCATAATGTGTCCCAATCGAACATGCCAAGGTAACCACCAAATTTAGCCAAGCCAACCCAGCTAGCAATAATTGCGGCACCAAGAACTTGAACCATACCACTGATAAATGGTAGAAGCATAGCAGCAACGGCTCCAGCACGTTTATTGGCATATACACCAAAGGCTGCATTATCAAAGAACAATGGAATAAATCCAGCGATAATGATTGTTGGTGAATGGAATACAATCAAAGCACCAATCATTAAGAATTGTCCTAAAGCACCAAACAAGAATCCAATTGTTACAGCATTAGGTTCACCAAAGGCAAACGTAGCAGCAACATCAATACCAGGTACTGAACCAGGTAATAGTTTATCTGAAATACCACTGAAACTTTCTGTTAGTTCTCCAACGAAGGTACGAACACCTAATTGCAAGATTGCTAAGTTAACAGCAAATCCTAAGGATGTTGTCAAAATATAGAATAAGAAACTACCATTAGGTGCTAGTCCTGAAACACCTTTACTGGTTATATAAAGTTCATTGAAATATGGACGTCCTAAGACCAACATAATAATTCCGAAGAAGAATAGCATCAGAATACCGGTAGCAACCATATTCTCATTAAATATCTTCAAAAAGCCTGGTAATTCAATATCTTCAAGTCTCTTAGGCTCTTTATGAGTTTTTTCATCATGTTTCTTTATCTTATCTGCTAACCAAGAAACTAATGCAATACCAAACATTTGTTGGTGGGCAACGGCAAAGCCACCACCATCAGTTAAATCCTGAGTATATCTGATTGTCATATTTGAACCAACGGCCCAATACAAACCTAGGATAACTCCCATTACTAGTAAAACTTCCATTCTGCCCATTTGAGGGAAACAGAATAGTAGTAGCCAAAAGGCTGTAGCCGCTTGTTGTACTTGTACGTTACCAGTAGTAAATACAGAACGTAATTTTGTGAATTTCTGAAATCTTACTAATATGATGTTAAAGACAAAGGCAAACAGTAGAAGTAACATTACATCCCCAAAGGTTCTCCCGAAAGTCTTTACAACACCATCTGTAACAGCATTTTGTCCAAAATATGGGTCAATAACTGTCGCAGTTAAATGAAATCTTGTTTTTAATCCTGTAAGGATTGGTCTAAAACTATTAACTAATCCCCCAGAACCCACCATCAAGATCATGTAGCCAATTACGGCTTTCATAAAACCAGCAATTGATTCATAAATTGGTTTCTTTTCCAAGATATAACCTAATAGAACGATAAAACCAATCATGTATGCTGGTTGGGTCAAAATATTTGTAGCAAAGTAATCCCAAATCTTCAGAAGAACACTTACAAAGGTATCCATCTTTATACTCACCTGCCCTTATTTGTCAGATCAAACTAATTCTTTCAAATCATCAATGCTCTCAACATTCAATAATCTATCTATAAGACCATCTGTCATTAACATGTCAGACAATTCTCCGATATTTTTCAAATGTTCATCTGGATCTTGTGCTGCTAGAGTAAAGAACAATTTGGCATTTGAATCAGGACCAAAATTGACTGATTTATTAAACTTGGTAAATCCAATTGCTGTTCCTAGTACGTTGTCACTTTTAGCATTAGCATGTGGCATAGCAACTCCGGGAACGATGACGATATATGGACCGTTATCTTCAACATTCTTAATAATTTCATCGATATAAGCCTCTTTAATATATCCGTGTTCAACCAGTTTTCTAGCAGCTATCTTTAATGCCTCTCTCCAGTCTTTTGGTTCTTCATCAGTAATTTCAACTAAATCTTTATCTAACATATCGTTTAACATCATATTTATTTACACCGCGTTTCTTTGTTTTATAGGAATGAAGGGAATGGTGTGTCATTATCAATTGCAAATGCATCTGAGAAGCCACGATCATAGTTGTATTCCATTCTGTCTTTGTCATCTGGATATGTGAATTCTCCACCTACTTGCCAGATAAATGGTTTGAACTTGTATTGCAAACGATCTTTTCTGAACTTCCAAAGATTTTCAATTTCCTTAGGATCTGTCATAAAGTTTGTCCAAATATCATAATGGACAGGAATAATAACTTTAGTCTTCAATGATTCTGCCATTCTGAGAATATCTGAAGATGTTAATTTATCTGTGATACCTCTTGGGTTTTCACCATATGCACCAAGGGCAACATCAATTTCATTTTCATTACCATGCTTAGCAAACATATTTGAATAATGTGAGTCAGCTGCATGATAAAGATTTCCACCTGTTGTTTCAAATAGGTAATTTACAGCAATCTTATTCATATCTTGAGGCATCTTACCTTTAAGAGTTACGTTAGGATCATCTTCTGTTACTAGAGCTGTTCTATCAAATCCTTCAAGAACCTTAACAGTTGTCTTACCAATCTTTACGGAGTCTCCTGGTTTTACAACAACAGTTTTCTCAGCTGGAACACCCCAACCTTGCCAAATCTTAACTACTTGTTCTGGTCCGTAGAATTTAGCATCTGGACAGTTCTTATTAACCGCAGCGGCAGTATTAATATCCAAGTGATCTGAGTGAATATGACTTACAAATAGTGCATCAACATTTTTAATTTCAAAAGGATCAATAACGAATGGTTGGTTTCTCAAATTAGGTTGCATCTTTTGAACTCCACTCATTCTTTGCATTTGATGACCCTTACGCATCATGCCGTTACCATGAGTTTGTTTACCAGTCCCACACCACATATCAACTAAAATATTGGTATCTTCAGCTGTCTTCAACCAAATTCCTGTACAACCTAACCACCACATTGAAAATGTATTAGGTTTAACTTTCTTATTTTCAATTTCTTCATTCAACCATGTTCCCCATTCTGGGAATGTATTTAGAATCCAACTTTCTTTTGATACTTCATTAATATTTGTTGCCTTAGCCATTATATTGTTGCCTCCAATAAATTTAATAATATTTCTTTACGCTTTTTATGATAGGTTCATATGATTGCGCTTTCAATGACGTTTTATGCACATTATGTATACTTTTATGATTTTTATGTTCTTTTTATGAATAGCACTCATTATTTTGCTCATAAACGTATTCATATGTAGTGATTATATGATTATGGAATGGAATAAAATTCATAAAAAAAGAGATAAACGATATCTTACCGTTTATCTCTTTTCTGAATCACTTTAATGCTTCAGAGAATTTTTCATATTAAATTTGCCTATACAAAAATATATTTTTTTTGTTAGGTCTCTTCTTTATATACAATAATATTTCTAATAAAAGTAGTATTATAATTATATAAATTATTCTTTGAGGGTGAATTGAATATGTTTAAAAAGGGAAAAAACATATTTAGTCTATTAGTCATCGTTTTATCTATTTTCATGACCAGTACAACTAATATTGTTAATGCCGACAGTCTTTCTGGAACTTCTTCTCCTGAAACCACTGCTACCACTGCTTCAAATCAATCTGACAAAACTAATTGGGGTAGTCAGTTGATAACTAAGACTCAATTACAAGATGAAAATGGAAATCCTCAGGCTTCTTTTGGTCAATATGACACGATCAAAGCTTATTGGGAATTTTCAACTAACAATCATATAATTCATAACGGCGATACTATGACAGTCACCGTTCCAAAAGTACTAACAGTTGCTAATGATATTCTTACGCCTCAACCAGTTACTGAAATTCCTGGTGGCAGGGAGATCGGTACGGCTACTTTGATAAAAAGTACTAGAACAATCACTGTAACATTTAATCAATATGCCGCCAATGAATCCAAAACTTCGTCTGTGGTTGGTTCTTTCAACGCTATGACTCATTGGGATTTAGGCGTCGTAACTGTTAATCAAAAGGTTCCAATAGATTGGAATTTGAATGGTACCACTGTCGACGATCCTGGTTCTACAGGTTCAGCGACAGTCTCGAATCCTCAAGTACCTGATACTAAGGAAAAATTATTCAAATATGGTAGTTATATCCACGATACGATTCAATGGACGGTCCGTATCAACTATGCCGGTGTAGCAATAAAAGACGCCGTTTATAAAGATACATTAGGTAAAAATCAGGCTTTATTAATTGATGACGAACATCCGGTAACAGTTAATTCGGCTACGGCTGATCACACCACCGGCACCATCACTAATGATTCTAATAATAAATTTGCTAAAGCCACGGCAGAACCAACTAAGGATGGCTTTACCGTTAATTTAGGTGATATCGATCAACCTGTTATCATTACTTATTACACTAAGATCACCAACTACGATAATATTTCTAGTTCTTACGGAAATACCGGTGACTTACTCTCTAATAAAGATGAAGTAGTAAACGTTCCTGTTAATATTTCTTCAACAACTTTAGGAAGCGACGCCAGTTCTGGCGAACAGATCACTTCTCTAATGGGGCATAAGATTTGGAAAAATGTTCCAACTGATCAAAAAATTCCCACAAGTATTACCGTTAATTTATTACAAAACGGACACTCTTTAGCCAACCAGCCAAGTCAAATAGTAACCGCTGCTTCCGGTTGGTCATATGTTTTCAATAATCTGCCAAAATATGATGATAAAGGTAATTTGTATAAATATACCGTAACTGAAAATCCCGTTGATGGGTTTATCGGTTCAACCAGTGGTAACGATTTAATTAATGTTCCGAAGTCCTCCATGACCAAGTTCACTGTTACCAAAAAATGGAATGATGGTAAGGATCAGAATGATCACGCTCCAATTAAGATCGGTTTATATGATGAACACGGTTATGGC
Source organism: Candidatus Companilactobacillus pullicola (assembly GCA_019116025.1). Classification (GTDB taxonomy): domain Bacteria; phylum Bacillota; class Bacilli; order Lactobacillales; family Lactobacillaceae; genus Companilactobacillus; species Companilactobacillus pullicola. Next base: position 22,025 of record DXCM01000097.1, on the reverse strand, counting down.
CCAAAAAACTATAACAATCAAGCAGAGCTATCTGCCAAAAATAACTGGACATACACTTATACAGGACTAGACCCTGATATCACTTGGTACGTTTCCGAATTAGACACCCCCGCCGACTACATCTCCACAGATAGCTACCCAAATGGCGATTCAAATAATAAAGTAGTTACTAATACCTTAGCCACGACCTTTACTGTCAACAAGAAGTGGATCGATACTGATGCTTCCAAACGACCAACTAAAATAGAAGTTCAGCTTTATTCAAAAACTGACACTGATAAAACTAAAAAAGCAGTTGGAAATCCTGTCGAATTGAATGAAAGCAATAACTGGTCACATAAATTCGGTGGTGGTTCCACGAATGAAACTAAGCTACCTAAATACGACGACAATGGCAAGAAAATCACTTATTCCGCTGAGGAAGTGGCGGTTCCATCCGATTACTCGCAAAAAACTGCTATCAATTCCAATGACACTGAAGAAACGATTACGAACACTTACGAATCAAAGACACCTGAAACAACCAGTCTAAGCGTCAAGAAAGTATGGCAAGACAACAAGTCAACACATAATCCTATTACCGTCCACTTATTAGCTAACGATAAAGATACTGGTAAGACCGTTACATTGAGTGATAGCAATAAATGGAGTGACAGTTTCACTGATTTAGACAAGAGTATCAACTATTCTGTTAAAGAGGATACACCGCAAGGATATGAATCAGCTATCACGCCAACTAACGGTGGTTTTACGATTACGAATACGCCTAAACAAACCACTGAAAAGACTAATTTAACCGTTACAAAGAGTTGGAACGATGATAACGATAAAGATCAAATCCGTCCTACTAGTGTTACTGTAGAACTTCTTGCAAATGGTAAGAATACGGGCAAAACTGTCATTCTTGACGTAACAAATAATTGGTCACAAAGCTTTACCAATTTGGATAAAAGAGTGAACGATAAAGACATCACCTATACTGTTCAAGAAGTATCCGTAGATGGTTATAACGCCACTTACAATTCAATCGATTCTAATCATATAACTATCATCAATAAACATACTCCAAAGACCGTTACTCCTTCTGACAACAAGCGTACTTTCACCGTTACAAAGAAGTGGTCTGACTATAATAATGCTGATAAAACTCGTCCAACTGAAATCAAAGTGCAATTAACTGCTAATGGTCAGGACAGTGGTACTCCTATCACTTTAAATGCCAAAAACGGTTGGACCTATACCTGGTCAAATCTTAAGAAGCAAAGTGACAACAAAGATATTCAATATTCTGTAAAAGAGATCAAAGTTAATGGTTACACAACTAATATCGATAAAACTAACGATGGTGCAACGATTACTAATACTTTGATTCCAATTACTCCACCGGTAGATAATAAGGATAAATTGACCGTTACAAAAACTTGGAACGATAAAAACAATCAGGACAATCTTCGTCCTAGCCAAGTTAAAGTTCAATTATTGGCCAATGACAAGGTCTTCGGTGATCCTATTATTCTAAATAACGACAACCACTGGTCTTATACATGGAACAACCTCGATAAAAACACTAAATACTCTATTAAAGAAGTTCCTGTTCCCGGTTATACAACGGAAATCAAACAAGTTGAAGATGGAAATGTTTCTATTATTAATACTCATTTAGTCAACACTCCGATAAATCCTGATAAACCCACAACACCAACTACGCCAACAGAGCCTACTCAACCTATAATTCCTGTTATACCGGTTCAACCAAGTACCCCTGACACTTCTACGGATACTAATTTAATTCCATCAGAAGGCAATAATAACGAATCTACCACTACTGATTCCACATCCCTATTGCCAAATAATCCTACAACACCAGCAAAAACTAGTGATCCTGATACTACAAAAAATGAATCTTCTAAAGAATCACTACCACAAACTGGTAATCAAGCAACTTGGATACTTAGTTTAGTCGGTCTACTTGTTCTTATTTCTTTAGTACTTTATAAATTATTCAAAAAGACAGTTTAAAAATAAATAGCGATAGCTAAATTCTACTTTTATTCTTATCGACCCGCTAAAGCAGAGAAATACTTATAACTACGTTATACTTATCTTAATTGTTCAAATTAATTAAGGAGTTGATTATTGTGGCTAATGCTATCTCAGAACTAACTGCAACTGACTATTTTGATTATTTTGTAAATAATTTTGAAAGTGTAGGTATCAACAAATCCACTAATCGCACTAATGCGGTTCTGGATTCGAATATAAACACTAGCGAGTTATATTCCGTCTTGAAGGAAAAATACTTAGTAGAAATACTAAACAAAGACGAGTTTAAGAATTCAGAGGTGACCTTCATTCGGCAACAACACAATCCAGATGATTTTATTGTTGCCACATTAATAGATCCCCATACTGAAAGTAAAATTTCAGTTGAATTAGATAAGTCTGATTCGCCAACGTCTACCAAAAATGCCTTTATGACAGGGCTTAATTCCATAAAATCTACATATGCCAAAGAAGTTATTGAAATGAAATCTTGGTAAATAAAAAAACACTCCATCATGTAATTCATAAGTCATGATGGAGTGTTTTTTATTAAATTTTTCTATTTCTAGTATGAGTAATACTATTTTTCGAGGCTAGAATTTTTATCATACTTCTCACGCAAAGTTTTTATCCTAGATTCAATAGCCACATTATGATTAATTTTCGCGAAAGCCAAAGATTCACTCAACAAATCTTCAATCTCTTTATGCGGTTTATTTTCATTAATAGCTATCTTGGCTGATAGGAATTTTAATCTTGGCAAGTAATAAGTGATGTGCTGCTCAGAACATAACTTTATTCCTCTAAATACCAGTTCATTACTTTTTACATAGTCTTCAGTTTTTATATAGAATTCGGCTGTATAAAAAACAATTGTCAAGATTCTTAAGTAAACGTTGACGCTACCTTTTTGAAAAGTCTCATCTTTGTGTATATTAATATAATCCCAGACCTTTTCAAAGAAGAAGTCGGCTTCTTTCATTAAATCCATTTTTGAATAGTACAAACCTAGGCCAACGTAAGCTAAATAAGTATAGATGGTTTGATGTTTCTCATCCAAATCTTCTAAAATACGTGCAAAACTATAAAAAGAATCTTCTATTTTGTCATTCTTTAACGCATTGAAAAGTCCCCATTGATAATAATATTGCATTTTCAGCGAATTATTATGAATTTCATCTGCGTCAATCTCTGACAAACTTTTTGAAACATTCGAATAGCTTTCCATCATCAGTTCGCTTTCTGTTCTGTCTAAAACTGATTTCATATGGGTTGTTGAAGCTATTGAATTCCTGTATAGATCATCTACAGAAAGTCCCAACCTCTCACATAACTTACTTAAAATGGCCAAGGAAGGTATTCGACCATTATTTTCAAATTTACTAAGAGTTGATTGTGTACAAATACCTTTACACAGTTTCACTTGGGATATTTTCAGAGATTTTCTTCGTTCAATAAATATATTAATATCCATAATCTCATCCTATTATTTTTAAATCTATAAATATTTTGTGCGGGATATCAAGGTCTTTAGCTACCCTATATTCCGCACATCATCAGATTTAAAAAATTCCTTTACTTATACACTATCATTATCTAATTTATATCTTAAATTGTAAATACATATCATTATATTTATATTGAATCATATTTAATCAATTTTTATCGTAAATTATGAATAACACAATTCATATTTTGCTTTAATTGTCCATATATGACCAATTAGTATCTATCTGAAAAAATAAATGACAATTTCATTAAACTGCGGTATCATATAGTCCATGTTAAAAAAACAGTTGTTCATGAATTGTGAACACATTGAATGGAAAGAAGAAGTGAAGTTAATATGGCAAAGAAAAATTTGAGCCGTAGTCTCTCGTCTAGACAAATGCAAATGATCGCCTTAGGTGGAACAATTGGAGTTGGATTATTTATGGGATCCGCTTCAACCATCAAATGGACCGGTCCCTCTGTCCTATTAGCTTATGGACTAGCCGGTGTCATTCTTTATATGGTCATGCGAGCTCTTGGAGAAATGTTGTATGTTGATCCTTCAACTGGTTCGTTTGCCAAATACGCAACTGAATACTTACATCCCGTTGTTGGATACTTAACTGCTTGGAGCAATGTCTTCCAATACTTAGTAGTAGGAATTAGTGAAGTTATTGCGGTCGGAACCTATCTAGAATTTTGGTTCCCAACTATGCCAAAATGGATAGCTGGTGTGGTAGTTGTTGTTACATTATGCCTGGCTAACCTTACATCTGTCAAAGCATATGGTGAGTTGGAATTCTGGTTTGCTTTAATCAAAGTCTTAACAATCATTATGATGATCATCTTAGGATTCTTCGTTATCGTCTTCGGAGTTGGTAATAACGGTCATCCTGTTGGTATCAGTAACCTTTGGACACACGGTGGATTTTTCACTGGTGGTCTGAAAGGATTCATATTTGCACTATCAATTGTTGTTGCTTCCTATCAAGGAATTGAAGTTATTGGTATTACAGCTGGTGAAGCTGAAAATCCCCAAGAAAATATTGTCAAAGCTATTCGTTCTATCGTCGGCCGTATCTTAATTTTCTACATCGGAGCAATTTTTGTTATCGTTGCTATCTACCCTTGGGATAAATTAGGTACTATCGGATCACCTTTCGTTGAAACATTTTCAAAAGTTGGTATCACATTTGCCGCTGAAATCATCAACTTCGTTATGTTGACAGCTGCAATGTCTGGTTGTAACTCAGGTATTTTCAGTTCTAGCCGAATGCTTTATACATTGGGAATTGAAAAACACTTACCTAAGTCTTTTGTTAAACTATCTCGTCATAACGTTCCATATATCCCAGTCCTAGCCATTTCCATCGGTATTCTAATCGGACTGATTTTGAATTATACATTGCCAGTATTATTACACACTTCCGGTAACATTTTCGTTATCGTTTATAGTTCTAGTGTTCTACCTGGTATGGTTCCTTGGTTCGTTATCCTCTTCAGTGAATTAAGATTCAGAAAAATCAATAAAGATAAAATGAAAGATCATCCTTTCAAAATGCCTTTCTACCCTATCAGTAACTACTTAGCAATTGCCTCTTTACTAGTTATTCTAGTGTTCATGTTCTTAAACCCAGAAACAACCGTTTCTCTACTTGTCGGAGTTATTTTCTTAGTCGTAATGTCGATTGTTTACTTCGTTAAAGAACGTGGCAAAGTTCCTGCTAAAGATGCAGAAGCAGCACCAGTTTCTGATTTTGAAGAAAATGAAGATTAATCAAAAAAAGCTTAATGCAACTACTATCAAATAGTAGTGCATTAAGCTTTTTTAGTGTCTACATAAAATCGGTAACTTCTTTAACGTCGTAACGAACTGACTTAGTATAGTCACCTTCTGGTTTACCAATAGCAACAGCTGTAACTGGAATATATCTCTCACTGTCCAAGCCAAAGGTTGAAGCAATTTTACCAAAATCATAACCTGACATTGGATTAGCTTCATATCCATGAGCACGGGCAACTAGTAACAATTGCATAGCAGCCATACTACCATCAATTGTTGCATCCTTTTCAAGGAAACTTCTGTCAGCATGTTCATACAAAGGCAAGAAAGTCTTGAAAACTTTATCACGTTCTTCAGGACTAATTTGTCCATTCTCACAAGCCTTGTTCCAAACATCACGATACTTGTAATGAGATTGAGTGTCACCCAAAACAAAAATAACCGCTGAACAACTGTCAACCTGTGGGTAGTTGAAAGGCATCATAACTGAATGAGCTTTCTTCTTACCTTCTTCATTATCACAGACAACAAAGTGCCATGATTGTAGGTTACATGCAGAAGGAGCAGTGATAGTCTCCTCAAGCATTTCAGAGATTTCCTCACGAGGAATCTTTACATCACTTTGGAACTTTCTATATGAATGACGATCGAACATAATATCTTTAAAATTATTGTTAACTAAATTCTTTGTTTCATCCATTAAACTTCATCTCCAAATCTTTGTCATACTTAATTCTACCGCCGTAGTTGACCTTTGTAAACATTTTCACAAGGATTTTAGATAGAGTTTAAAGTTCTTAAATTGCCGTCCTCCGCAAAAATTGGGAATGCATTGGAACGCTATGGACACGGCTTGGAGCTAATAATTTCGTACTTCGCACGAAATTATTAGCTCCAAGTCCGGTCTTATTGTAATCGGCATAGCCGATAACAATAATCTCATGGCTGAACGCATTCCCAATTTTTACTCCGGACTAAAGAGTACTTCTACTTTCTTATTTAGAATTAATTTTTAATTCACCATACTTCAAATCAAAGATTAGAGATAAATTCTGAATTCAATATCATCTGGCAAAATAGATAGCATGACCACCGTTTTATCAGCGTACATTATTAGTAAACAAGCTAGTACTCGACACTCTCAATAGATACAGTCCACTATCTAATGATTTAAAACATAAAAAATCAGAACAATAAACCGGTCCAGAGCAACGGGAAAATTGTCTCACTTATGAAACTTACCTTAGTAATTCGCTATCTTTCATTTTCTCGAACTAAGCAATCAAAATTCTATTTAGTCCGGAACAAAACTTGGGAATGCGTTCAGCTATGAAGTCATTGTTAGTGGCTGTGCCACTTACAATGAGGCCGACTTTGGAAATCCATTATTTTGCACGAAGTGTAAAATAATTAGTTTCAAATCGCGCCCATAGCGTTCCAACAGCATTCCCAAGTTTTGTGGAGGACGGCAAGCTCCCACTATTCAACATAGAACCATGGTTATTTCCATAAAAACCCCAAACAAAAAATCCAGCAACTCAATTTCGAGTCACTGGATCAAATTTTTTAACTATTTAGTTTCTTTTGAAGCTTTCTTTTTCTTAAGATCACCATGTTCGCTCATTTCATGCCATTCGGCCAAACTGATCAAACTGGACATAGTCATTGGTAAGATGAAGACTAATACAACTAATCCAATAATTACACCTAGTGCAACTTGGATCAAGGTTGTAACACCACTAGGAATCAAAGCGGCAAAGGTACCACTCAAAATAATAGCAGCACTGATAACAACCGCACCGATTGCTGTAGCAGCTCTTAACATCTGACTCTTCAAGTTGGCATCATCATGATCATCCCTGTAACGAATCATTAGGAAGATACTGTAATCAACACCTAACGCCATCAACATAATGAATGTGAAGAATGGTGTATTCCAACTCAATAATGGTCTGCCTAAGAAGGTTGCTGAAATCATTCTTGTCAAACTCATTGAAACGGCATATGCAGTTAGCAATGTACCGATGATCATCATTGGTTGCAAGATTGATTTAATAACAACGATCAAAGCAAGTCCAATACCGATCAACATAATGATAGCTGTACGTTTAAAGTCACCATTAGCAAGAGTTCTCAAGTCGTTATCTTGTGATGTTTGACCACCGATAGCAACCTTAGTTCCGGCTAAAGCACCATGTTTAACTTGAGACTTCAAATCTTTTTGCATACGTTTGAATTGTGTATTAGCTTTAGTTGAATTTGGATCACCTTTCAAGACAACAGTTAAGGTTGTGATCTTATGATGATCAGCCATGTATGTATCCAAAGCTGGTTTGAAGGCCTTAGATTTAATGGTTGCCTTAGGTAGATAGAAATCGTCACCGATATATGACTTACGTAATTCAGTCAAGTATTGATTCATCGTATCACTACCGTCGGCTAACGTTGTTAGACCGTCAGAAGCACTACCTAATCCTTGTTGCAACTGTTCAACTTGTGAAGACATTGATTGTAACTTAGTATTCAATGTTTGTACACCAGCATTAACTTGTTGACTAGCAGAAGCAACAGAACTTGCACCACTATTCAAAGTTGAACTAGATGAATTCAAGGTGTTAGTACCATTAGCTAAAGTACTTGCACCACTGGCAATTTGTGAATTAGCACTGGCAAGACTATTAGCACCTGATGACAATTGACCGGCACCACTAGCAACTTGGTTAGCGCCACTAGCTAGAGTTTGTGTACCACTAGTTAATTGACTAACTTGGCTTGTTAAGCCTGGAAGTGAACCTGTAAATTGATTGATGCCACTATTCAAAGTACCGGCACCACTATTTAATTGATTAATACTGCTTACTAATGTAGCAATTTGACTGGCATTTAGTTGACCGCCAGTTGCTTGATTCAATGCACCACTACTTTGTAATTGAACAAGTAATGGTCTTAATTGATTAACAGTTGCTGTCAATTGATTCATTTCAGTAGCTAAAGTATTGCTACCTTGACTCAATTGTTGAACTTGACCTGTTAATGTAGGCAAACTAGCAGCTGCACCGCTGACACTAGATGCTAATTGATTTGATCCACTAGCAACTTGACTAGCACCACTTGCCAAAGTTTGTGTACTTGAAGCCAAAGTATTAGCACCACTAGCGGCTTGGCTACTACCTGAAGCTAATTGTTGGGCTCCTGAATTAGCGCTTGAAACACCAGCAGTATAGTTACTAATACCGGATTGCAATTGTTGTGTACCAGATTGTAATTCTTGAGTACCATCAGCCAATTGTTGAACTTGACTCATGCTACCACTGATATTGGCATTACTTAATTGAGTATTGGCACTATCCAAACCAGATTTAATTGTATTTAAACCTTTCTTGGATGAATCCAAACCTTTAGTGATGGTCTTTAATTGATCCTTTAAGTACATTGATCCAATCTTACTACCACCAGGTTCAGTTACAGAAGCAACTGTCTTAACGCCATCTTCTTTTTGAAGATATTGTGTCAATTGATCGACAGCAGCTAATTTTGCTTGAGTATTCAATTTCTTATCGCTTTGAATATAAATTGTGATTGGGGCTGTCATACCTTTAGAGAAGTGCTTTTGAATTATTTCGTAACCTGCTTTTGACTTATAGCTACTTGGTAATTCATCGGCATTGTTAAAGTTCAAATCAGCATTCATCGTCATAACGAATGGAATAGCTAAAATAGCAATTACACCTAAGACAATAGCTGGTTGTGCTAAAGCGGTCTTAGACAATCCATGCCATAAACGACTTGAACTGCTACCATTTGAAATCTTGCTTGGCCAGAATAGTTTTGGACCAAGTACGGCCATGAAGAACATGTTCAAAGTCAATAGAACTGGCAATAGGACAAGAACACCAATGGCAACGGCTGAAGCACTTTGATAGAACGAGAACTTAGCAAGCCATAAAACAGAGAATCCAATTAGAACTGAAATTCCTGAATAAAGAACTGTACGACCACCGTGTTTACGAGTTGACCTCATCGCATCAACCGGATCTAGTCCATCAGCCAACGCTCCCTTGAAGTAATCGTAAAGTAAAATATTGTAATCAGTACCAATACCAAACAAGACAACAACTAAGAAGACTTGGGTAAAGTTAGAGATTGGGAATCCAGCATGTTGAGCTAGATTCATAACAACACTCAAACTGGTTACAAAGGCCACACCAACGTTTAATAAGGAAATAATTGGTACGATTGGTGATTTGAAAACTAAAATCAAAACGATAAAGATGAAGATTACCGCAATAACTTCGGTCTTCTGGATACCTTTTTCAGTAACGGTTGAGAAGTCATCATTTAAAGCATCACTACCTGTGACATAGGTATTAATACCAGATGTCTTTAATTGACTATTAAGCTCCTTTACCTGATGTTTGACAGTTCCATTAGCTTTAACCGTAATTTGAGCTAATTGAGTTGTCTTATCCTTAGAAACCAACTGCTTCTTTGTTTCAGCATTATCAGTTGGTCCCATAACATTTGTGATACTTAAACCTGATTCATCCTCTAAATCAGCTAAAGTATCTTTAATTTTTCTGGTTTGATTGGAAGAAAGCTCTTGATTTCCATTACTAAAAACAGCCGTATATGTACGAACCGATTTATTGTTATTCGCTTTTTTCTGAATCTTATTAGCTACTTCACTCTCCACTGTGTTGGGTAGCTTTATCCCACCATTTTCTCTGACTAACTCTGATACATTAGGCATAGCGACGATTGCAATCAAGATTACAACCAGCCATGTTATCAGTGCTGGCCACTGTTTACGACGAAAATCTTTCATAAAAATCACATTCCCTTAATCAAATTCAGTTATCCATACTTGGACAGTTGTAAAAATACAAATGTAATGATAAGGTTAATTACGAATTTGGGCAAGAGACAACTATTGTCGTTTTGTCTAAACTTTGACACTTTATGAAAATTGTCCAGAATTGAGGCGCTTACATTTTGAAATATGATCCAAATGTTAAACAATCACGTGGTATCGAACGTACCCAACGGGCATTTGCAACCGCCATGTTCGATTCCTTAGCACAGAAACCCTTTGACAAAATTACAGTAAATGGGCTCTGCCAAAAAGCCGATTACCCACGTGCCACTTTTTACAACTACTTTGATGATAAATTTGATCTCTTGAACTTCTGTTGGTTCAAATTGGGGCAAGACACTCACCTCGATGTCAGTGATACCCAAAAGGGTAAATTAACCATCAAAGAAACTTTTGCTCAGATCTATAAATTATTCAAAGATCAACAATCTCTACTATTAAGTATCATCGAGAACAATCCAATCGATAGTCCCTTGGTTAATCACTTTGTTCGTCATTTTACAGATGTCATTTACGCCTCTGTTAAAAAAAATGTTGATGCTCAAAATACCCACACTCCATCAGAGTTAGTGGCACAACATTGTAGTACAACCATTATCGAAATTTTGCGTTGGATCTATCTAGGTCAACATAAAGTCACCTTAGATGAAGCCGAAACTTACTTGACCGAATTGCTCTCTGGACCAATTCATTTGCAATAAGATTAGTTTTTTCACCAAATCTACCGATACTTTCAAAAAAGAGTAGTATAGAAAGTATATTTATTATTGAAGGGTGTTTTCTATGAGTGTATTCTTCTCAAGTATTCAAGGAATTTTAATCATCATTGGTCTCATTGCTGTTGGTTACGGTCTATCTCATCTCGGTTGGTTTTCAGAAAACTCAACGCGTTTGATTGCAAAATTGGTCACACAGGTTGCTTTACCAACCTATATGATTTCAACTATCACTAAGGATTTTACGGCTGAAAAATTGGTTAAACTGTTGCCCGACTTGGCAATTCCTGTTTTGTCGATGACCATTTTAATTTTTATTTCTATTATTTTAATCAAAATTTTGAAAATTGATCCTAAGCATAAAGGCCTATTTTCATCAATGTTTTTCAATTCCAACACTGTCTTTGTCGGTCTACCGGTAAATATGGCCTTATTCGGTGAAAAAAGTTTGCCATACGTACTGGTTTATTACATGGCTAATACGACTTTTTTCTGGACCCTAGGTACCTACTTAATTCAGATGGATGGCGAGATCAAGGGTAAATTCAAATTAAAGACCACCCTTAAGAAGATTTTTTCACCACCATTGATGGGATTTATTATCGGTTTGATTTTAGTCATGCTCCATATTCAACTGCCTAAGTTTTTGATGTCAGACTTTGAATATTTGGGTAATTTGACTATTCCGTTATCCATGATTTTTATCGGTATTTCTATCTATAACGCCGGCCTGAAGAATATCTCATTTCACAAAGATAACTTGGCTATTCTTTTTGGAAGGTTCTTGTGCGCCCCTCTATTAATGGCTGCACTCTTCCTATTTATTCCAGCCACTCCTTTAATGAGACAAGTCTTCATCGTTCAAGCAGCTATGCCCGTTATGACCAACGCCCCAGTTGTAGCAAAGCTTTACCATGCTGACTCCAATTATGCGGCCATTATGGTTACTGAGACTACATTATTGAGTTTGATCGTTGTGCCTATCATTATGGTTTTAATCAAATAAAGCTTGCCATTTAGTTGGTGAGCTTTTTTTGTGAAATTTTATATCTTCATTCTTCGAAAGGGCTTACAATAAAGTTAGTCAAATAAGAAGGAGTGAAGTATATGTTCTTTATCGATACGTCTAAAAATGGAAAACCCGTCTATAATGCCATAGTGAATCAATCTTTGGATAACTATCTAGTAAATGATCTACGTTTGCCAGGTCACGGTTTGATTCTTTATATCAATAATCCATCAGTTATCGTTGGTGTTCATCAAAATGCCTACGCCGAGGTCAACTTCCCTTACCTAGAGAAAAATAAGATTCAACTAGTCCGCAGAACTTCAGGTGGCGGTGCTGTTTACCACGATTATGGAAATCTAATTTTCGAAAATATTATTATCGGTGACGACGAACATTTTGGAGATTATGCTTATTTTGCTCAACCAATCATCGACGCCCTTCACGATATGGGAGCTACTGGAGTTGAAATGCGTGGCCGTAACGATATCGTTGTCGATGGCAAGAAATTCTCTGGTATGACAATGTTTAAAGTCGGTGACTCCTACGCTGCCGGTGGTACTTTGATGTTTGATTTGGACATGGACACTGCCAGCGAAGTCCTAACACCTGAACAAGATAAACTTGAATCCAAAGGTGTTAAATCAGTTAACAAGCGAATCACTAACATCAAACCATATCTCGATGAACCCTTCAGAAGTATGGATGCTAATCAATTTAAGGAAGAGTTATTGAAACGAATCTACCACGTCGACAAACTTTCCGATATTGAGACATATACTTTGAATGATCATGATTGGGACATCATCGATTCCCGTCTAAAGGACAAATACGATACAGATGCTTGGAATTACGGTAAGAATCCCGGTTTCACTAACTATGTTTCTAAACATTACGACATTGGAACCGTCGCATTTAACTTCTCACTAAAAGATAACAAAATTTCCAACATTAAAATTTATGGTGACTTCATTACAGGTGGAGATATCAGCTTAATTGAAAAAGCTCTTCTAGGTACTGACTTCACTAAAGATAGCCTAACAACCGCACTTGGAAAAGTTGATTTGGCAGCTAACTTAGGTAAAATCGAACCAGAAACATTAGCCGACTTGCTATTATCATAGAGAGCGGAGCAGAGGCGGTCAGCCTCCGAGGATTTGCCTAAGAACTGAAATTGTACGCGTACTTTACGGACAATTTCAGTTCTGTAGCAAACCACAGGAGGTTGCCCCTACGTAGCTCGTTTTTATTAGAAAGCAGAGCAGGCCTGTGGAGCTCGTTTCCACTATATTACATAGACCCATAGTTTAAAAAAAGACTAGTACAACAGCTATAATGGCTGCTACACTAGCCTTTTTATCGTTATAACGATTAATTTACAAAAGTTGTATGTTTAGCTTTCCAATCTTCCAATTTAATGTTGACCCAAAAGGAATAAATACCAATCGTAATGATCGATAATAAGAACCACTTGATCCAGTTGCCAAATAGTTCTAGGCCCGTTCCATCAAAGTGCATCCGATGACCTTCAATTACCGTATGATTGATTTTCCACCCGTAAACCAAACATAGTGCCCATGGATAAAGGATTCCGATTGTAAAAACAGTCATAATAAATCCACCTATACTCAGTAAAATTAACTCAAAAAGTCCCCCGTCAAAATATGAGTATCTGCCAAATTTCATGTTTTCTGATCTAGATTGCCCCATTTGATTATTCATCTTTTCCCCTCCTATAAAAAAATCTACCCTTAATAGAAATTTTAAACCTTAAATCAAAAAAAAGACCTCCATTAAGTATTCAAAATATGTTGAATCCTTTAATAGAGGCCATTCTTATTTTTTATCTAATTATTTAACTGAATAATTAGGTGCTTCTTTTGTGATTGTTACATCATGTGGATGTGATTCTCTTAGTCCAGCGTTAGAAATTTGAACGAATTGAGCATCTTGTAACTCTTTCAAATTATGAGCACCAACGTAACCCATACCTGAACGTAAACCACCAAGTAGTTGATAAATTACATCGCCAACAGCACCCTTGGCTGCGACACGTCCTTCGATACCTTCAGGAACCAATTTATTAGCTTCATTAACGCCACTTTGGAAGTAACGATCTGATGAACCATGTGACATGGCAGCTAAACTACCCATTCCACGGTAAGTCTTGAAACGACGACCTTGATAAATTTCGAATTCACCAGGTGCTTCATCAGTACCAGCTAACATTGAACCAAGCATAACGGCGTTACCACCACCTGCTAGAGCTTTAACAATATCACCTGAATACTTGATACCACCATCAGCAATAATTGTCTTACCATATTCGTGAGCAACACTAGCTGCGTCATATACGGCTGTCAATTGAGGTACACCGACACCGGCAACGATTCTAGTTGTACAAATTGAGCCAGGTCCGATACCAACTTTAACAACATCTACCCCAGCATCGTAAAGTGCTCTTGTACCTTCAGCAGTAGCGACATTACCTGCAATTAGAGTTGCTTCTGGGAACTTAGCTCTGATTTCAGAAATCTTTCTTAGAACACCAGCTGAATGACCATGAGCTGTATCAATGATAATAGCATCGGCACCAGCTTTAAGTAAGGCTTCAGCACGTTCAAAAGTATCACTAGTAACACCAACAGCAGCGGCTACTAATAAACGTCCATATTGATCTTTTGCGGCATTAGGGAATTCTTTAACTTTTTCAATATCTTTAATTGTAACTAGGCCACCTAAACGACCGTCTTTATCAATCAAAGGTAACTTTTCGATCTTATGTTCTTGGAGAATTTGTTCTGCTTCTTTAATAGATGTTCCAACTGGTGCAGTAATTAGCTCTTCACTTGTCATTACTGTACCGATTTTAACTGAGAAATCAGTGATGAAACGCAAATCTCTATTAGTAATAATACCAACCAACTTCAAATCAGTTGTATTAGTTACAATGGGAACACCACTTATGCGGTAAGTACTCATCAATTTTTCTGCTTCACTAACTTTGTCATCTGCAGTTAAGTAAATAGGGTCAATAATAACGCCATTTTCGGAACGCTTAACTTTTGATACCTCATCAGCTTGTTGCTCAACACTCATATTTTTATGAATGACACCCAAGCCACCTTGACGAGCCATCGCAATGGCCATTGGTGCTTCAGTAACTGTATCCATACTTGCACTCAAAATTGGTGTGTTTAACTTGATATTCTTGGCTAGTTGAACTGATAAATCTACTTCATTTGGTAAAACATGACTCTCTGCTGGTATTAATAAAACGTCATCAAAAGTGAATCCTTTTTTATCAAATTTTGTATCCCATGCCGACATGATCTTCCTCCTAATTATTTGTTTTGCCTAAATATAGGTAAAATTTATAAACATGTTATCTGATTTTTCTCTGATAGTCAATCAATGTTTGTGAAATAAAAAGAGACCATCGTCATAACGGTAGTCTCATTCATACATTTTTATTGCAATAACTTTATAATTCCATAAATTTTGTTTTTTTAAATAAAAATCAAATCGACGTTTCTTCAAATACAGCTTATACTTTATAACGCCGTTTTGTTTAGAAATATATTCATTTAGTCGATGTAGTTCATGATTATTATTTCTCCTCAAATAAGAAGAGGTTTTCTCGTCTACTGCTATATTATCAATTACCTCATGATGTACCAAAGCATCCTGACAAGCAAACTCCATCCTCTTTCTGATTAGGTCATTACCTACTAGCAAAATAATTATAATTATCATTACTAGTAATAACAGACCACCAAATATTTCTGTTATTTCTACGCCTGAAATACTCATAATAATCAACACTTTTATATTTATTTTAATTATTTAAATAATATCATGGCGAGATT
This sequence comes from Candidatus Companilactobacillus pullicola, assembly GCA_019116025.1. Classification (GTDB taxonomy): domain Bacteria; phylum Bacillota; class Bacilli; order Lactobacillales; family Lactobacillaceae; genus Companilactobacillus; species Companilactobacillus pullicola. The sequence continues at coordinate 6,244 of DXCM01000097.1, read as the reverse complement.
ATTGTTATCAAATTCCCAGCTTCTATTTACTTTCTGTGGTAAGATTCTTTTACACAACGTTTTAGGGGGAATTCATATTATGAGAAAATTGGTTCGGGATAAAATACCCACTATTATCAATGACGATTCTAAATTTGAAGTACTTTCAAATGACGATTACCGTCTCTCTTTACGTGACAAAGTAGTAGAAGAAGCTACCGAAGTAAAGGCCGCTACCACTCGCGCCAACTTAGTCGAAGAATTAGGGGACTTGGAAGAAGTTATTCGTGCGATCCTTGATGATGCTTCCATTACTTATGAAGAAATGGATAGTCTTAGACATGCTAAAATTAATCAAAAAGGTAAATTTATTGAAAAGTTTGCTATGATAAATACTAACGAAGAATCATAAGATTATGGTTCTTCTTTTTTGTTTCCATTGTATGATATTTTAAAACAAGCTAATATTATACTTATACTTTTTAATATAGAAAGAAGATTAAAATGCAAATCTTAACTTTATTCTTAGTCGCACTAGTTGCCTTAGAGCACATCGGTATTGCTGGTCTAGAAATGTTTGGTAAACCTGATCAACAAGCTAAGGCTTTCGACATGCCTTTAGACTTTGTCAAAGACAAACACGCTCAAACTGCCTTGGCCAACCAGGGAATTTACAACGGCCTGTTAGGTGTTCTAATTCTAGCAATGATTCTTTTCTTTACTGGAACTACTTTGAAAATCATCATGATTTTATTAATGCTTTATGTCATTATTGTTGCCGTTTATGGTGCCATGACCGCTACTAGAAAGATTATTTTTCTACAGGGATTGCCTGCTTTCATAGCTTTGATTTTCGTACTCTTCTTTTACCGCTAATCAAAAGCTTCTATAATATAAGTAATTTTATAAAGAATGGATAAAAAAATGAAAAAAGATTCACTACTAAAAAGTTCCCTGTGGATTTCCATTAGTGGAATTATTTCTCGTATTTTAGCGGTTGTTTATATCATTCCTTGGAATATCTGGATTGGTCCTCTAGCTGTTAATGCGGCCAATGCCATGTACGGGAAAGTATACAACATATACAACCTCTTTTTGATTATTGCTACAGCCGGAATTCCATCGGCTATTTCTAAAGAAGTTGCCGCTCACAATGCCTTAGGACGTTTTGATCAAAGTGAGAAACTCTTCAAAAAATACAGTATTTATATGACTTTAGTCGGTGCTGTCTGTGCTGCCGTTATGTTCTTTGGTGCCAAGTATGTTGCCATTGTCTTAGCTGCGGGCGATATGCGTGTTGTAACGCCAATTAAATACTTGAGTATCGCAATGTTGATTATTCCCGCTCTAGGTATCTTAAGAGGCTATATTCAAGGATATGCTTTTATTTCTTACTCAGCCTTTTCACAAGTTATCGAACAGATTGCTCGTGTTGCTTACATGCTTTATGCGACATACACAATCATGATTTTGCAAAAGGGTAATTACGTATCAGCTGTCAATCAATCAACCCTAGCCTCATTTATCGGTGCCACATTAGCTTACATCTTCTTACTCTGGATACGTATCAAAGTTAGACGTTCTGTTACGATCGATGACCTCAAGACTAAGGATGATTTGCCAACTGACGAAAAGATCGACATCAATTTCGGTTCCATGTTGCGTTCGGCTATTCCTTTCCTACTAGTCGATACCATCATGACCGTCCTACAATTATTCGATCAAACTACTTTCACATGGATCTATCAATTGATTCTTCACGCCAGTGAAAAAACAATCGACAATCTCTATGCGATGTTTGGCTTCCAGGCTAACAAGATCATCATGGTCCTTGTTTCCCTTGCCATCTCCGTATCTGCTTCAGTTATTCCAGCTCTGTCGGCCATGGTCAGCAAGAAAGTTTCCAATGAATATATTCAAAACTTCATGCGTAAAATCGTTCAATTCACTGTCTTCATCATTCTTCCAGCTACATTTGGAGTAATGGCTATCAGTCGTCAACTCTGGACTGCTTTCGTCTTCTATGATCAAAGTATTCTCGGTTCCAAAGTCTTGATTGTATCCTGTTTTGAAGCTTTCTTCTATTGTTTATTCATGATTTTGGAAAACATTCTTCAGGTTACTCATCACATGAAGAAATCGATGATTTACCTGGCAATTGCTTACCTACTAAAAATCGTACTTCAATTGCCTCTAACACTAGCTCTAGGCGTGTATGGTCCCGTTGTTGCGACAACCATTGCCTTTGTAATTATGAGTCACTTTGCCTTTAGACTGATCAACAAAGAATTCCAAATCGTTGATAAGGAATTAGGTAAGAAACTGATTCATATTCTCATCGATGGCATTATTATGTTAGTCGTTGTGGTAGTCGCCAACCTCTTAATTGTTTATGTCATTTCAGATGCTACTAAGGTTGGTGCCATTATTGATATTGCTATTTGTGGAATCCTCGGTATTTTGGTCTATGGCTTCCTCAGTTACAAAGATGGTTCACTCAAGATTCTTAAAGAAATTCGTGATACTGAAATTTACTAATAATGATATAGAAAAAGGAAAACCGCTAGCGGTTTTCCTTTTTTATTGCTCTATTCTGAATCAACCATTTGCCACGTTATAGTACCGCTATAACTTCCTGATTTAGTGCCACTGTCCATCTTTAATTTCCACGATCCGGCACCAATATACTCAGATAAGTCTAAATTATCTTGACCGCCTGAGAAGTCCGCCGACTGAATCCTTGTTCCGTTTGGCAGAATCGGTTGCCACGTTCCAGAATCAGTGACGCTTGTTTGTCTCTGACGGAAGAATAAAATATTTTCCAAATTATTACTTAAAGTGTCTCCGTTATTATTTTTCATTCGAGAATCAGGATCATCATTGTCGTATGAAACTGAGATCATAAATGGATTATTCGTTGGATGGTTAACGATCAATTCGCCATCGGTTTTAACATTATTGGTCTCTATGCTAGATCCGGAAAAATTATGTATTCCAAAATCTATCAAATTAGGTACGGAGGTTATGCCATCAACGTTCTCTATTGAGACTTCCGCATTGTTGGAAATCAGGTCACCTAGATCTTTATTAGCTGAAATTCCACCTTTTAAAGTGGCGTTAGTTGTGATTTTACCAACCGCAGCTGAGGTAACTTTGGCTTTATTTTCGACGGTAACTGACTCCCCAGCTTTAACCTCTTTAACTAAACCTGTACTAGTCCCATTTTGATAATACCCATTTCCATCGGCCCCTGTAACATAAGTATCATATGGCGTACCTAAGCTATCTGGTAAATTACTGATTAAATTGGTGGCACTTGCTAATGAATGAGTACTGTTGTTAGTAACTTCAAATTTTGTTCTATAGCTAAGAATGTCTCCCACTTTTGCAGTAGTTTGGTCCGCGTAGTCAGTTTCATTGTTACTCTCATTTTTCACTTGTCGTGTAAATTTATAATCAAAATTCAATTTCTCAATTGGCACGTCGACTGAAGCTTGATATTTTTGTTGTGTGGCTCCAGTTACCTTCTGATCGGTTCCAAAGAATTGGGCTGTATTCTTAATCGTTGTTCCAGCCCCACTTTCAACAATCGCTTCAAAAGTTATCGTTGCATATTCGTTATCCTTTAAAGAATAACCTGGCATAACGGTCAGTGTTCGGCTTGAATCATCATAACTGCTTGCTGGAACTTCCGTAAAGTCACCATTATTTTGAGATTTTCTAATGGTCGATGTATCTATTTGTAGTCCTTCAGGAATTTCATCAACTAACTTATCGTAAGACCATTGTGAACCATAACCATTATTTGTTACTTTCATCGTAAACTTCAAACGATCACCGACTTCATTTTTGCCAGTTGAATCAGTTTTATTAGTATAAGTTTTTGAAACCTCTGGTGAAGCAGCTGACTGTGGCATCGCACCCATTGTAGAAACAAAGTGAGCCGTTTCTCCTGGTGCTAACGTTGTAGGATTCCACTTCAAAGCGTAGGCAGTATCAACTACTCTTGCAGAACCGTCACTTGTCTTGAAAAGTGAAGTTCCATAAGGATTTCCAGCTTCCTCAGCACCAGCACCATCGATACTACTTTGATTTTTACTATTCTTGAAACCATCCAACCAATTGGTTGGCGTAGTTAGTAAATCCTTTGCCACACCGGTATATTGGTCAAATCCATCTTTAACTTTATTAGTGATCAAAAGTGTATATTTATCCGTCGAATCAGCTCTTGAAGTAATGATCAATCCACGTTTTTCACCCATATCGTAAATATAGGATTGATCGGTTTTCCCCATCAACCCTAGCGCTGTATCTTCAGCGAACATTGTTGTAAATTTCTGCGTGGTCGAACTGGAATTATAGACGTACATTTCTCTTTGCACGATAGCTGAATTATTAGGATCAGCTCGCATTAACAATTCAATTTTCAAATCGAAAACGCCATAAGTTTTACTGTTACGTTTTAAGTCACCCACAATCTTGTAGGCTGGATTGCCATTGGCATCAGTTCCGACATAATACTTTTTATTCGATAACCGATTAGTTGGGTCTGTTCCGGCAAATTGTGATGGTAAAACTGAATATTCAGCCGCTGTGACTTTAGTTGTCGTCGAATCCGAAGGGACGATCATAAAATCCGGAGATAAAGACGAGGCCAAACTACGGTTTGTTTCAACGTTAGTTCCTGCACGGTTCTGAAAAAGAGCATTGACGTACTTATCGCCTTTTTTCAAAAAAACATCCATTTTGGAATATTGAATGGAATTACCTGATGCATAGGAATCCTTAACGATTGAATCGTCACCACCGTTTAAGAAGTAAGGCAGCTGACTAGTATTGGAATTATAGCTTTGAGCCAAGCCAAAGGTATAACCTAAATCCAAATTATCTCCCATTGGCAATAATCCGACCTGCGTCATTTGTCCAGACGGTGCATACCAGTTATCTATCCCATCATTTATTTCAGCGGCCTTCACATTCTGAATTGAAGTCGCACCAAAAACCGCCACCAGAAATAATAATATTGTCCATACTATTTGTCGTATTCCCTTGGTTTTCATATCCTCCACCTATCTAAATAAAGAATAATTATTATGATTAATTATAAATGACCCGTTCTATGAATATTACTCAAAGCAGGCAAAAATATTTGTACATTTTTGATAACCAGGAATATATTCACAAAATCATTATTTTTATGAATTTATGATTAGAAGTATACTAATCGGGTATCAAAATATTATTAATCAGGAGATACTATTTATGGCATACGACAAAAAATTTATGGAACTAGCAGCTAAAGAAGCACAAAGTAATGTAGGAACACAAATCGGTGGACCTTTTGGTACTGTGATAGTTAAAGATGGCGAGATAATTGCTCAAGGACGCAATCACGTCTTAGCAAATCATGATCCATCAGCCCATGGTGAAATTACAACTATCAGAAAAGCCTGCCAAAAACTTGGAACACACGATCTATCAGGTTGCGAATTGTATACCAATGCTTACCCTTGTCCAATGTGCTTAGGAGCTATCATCTGGTCAAATATCAAAACTTGTTACTACGGTAATACTGCCGAAGACGCTAAGAATATAGGCTTTAGAGACGATTTCATTTACAAATTTTTATCTGATGGTTTAAATGATAAGAACGTTTTAAACCTTGAACAACACGATCGAGACACTACTATTAAGGCTTTTAAGAATTTTAAAGAGGATTCATCACATACTATTTACTAATTAATTTAAAATACCTCATAATAATTAGAAGCCAACCTAATCATTATGAGGTATTTTTATATCTACTCTGCCACTCTCTTACCAATAACTTCTAATAAGAAAAATGTCAAAAGCAGACTAATTATTCCATTAATCAAGAAAATCATTTGATAATTGACTTTTGAAAATACAATACTGAATATGAATACTGCAATTGGCGTAAGTATTTGCGCAGCAGTATACATTGAAGTATTAACTTTACCAAGATCTCCCTCCGGAACTGTTCTTTGTATGTATGTAAACATTGGAGGTTGAGACATAGCGTCCAACACGCCAATAACAAATTCAAAAAATGCAAAAATGAATAAAACATAGCGTGGCAAGGTAAATAACATCAAACCTAAAATAAGTAATTGTGTACTAGTTGCCCAGTACATATTTCTTATAAATCCAAAAGTATTTTTTAAATTAACTATTGTAATGATGATTCCACCAATAAGAGCTCCAATTGAATAAATTCCTTCAATATTTCCACTTATTGTTGTTG
>DXCM01000005.1 GCA_019116025.1 Candidatus Companilactobacillus pullicola | reverse complement strand
ATGCGGTGGACACGGCTTGAAGCTAATAATTTTTCACTTCGCGAAAAATCATGGATCTCCAAGTCCGGTCTTCTACTAACCTTGCTTCGCAAGCTAAGTAGAATTTCGCCACTTAGGGCCCACAGATTTTCCACTACCGACTGTATTTCTGGTTCTACTGTTATTTGCTAGAACTGTAGTATCTGAGTAGCTTTACATAATCAGATAAATCTTATGAATTTTGACCTAAGAAAACAATGGTATCTATGGTTAGGCATATGAATCCATTTAAAAACAGAACACAGTATTACTTCGGGGCAACAAGAGAATTAACTTATTCATGAGCTTTACCTTAGTAAATTGTTGTTTTTTTAAATTGGATTAGACATGATTTTTTAAATAGAAAAGATATCGGACTAAATAATTTATCTCTAATAAAACAATCACAATGTTGTTTAGTCCGGAGCAAAAATTTGGAATGCGTTCAGCTATGAAATTATTGTTATCGGCTTTGCCGATTACAATAAGGCCGACTTCGGAGATCCATTATTTTGCACGAAGTGTAAAATGATTAGCTCCGAATCGCGCCCATAGCGTTCCAACAGCATTCCAAATTTTTGCGGAGGACGGCAGTAGAGCAAGGATCAAAATATCGTTTAGTTGGGAGTAATAATGAATTATATTGATAAATTAAAACAGGATGTAGCGGCGTTGCCTAATGGAATGAAATTTAATCTTAAAATAAGGCTTATTGAGCGGATTTGGGAAACTTTATCGCAAAATCAACTACCTAAATATCATTTTCCCCAGCTTCAATTGAGTGAAGATGAAATTACTGAATGTTTGCGTCAAAATATGGATCTTCAAGATGCTGACTTTGAAGCTTTATTGAAAAACCTAGAGATATTCGACCACGATTTGGGTGAACTTCGTACGCAGCTTCAAAATGAATTTGGTTATTGGGCAACGATCACTCAAGACTTTGTTCAACAGCTAATTAATGAATTTCCGGAACAAAACTTTTTGGAATTAATGGCTGGAAATGGTTACTGGTCTAAAGGTTTGCGTGATTTGGGAGTCGAAACTTACTGTACGGACGATTTGAGCTGGGCTAGTCACAATCAAACTGGTAAGGATCTGCTAACGGATGTGGAGTCACTCGATGCTTTACAGGCTTTGGATAAATATAGTTCAAAAGTGAATAATGTTATTCTAGCTTGGAGTCCTGATCGTGAAGATATCGATCTTAGGGTCTTGAATAAAATTCGTCAATTGGACGTAAACTTCTTGGTTATCGGTGAAAAGTATGGTGCGACTGACAGTAAAGAGTTCTGGGACAGTGCTAAATTGGTCGATGACCCAAGAATTGAACGAATCAATCAGAGCTATTCCCATTATGATTTAGTCCATGATCAACTTTATCTAGTCAAATAGGGTAGAATAAGATACAAGATAAAATAATAGGTGAGATATTTATGAAAAAGGTAATATCAAGTATTGTTATTTTTCTGATAGTTCTGTTAACCGGAGTTGCTATCTCAAAAAGCGATTCAATTAAATACAACAATACAATGAATCGACTAGGTATGAGTGAACAAGCGATTGTTCTGCATACCAAATCTAAAAAGAATTTAGTCACAGTAGTTCAAGAATTAAGCAAAAAAAAGAAGGTATCGTCCTATCAGCTGATCTTCTTTGAAAAAAGTAACAGCGACTTAGGATATATCTACGGTCACAACAAGATCAATAAACTACCGATAACTTCAGGACGGTATTTCTCACAGGATGACTTCATTTCCCAGATACCATTTGCGGTTCAGGGGAAATCATCCCAATTAGAAGCATACAAACCTCAAGGTCAGTCGTACATTCAGATGGGTGATCGCTATATTTCAGTAATCGGTAATATCGGTTTTGACGGGGCAGATATCTTAAATGGTCAAACGTTGATCTCCTTGTCACCGAATCAACCAAAGTCGAAGTTGCATCTAAATCAAGTAACAACGGTGCTTGATGGTAATGCACTTTCGAACAAGGAAAGCTTGTCTAAGATTAAGAGTGTTTTGCACGCCAGCACATCCCACAAGTACGTGCCACAGACAGATGACTTTACAAACGCTGAAACGACCAACAATGGTGAGATGTATCTAGTCGGCATCGTCTTATTATTCGTCTTGATCGTCATCGTTGATTTTTATATCTTAGTTCCTTTAAAATACGATCTGTCCAGATCACACTTAACTGGTGATTTAAAGAATAACTACCAAAATGGATTAATGATCCGTTATCTAATCTATACGTTAGTGCCTTTCGTTGCCGGTTTTGCGGCGGTTAACTGGAAGATTGCTATCATCAGTAATAATACCTTCAACATGTTCATATTAGTTTCCGTTTTGATCACGATTCTAGTAGGAATGTCACAAATAATTTTTACCAAAAAACGGAGTGAGTAATTTAATGAAAGTCGATTTGAGTCCTGACTTTAAAGAAAAATATCGTAATTTATTAGGAGAGAGAGCTGACAAACTTTTTGACGCTATTCAAGAAGACAGTCAAGAAGCTTTTCGTCTCAATCCTTTAAAAGCTAATTTTAAAAATGTTTCTTATCCGCTGGATCACCCCATTGAATACAGCAATATCGGTTACTTTGGGGAAATCAGTGGTAATTCGATCGATCACTTATCAGGTTATGTTTACAGTCAAGAACCCAGTGCTATGTACGTAACTGAGATTCTTGATCCGAAAGAAAACGACAAGATCTTGGATCTCTGTGCTGCTCCTGGTAGTAAAACAACCTATATTGCCTCAAAAATGGCCTCTAAAGGACTTTTAGTAAGTAATGAGATAAACACTAAGCGTGCTAAGGTGTTGTCTTCTAACATCGAAAGAATGGGAATTACTAATACAGTCGTTACCAATAATTCACCAAAAGATTTTGAAAAGAAATTCGAGCAATTCTTCGATAAGATCTTAGTTGATGCACCATGTTCTGGTGAAGGAATGTTCCGTAAGGATCCGGAATCAGTTAAATATTGGTCTTTGGACTATGTAGAACAGTGTGCCAACCGTCAACAGCACATTCTCGATTCAGCCTACAAGCTATTGAATAAGGGTGGGGCATTAGTCTATTCGACTTGTACCTTCTCACCAGAAGAAAATGAACAAAATGTCGACTGGTTCTTGAAGAAGTATCCTGACATGCATCTGGTCGAGGTCAAAAAATATTCCGGTATGGAAGACGCCAAGCCAGAGTGGGGCAATGATAATCCTGAATTAGCCAGAGCTTTAAGAATGTTTCCTGATCGATTTAACGGTGAAGGACATTTCATGTGTAAGTTGGTCAAAGATGGCGAAACAGAAGAACCCCGAGATCGTCAAATCAATACCAATCTGAAAAAAGACGATATCAAGTTTGTTCAAAAATTTGCCAAAACTAACTTAACGAGCTTGTCTGAAAATAACTGGTTACACATCAGTGACTTCTTGTATCAAGCCGCTAGTCTAGATAACCGTTTCAAAGGATTACACATCCTAAGAAATGGTCTAAAACTGGGAGAATTCAAAAAAAATAGGTTTGAGCCCGATATCGCATGGATATTGGCACTCAAACCTGAAATGTTAAAAACTGTTTTTGAATTAAATGATGATCAATTTGAAAAATACCTACACGGCGAATCGATCATTTTAAAAGAACGTCCTGACTTTGACAACAAATGGATCGGTTTATCTTATCAAGGTAAAATATTCAGTTGGGGACGTTACAGTAATTCCCAAATAAAAAACGTCTATCCTAAAGGATTAAGACGGTAAAATAATGTTACGTTGTTTAGCGTAATTGACTAAGTTCTCATCGAAAACGATGGGAGCTTTTTTGATGTCTGCAATTGACTTAGCGCCAATAGCGGCCATGATCAATTTCAATTGTTTAATGAATTCCTCAAAGAAAATTTCGGTTTCACTTAGAGAGTACTTCTGCAAGTGATGCAAGACTAAACCAGACATACCCACAGCACTAGCACCCATACGAATAGCTTTGATGACGTCCATTGGTGTACGAATACCACCAGAAGCAAAAATCGTCATCTTATTTTGATAGGGGATAGATTCCAAGAGTGACTCGACAGTTGAAAGTGAGAATTGATCTAAATAAGTTAAGTTCAATTCATGATTACGGGCACTTTCAATCTGGGCAAAGTCAGTTCCGCCAAAACCTGAAATATCAACATACTTCACGCCAACTTTATAAAGGTCAGAGAGATTGTCCTTTGACAAACCAAAACCAACTTCTTTAACAATCACGGGAACAGTGACAGAAGAGACGATTTGCTTGATATTATCCAACCACATGAACTCTTGATCGCCTTCAGGCATAGCTAATTCTTGTAAAGCATTCAAATGAATCTGTAGGGCATTAGCTTTTATCAAGTCGACAGCTTGTTGGGCTTGTTGAGCATTAACTTTAGCAGAGACATTGGCAATCACGAAACCTTCAGGATCATTCTCTCTCAAAACAGAAAAAGAATCCTGAGTTTCTGGCAGACGAAGATAGACACCCATCGAACCACTGGATACCGGGATATTCAATTTGTGAGCTAACTGTGATAGCTCAGTATTAAATCTGGTCGATTGTTTAGATCCACCAGTAATTGCGTTGAAGTATATAGGTAAAGCCATTTTCTGATTAATGAAATGGGTTGAAAGATCAATCTGTTTCAAACTCAATTCAGGTAAGGCGTTATGTAGTAATCTAACGCTATCGAAATCAGCAAATGACTCGTCTGTGAAGTATTTTTCAGCTAAGAAAAGATGTTCAACTTTACGTTGAATTTGGGCATCTTGTTTAGGCATGAGCAATTATTTCTCCGATTTTTAAAGTAAGAGGGGTAATTCCAACCTTTTGCCACTCTTTTTTCAATTCAGCAACGTTTAATTTCTTATCGCTTAAGACGATTCCACAATCGCCACCGCCGGCACCAGAAGTTTTAGCGGAGCCACCGAGTTTTTCAGCAATGTCGCAAAGCTTAGTTAGAAGGTCTGTTTCAATGTGAACATCACTGAATTCAGCTAAGTCATCTAGGAGGTTACGATACTTGCTGAACATTTTTTTGATCAGTGCAGAATCGTTGTTCTTGAATCCTTCAATCAATTGTTCAACATTTTTACGACTTTCTTGTAGGAAATGTTGATACTTTTCAACTTTTTGAGCTTTGGTTAAAGCAATCCGATCAACCAAGATGGAAGTTGAAGCAGGGGAACCAGTCCAGCCAACTGTCAATTCGAGATCTTCTGGTAAATCGAGGCTTTGAATTTTTAGTTCTGGCCAGTCTAAAGATAGAATCTCAGTAATACTGTGATTACGGATCATGTTGAAGATCCAGTTACGGTCGGGAGAATAGTAAGCTACGATACCACCAAAGGCACTAGCAGCAATATCTCCCAAACTTCCATTTCCTTGAACGGATAAGTGTGAGATGGCAGCAATTTTATAAATATCCATCGCTGACAGATTTAAATGATAAAAATCACCTAGAGTTTTCACTACGGCGACAGTTACGGCTGCCGATGAGCCTAAACCATACTTTTTACCATCTTGGGAATCAAGTTCACTTGTTACTAACAAATCGTAGTAACTTAGTTTTTTACCACGTTCTAGGGCGTACTTTTCAATGAACTTGATCGCTGCCAGAATGTACTGCAATTGACTTTCAGAGTCATCAAAGACCAATTCAGTTCCTTGACGGTTCCAGTGAATGAGTTCCTTATTTAAGTTTTTTGACTGGATCGTTCCACCATTTTGAGTTTCGTTAACTGTAACGGTAACGTACTTATTTACGGATGTAAGAACTGCGGGAAATCCTGTTTCGACGACAGCATATTCTCCAGCCAAATATAATTTTCCAGGTGCTTTTCCTGTAGACAAAAATATCATACCTTTCAATTAATATCAGATGTATTGGATGCCACTACCGATGTTAGCAACAACGCAAGATACATTGGATAATTGTTCCTCAATGTATTTTTGAACCTTCGCAATCGATTCCTTCGTACATATAATTTTAACATTTGGACCGGCATCAATTGTAGCATATGCGAGGATGCCTTTTTGACGTAATTCTTGAATTATTTGAAAAATTTGAATCGTCTCTGGTTCAAAATATGTGAATGAAGGATTAGCTGAAAGCGTTAAAGCATGCATGCTCATAGCATTATGTTCGGCAATTTCTCCAATTTTTTGGATATCTTTTTTAGCAATTGCTTGCTTAATTTCTTTTATCTCTGAAGCCACTAGTGTAACCCAATTTGGATAAAAAGGGGAGGTCTTGACGCTATTTTCCATCCCTACGGTAGAAGAAATCTTTTTACTACCCTTATTTATAACCACAGATAATAACGTTAAATCAATTTGGGGATTTTCGTCAATAGGCGTCGCAAAAGAAGTCTCGTTGTTACTTCCAGCAATCCATTCGACAAATCCACCATAGATCGATCGACTAGCAGATCCAGAACCATTACGTGCTAAAATTGAAAGTTCTTTTTTGTTCAAATTTAATTGTTCAGTCTCATTAATAGCTGCAGCCAAAGCCGCAAACCCGGAGGCTGAAGAAGCAAATCCGGCCGAAGTAGGGACATGATTGACCGTATCCACAACAAAATGGTCGTCGAAACTATAAAATTTCCGAACGACGTCTAAATATTTAAGAATACGTTTATTTTGATTTTCATCTAGCAAATTGTGGTTTAAGTAAACCGTATCGTGATCACTGTCAGAAATTGTCACTTTAGTATCCGTATAAAAACGATCCAACGTTAACGAAAGACTATTGGTGTAGGGTAACTTCAAGGCTTGATCCTTTTTACCCCAATATTTGATCAAAGCAATATTTGTAAAAGCCCGTGCTGTTCTAACCAATGTCCTCATCCTCCGCATAAATTGATAATGGTTGAATCCAAGTCTGTTCGGCGCCTGACTTGATCAGTGCTTTTTGGATCATCTGGGCGTTCTTCAAATTTCTAGCCAGACAAATAATACAGCCACCACGACCGCCACCAGTGATCTTACTGCCCAAAGCTCCAGCGTGATTGGCAGCTTCAATCAGTTTATCAGTTTTGGGGATAGCTAAATTTAATTTGGTTAAAGCTTCATTTGCTAGAGTGAAAACCAAACCTAATTTCTTCAAATTGCCTTTAGTTAAGTAATCACTCGCCTGAGTAGCGTAGTCGCCTAATTGTTGTAAGTAAGCACCGATTTTTTTAGGATCCTGGTCATACATCTTTTTGACGTCGGCAACAGTCTCTTTAGTGCGTCCTTTAACACCAGAATCAGCAATCACAATAAATCCATCGGAATTAAAATTAAAGTGCTTAGGAGCCACATTTTTGCCAAACTTAATAGGATCATCAGAACTGACTGTTAAAGCATCTAAGCCGCTAGCTTTTCCGTGGGTAACAGTCTCAGACTTGTTGACGTAGTCTAACAATAATTGATGATCCAAATCCTTTTTGAAAAAGTCGAAGAAGGCTCTTGTGATAGCCGCAGCGATAGCAGCTGAGGAACCCATGCCTCGTTCGATCGGTAAACCACTATCAATGTTGATGGTGTAGTTAACTTTGTCAGCGTTTAATTCTGAATCGAGCAAGTTGACTAAATATTTTACGCCTGATAATGAATCAGGGATTTTATCTATTTTTCCCGCATAGTACTTTGAGATCAAAGAATTTTCTTTACTTTGCTGCATTTTGACAATCACTGGAGTACTCAACAAGGGAATCGCAAAAGCAGGGTAGCCATAAACCACCGCATGTTCTCCCATTATAATCGTCTTCCCATGACTTTTTCCTATTCCTTTAAGCACATGCTCACCTCAATTTCTCTAAGTCTTTATTTTATACATCTATTGATGTGATTTCCACTTTCTAACGACCAACTATGATAGAATTTTTTCGGGTGATGAATAATGACATTAAATTTTGTACTGGGTAAAAACCAATTTGATCATCATAAAAAGATGATGGAGTTGTTCCAAGAGGATTATACCAAGGATCCGACCGGACAATTCTTCTTTTTAGTACCAAATCATATAAAATTCGAATCAGAAGTCAATATTTTAAAATATTTTCAAAAAGATAATGATTCTTTAATCGCAACTAACAATGTCCAAACTTTTTCGTTCTCACGACTAGCTTGGTACTTTTTGCGTGACAGTAGCGATTATAATTTAGAAACATTAACGCAAACTAAATCAGCGATGTTATTGAAGAATATTGTTCAAGAACACAAGTCTGAATTAAAAATCTTTGCCGGAATGATCGACAAACCGGGCTTCATTGACCAAATGATCTCACAGTTCGATGAATTCATGAATGGACAAGTTCAGCCTGACGATATTGATTTAGCTTTGAATTCAGATCAACAAGGGATCTTTGTCGATAAAATCAAAGAATTGAACCTTATGTATACAGCTTATTTGGAACAAATTCAAAATTACAATACTAATGACTTCCAATTAAACGCACTGGCAGATTTTTTAAACACTAAAATTGGAACTTCACACTATTACTTTTATATTGAAGGCTTTTCATCCTTTACAGCGGCTGAATGTAACTTAGTTAAGTCAATGTTAATCAATGGAGGCTGTCTAAACATTTCTTTAGTTTTAGACCAACCAGTGTTTGAAACAACTGATGAATCAGATTTCTTTTTCCGTCCCGCTGCGACGTATCAACAACTACACGAGCTGGCTAAACAGAATCGAATCGTAACTAGAAATCATTTTGCCGATACTAAGAGAATCAGTCCGGATCTAAGTAAATTAGAAGATTACTGGATTGAATCTAATATCGGTGGCATCAAACCAAGTGGATTAGACAGTCAAAACTCAGTTCAAATCTGGAAATGTACTGATAAACAGACGGAGGTCTCAGCCATCAGTACTTATATTCGTCAATTAGTGGCTACGCAGGATTATCGTTATAAAGATTTCTTGATCGTGGCTAGAGACTTGTCCGAGTATGGCTCGTTTATCGAATCCTTCATGGAAAACAATCAAGTGCCATACTTTATTGATTTACAAAAGAAAATGGCTAATCATCCCTTCAAACGTCTGATTGATCTATTATTTGCAATCGTGAATCGGGGTTTACAAGTGGACGATGTCATCAGTCTTTTGCGGACAGAATTGTTGATACCTGAAGAATTTAAAGATAATATCCAGGCCTTTCGTCAAGCAGTCGATTTAACTGAAAATTACGCTTTAACTAATGGAACAACTAAACGAGGCTGGATGGGACCTGACTTCAAACCAGATGTGCAATTAGACCCAGTGGTCGATAAAATCAAAATTTCTGAATATCAGTTGATCAACCAAATTAAAGATTTCGTCAAAAATATTTACAGTCAATTGGAAAAATTCGTTAAAAAATCACATTCTTCCATTGATAGTGTCAGTTTCTTGTATAACTTTTTAGAGAAGAACCGTGTCTTTGAGACATTATTGTTGTGGCAACAACAGGCCACCAATCAAAAGAATTTAACGTTGGCTAATCAGCCTGAACAAATTGTTAATCTCTTCAATCAAATTTTAGACGAGTACGTATCCGTCTTTGGTGAACGTGAATTCAACTCGAAAGACTTTATCGATATTTTGGATGCGGCTTTTGAAAATGCGACTTACTCCCAGATTCCTTCAACTTTGGATGCTGTCAGTATCTCAGAAATTGGGATGATTCAACCTAATAATCGTAAAATCACCTTTATTCTTGGCTCAACGACTAACAATATGCCAGGGACAACTGTTTCTAACGATATCGTGACTGACGATGAACGTCTTTTCTTAAATGATGGGTTAACTGATGGCAAATATCTGAATGAACCGGATGAAGTTATGAATAACTCGGAGCCATATTTGCACGATATTACCTTTACCACTGGTTCACAACGTTTGATCTTCACATATCCTAACTTCACTGAGGATAACAAGCAACAAGATCTATCCAGTTACGTGGTTCGAATCAAAAATCATTTCCGCTTGGATGAACAAATGGTGCTTCTGAATCCTTCAAGCGATGACCAATCTGAAAATGAAGTTATTCGTTACTTAGGTTCTAAGGCCTCTAGTTTGAACTATTTGATCCGTGTATCACGTTCAGCGTTGGATAATAAAACTGACATTCCAGATGCCTGGAAATATGTTCGCCAATTTCTATTGAATGAGGAACCAGAAACTTCCGAATTTGCTTTAAGTTCTTTGAATTATCAAAATATTCCGCAAAGTTTGAATTTAGATACGGTTGAAGCCTTGTACGGTAAAAATATCAATGTGTCGATCTCTCAATTAGAGACATTCTACATGAATGAGTACGAATACTTCTTGAAGTACGGTTTGAGATTGAAACCTAGACGACTCTTTGAAATCACGCCGGCACAAACAGGATCGATTTTCCACGCTGTGTTGGATAGTTTGGTGAAGTATTTACATCAAGAACAGGGCCGTTCTTTACGTAACATGTCTGATGGCGAGATTCAAAATCTAGTTAGTGATCTGTTTATAGAACAAATTGATTTACCAGAGAATCGTATTTTTAATTCTTCGGCACGAATGCAATACATCGCTGACAAGTTAAGGACAACTTTGATTCAACTGGTTAAGAATATGAAGTTGCGATTCTTGCGCAACAGTTCAGAACCAGAAAAATCTGAGGTTACCTTTGGTCGTATCAACAACAAACAAGACTTACCAGGACTTTCTTATCAAATTCCTGGCGGTCATTTGGTGAATGTTCGTGGAAAAATTGATCGAATTGATGAAATGATTCTCGATGACATCACTTATTTGACAATCATTGACTACAAATCAGGAAATAAGAGTTTTGATTTTTCACAATTCTTAGACGGTATCACCATGCAGATGCCAACTTATATTCAAAGTGTTATGAACAATCTGCATCTTTTGACTGATCGAGAAAATGCCAAAGTCGGTGGCGCTTTGTATGAACATATCCAAAATCCACTAATTACGTTGGATCGCTCGTTGATCAATACTAAGTCCTTAGAAGAGTCCGAAAATATTCAAAATAGCGACATCCAAAACAAGATCTTTAAGGAATTCCAATTGAATGGTTTGTTAGTCAATGATGAGGAATTACTCGCTAACATTGATACTCAAGCACTGACGAAAGCGGGGAAGGTTTCTAAAAATTCACCGGTTGTTAAAAAAGGAACTAACAACGTTATCTCACAAGAAGATTTGTTCCGAATCTTGAATTACAACGATCATTTGATCCGTCAAGCTGGAGAAAAAATTTATTCCGGTAAGTTGAATTTGAATCCTTATCGATACGGACAAATGACAGGCTTACAATATAGCGACTATCGTCCGATTTTCGAATTCGACGCGATGTTACCAGAAAACGACTATCACGATGTCATTAATTACAATAAAGAGAATGTTATTAAAGAAATACAAACTGTTTTAGAGGATGGTGAAGAGGATGCCTAAATGGACTGAAGATCAAGAAAAAGCCATTTATCATCGTGGACACGATATTCTTGTTTCTGCGGCGGCTGGTTCTGGTAAAACAACCATCTTGATTGAACGAATCGTTGAAATGCTAAAAGATGGTGAAAATGTTGATAATCTCTTAGTAGCGACTTTTACCGACGCTGCGGCATTAGAGATGAAAGAGCGTCTTCTAAAACGAATCAAGGAATTAGTCAATGATCGAACTTTGGACGCGGAAACGCACAAACATCTTCAAAAACAAATCTTCCGGATACCGATTGCTAATATCAGTACTTTGCATGCCTTTTGTTTAAGCATCATCAAAAAGTTCTATTACGTTATTGATTTGGATCCTAATTTTCGTTTGTTAAGCGATACAACGGAACAGTCGATCATGAAAGAACAGGCCTACGATAATTTACGTAATAAGTATTATGACAAAGACGATGCGGACTTTATCAAATTAACCGATAATTTTACTGATGACCGCAGTGATGATGGCCTAAAAGACGTCATTTTTAAGTTGTACGACTTTGCTATCACTAATGCGGAGACACAACAGTGGTTAGATGATTTGATTACAAATTATCAGTTCGACGACAGTTTTTCTGATTCCAATTTTTATAAAAAAGATGTCGTTCCTCAATTGAAACAACGTCTAGAACAGTTACGAGAAGTAGCTAATCAGGGAATTGATTTGGCTGATACGGATGAATTAACAGCTAAGTCACTCTTTGCGACATTTAAGACCGCTCAAGAAGATCTGGGCAAATTGGAAGATGAAGTTGGCGCTAAAAGCTATTCTGATATTAGAACTGAGTTATTGGGCTTTAATCTAAAAAAAGCAACTAGTTTGAAAAAGGATGACAAAGAGGGAAATGATCTCTCTACTTGGGAGAAAGCTAAAAAAGTTCGTGATAAGTTAAAACGCCAAGTTGATCAGTTGTTTAATGATTTCTTCTTGCAGTCAGAAAGTGGCGTGCAGGAATCATTGATCCAATCTCAAAGCATTATTGCCAAATTGGTTGAGGTCGAACGTGGATTTATCAAAGAATATGGTCACTTGAAGAACAATAGTCATGTTTTGGATTTCAATGACTTGGAACACATGGCTGTTAAAATCTTGCAAAGTCCTGTAGACGACCATATGGTGGCTCTTGATTACTATCAGACTAAATTTCATGAATTAATGATCGATGAGTATCAAGATGTCAACGCGATGCAGGAAAAAATCATTCAATTACTTTCAAATGAGAATAACCATTTGTTCATGGTGGGGGATATTAAGCAGTCAATTTATGGCTTCCGTCAGGCTGCACCATATATCTTTGCTCAAAAGTATGAAGACTTCCAAAGTGACGCTAACACTAGTGAATTAATTCAATTATCAAAGAATTTCCGTTCTGCCAAGTCAGTTGATGACTTCGTTAACCGTATTTTCAAACGAATTTTCGATAAAAAGATTGGTGATATCGACTATGATGATAAATCTAAGCTGATTCCGGGAACTAACTTTCCAGATAGTGTCGACAGTGAAAATGAATTCAATCTGTTGGTCAACAATGATGACGAAGATGTTGAGAAACGTCAGACCTTGATTGAAAATGCTGCCAAACGAATCCAAGCCTTAATTAAGGATCAATATCAAATTTACGACGGTAAAAAGGATCAGATGCGGACTATTAGGTATTCTGACATTGCGATTCTTTCTCGTACTAAGGAAAATAACACTGATTTGATTTCTTACTTTGCCAAAGCTGATATTCCGATCATGGTGACTGATGCACAGAACTATTTCCAAACGACCGAGCTGCAAATCATGATGTCGATGTTGAACATTATTGATAATCCTTATCAGGATATTCCATTAGTAGCGGTATTGCGTTCGCCAATCGTTGGATTGAATGAAGAAGAACTAGCTGAGATTCGTCTCGTGGATAAGCAAGAATTCTACTTTACTGCTTTAAGTGAATATTTACGTTCAGAAATAGCTAAAGATGAGATCAAGAATAAGGTTCAAGCTTTCTTATTACAGTTGGAAAACTACCGTGACTTCGCCAATAAGAATTCGATCGCTCGTTTGATTTGGAAGATTTATCAAGAAACTGGTTTGCTGGAATACGTCTCAGGAATGTCTGGTGGTAAGCAACGTGCTGCTAATCTGCATGCCCTGTATCAACGTGCCAGTGCTTATGAAGAGACGAACTATAAAGGCTTGCATCAATTTATTAATTTTATTCAACGTATGCAGGATCTTGATAAGGATCTGTCGCAACCTAACAGTATTGAAGCAACCGATGATACCGTGAAAGTAATGACTGTCCACGCTTCTAAGGGCTTGGAATTTCCAATCGTGATCTATTTGGATATGGCTAAACAATTCAACAAACGTGATTTTCAGGGTCAAACTGTTTTTGACACTGACCAAGGAATTGGAATCACGCTCGTTAATAATCAGACTCGCTTGCGATACCGTACGCTTCAACACAGTGTTATCAGTAATTTACGTAAGGTAGCGACAACTTCTGAGGAAATGCGGTTACTATACGTAGCTTTAACCCGTGCTAAACAAAAATTGATTATGTTTGGCTTCACGAAAGATGTCGAAGATACCATCAATACTTGGGATGAAGTTAGTCCTAAAACTGGCGTTATTAACGAAGCCTTGCGTTTAAAGGCCAATAACTTCCAAGACTTAGTAGGAATCAGTACTTTGTCTGACAACGATCGTGAAGATGTCTCTGAAGAACTTTATACGAATAAAACTTGTAATCTGGTTTTGAAGTTGATTTATCCGGAAGTTAAAGATGATGTAGCTTCAAAAATCATTATTCCTAAAAAGGCTCCTGTAGAACCATCAGATTTATTCAAGAAGACAGTTAAACAGTTGCTTGATTTTAATTATCGATATCAAGAATCCGTTGATACAACAGCTTATCAATCTGTTTCTGAAATTAAAGGTTTGTTTGCGGATCCTGATGAAGATGGGATGGCTGAAGATTTGTTGGAAGATAAATCCCGTTATAATTTAGGGTCATTTGCCAAACCACAATTTTTGACGAAAACAAAGAAAGTGACCGCTGCCGAAGTTGGTAGTGCCACTCACTTAGTTTTACAAAAAATCAATCTCGATAAAACGCCAACGATTGCCGATTTTCAAGAATTGATCCAACAGATGGTCAATGAAAAACTGTTGACGGACGAGTTGGCTGAAAAAATTGATTGTCAGAGTTTGGCTGACTTTTACCAAAGCAACTTAGGACAAACGATTGTTGAACATCATCAAACTGTCAGTCGAGAATTTCCTTGTTCAATTTTAATGCCAGCACAAAAATTGTTTAAAAACTCGTCAAAAGACTATTCTGTTAACGATAAAATATTAGTTCATGGTATTATTGATGGAGTGATTGAATTAGATCATGGAATAATAATTTTTGACTATAAAACTGATCGGGTGACTGATCAGAACTTTGAAGAATTAGTCTCCAAGTATTCCGGACAAGTCAATTTATACGCAGAAGCTATTTCTGTGATTAAGAACAAACCCGTCGTGGGTAAATATCTTTACTTCTTGAAAGTCAATAAGGCTATTGATTTGCAAGAAAAATGAAGATGAGAGGTGAATGATTTGAAAAATTCTTACGCTGTTGTTGATCTAGAAACAACCAATTCTAATTGGCATGACAACGGGCGTATAATTCAATTCGGCTGTGCCCTTATCGAAAACGGTGAAATAACACATATCTATGATCAAAAGATCAATCCCAAGGTGCCGATTCCTAATCGAATCACGGCGCTAACAGGATTGAGTGACGACGATGTTAAAGATTCACCAACATTTGAAGAAGTTGCACCTGATATTTTTAAACTTTTAAAAAATCGAGTTTTTATTGCACATAATGTGAATTTTGATTTGACCTTTTTAAATCGAGAACTTAAACGTATCGGAATGAACCAACTCAATGTCAAAGCAATCGATACTGTTGAATTATCGCAAATACTTTTTCCAACCATTAGTAGTTACAAACTACAAGATTTAACGCATTATTTAAGCATCACACACAAGAATCCCCATAGTGCTAACAGTGATGCCCATGTTACTGCTGAATTGTTTTTGATCCTTTTGAAACGAATTCAGCAATTGCCAATTCCAACGTTAGAGATGCTGGCCAAATTTGGTAAGAATACGATTCGAGAAACTAATTTAGTTTTTAAGACCATTCTAGAGGAACGTCAGAAGAATTCTCGCTCTTCAGTATTACCAGCATATCTGTACGAAAAGAATGGTTTGATTTTACGAAAAAAGGATTTTCATGTCAGTGAGAGAATCGATCACACGACTAAATATCCGCAAACTCGTGAAGCTAAAAAAGAATTACTGGATGGTATCTTAGATTATCGTGTCAACCAATCGAAGTTGATGGATAATATTTATCACACTAGTCAACACCGTGACAAAATTAAGAAGTGGAATCTGATTGAAGCACCAACTGGCGCCGGAAAAACTTTAGGTTATCTCTTGCCACTGTCTTATTTGATCAACGTTGACCAAAAACTCGTTATCGCAACGACAACCAAAGTCTTGCAGCAACAGATCGTCGAACAATCGATTCCATTGCTGAATCAAGTTACTAATAATGAATATCACGCTGAGATAGTTAAAAGTAGTTATAACTTTATCGACTTAGACCGCTTTTATGAAGCACTAGATAACTATCGTTTACACAGCCATACCGCCATTTTAAAGATGAAAATCCTCGTTTGGCTGACGATGACGACAACTGGAGATTTGAGTGAACTACATTTAACTAATTACAATAGTCCTTTGTTCAGTATTATTCGTCATCGTGGTGAACCAAAAGAGAATACCGTCTTTGGTAATGATGATTTCTGGATGTATCAACAAAATCGTTATTTAGAGTCGAAAATTTTGGTAACCAATCAGGCCTTCTTAGCTCGACATTTAGACAGTCAATTCTGGGGTAAGAACTCTTATTTAGTAATTGACGAGGCCAATCACTTTGCTGGTAGTTTGCGTAGTGCTAGTTCGCCAACAATTGATTTCTTGAAGTTGAATGAATACGTCAAGAAGATCAGTGACATTCTTTATCAAAACCGGGTAACACTACGTTATGCCTTTACTGAAGTGACGACACAATTGTGGAATTATCAAGATTTACAAGGAATGGAAACGCACTTTCAGGCCATTGATGAATTGATGCAACGTTTGGAATACAACATCTTTGGTACTTACGTTCAAAATAAAGTGAAGTTTAAAGATCGTGAGAACTTCGTTTCACTGTTGGATAGTAATCATAAATTTGGTCAGAATAATCCCAAATTAGTTGAATTGTTATCCGATTTGATTGTTGAATTGTCACTGGTGTCAAATCGTGTTGAGACATTATTTGATCAATATAATTTCCAAAAGAACTTTATCTCGGTTGAATTGTCTAAAGTTATTTCGAATTTAACGATCGAGAACAATAAATTGCGTGACGTTATTTTGAATTTAGATGATTTATTGCAAGCGATTCAGGAGAAGGATACCAAATTCGGCGTCCAAATTGACATGCGTGATTACTACGAAGTCAATACACTCAAGATCAGTTGGCGCCAGTTCGATATTCAAGGTTTAATTGAAGAGACTACTGAACGTTTCAGCCAGATTTTCGCTATTGGGGCGGCTATTACGATTCAAAAGGACTTTTCACACTTTATTTTGGATACGCAATTGAATCAAAATCAGATCAATCAGATGGTGATTTTGCCCGATGCCAATAGTATTTCTAAGAATAGCAAGATCTATTTGCCAGCTGATTTGCCTGATATTCAGACTTTAAACAGTGAAGAGTACTACGCGATGGTGACTAAATATATCGTTGATATCTTAGATAACTTGGATCATCAAACTATGATTTTGTTTAATTCGTTGAATACTTTGAGTAATGTGTATGATCGTTTAATGGAAACTGATGTCAAAGAGAAATGGGAGATTCTAGCTCAAGGAGTTACAGGATCGAACGAAAAGATCAAGAAGCGTTTTGCTATTGGTCGACGTTCTGTTTTACTTGGTGCCAATTCCTTCTGGGAGGGAGTCGACTTTCCTAAGAAGATGCTGGAGATTTTAATTGTTACGCGTATTCCGTTTGAGTCACCTGAACAACCAGATGTCAAAATCAAACAGGATATTTTGAAGGAACAAAATCTCAATGTCTTCAAGGTTGATTCTTTACCAAACGCCATTTTGCAGTTACGTCAAGGATTGGGACGTTTAGTCAGAACACCAACTGATCGTGGTGTCATTTTACTATTAGATAATCGCATTTTAACTAAGAGCTATGGCAAGACAATTCTGGATTCCTTACCAAAGGGATTGCCAGTTGTTAACGAAGATATGGATACGATTAAAAAAGATATAAATGAGTTTTTGAATTAGCCAAAAGATTGCTATACTATTCTGGTAACTGAGAAAAGGAAGAACTTTCATGAATAGAAGTACAAAAGTTTTATTGACCATATCTCTGATCGCACTTGCTATTGTTTCGGTATTAACATATTTAAATCTTTCATTTGCACCGTTCTCGAGTGCAAAGTCACAAGCTAATGATATTGCTAAGGAAAAAGCGGGAATTGTTCAACCGGATTATTTCGGCAATTACACACGCCAAAAACAATATTATGCGGTTGGTGGTTTGACTAAAGGTCAAAAATATCGTTATATTATTATCAATGCTAAAAGCGGTAAAACAGAAATAGTCAACAAGAATACAGCGCCTGTACGTCAAAGCGTTATCGAGGATGTAGCCCAACGTTATGGTGCCAAAAAGATTTTGCATATCAATTTGGGACTATACAAAAATAAACCAACTTGGGAAGTAGCTTTCCAAAAGAAAAATGGTAGTATCGGCTACAATCTGGTCGATTTTCGTACTGGTAAAAGTGTTCAAATAATAAATAATATTTAAATCAAATAAAAAAAGTCGAGATTTGTGTTCTCGGGCTTTTTTTGTTAATTGGAGTAATTAAGTATGGAAGATGAATTATTCAATGCATTCGTAGATAGTGGTAGCACCAGTATCAATAATTTAATTTTACAAAACTATCATAATTTGGGAATGACGGAAAAGGACCTGATCGTCTATTTAGCTTTGTCCATGTATGCCCAAAAAGGTGTTACTTTCCCTATGGCAAAGGATTTAGCTAAAAACACGGGGATGGATGAAGCCAGTATTTACACGATTATTCAAGGCTTGATCAAGTTAGGCGTGATTGAATTGAAGACCATCATGGATCATCATCAACAACGTGATATTTATTCGTTGACTCCAATTTATCATCGAATCAAGAACTTATTGCAACAAGAACAGGCTTCGAATCAACAGAATCGCTTGATGTCTGAGACTGAAGAATTATTCAAGAAAATTGAAGTTGAATTTGGCCGTCCCATATCGCCAATCGAACAAGAACAAATTCATCAATGGATCGATGACGACCATTACAGTGTTGAATTGATTGATCTTGCTTTACGTGAAGCAGTGTTGAATCAAGCTTATTCGTTAAAATATATGGATCGTATCCTAATTAGTTGGGAAAAGAGTAATATAAAGACAGCAGAACAATTACAAGATCGTCGAAAGAAGTTGGGATATTAATGTTAAAAGATGAACAGATAGTTTGGGCTATTCGTCAAATGGAAGACGATGTCGGACCCGTCGGACCATCATTAGATTCAAGGACACCCTTTCAATATTTGATTTCCGTAATTCTTAGCGCTCAAGCAACTGACGTTTCTGTCAATAAAGTTACGCCAATTTTATTTGCAAAATATCCAGAACCCAAGGATCTGATGAACGCTAAGGTTGAGGACGTTGAACAAATTATTAAAAGTGTTGGTTTATTCCATAACAAGGCCAAAAATATTATCAAAACAGCCGGGGTCGTTCATACGAAATTGAATGATGTTGTACCCGAAACTAGAAAGGGTATTATGGAACTTCCTGGAGCGGGTCGAAAAACGGCTAATGTGGTTTTAAGCGATGTCTTTGATCAACCGACCTTTGCTGTCGATACGCATGTTTCAGCCATTTCTAAACGACTCCATTTTGTTGACGAAAAGGCTAATCCCTTGCAAGTTGAGAAGAAAATCGTCAGTGTAATGCCAGCACAAGAATTGCATCAAGCACATCACACGATGATCGAATACGGTCGCAAGTATTCAATGAAGGTTGATCCTGCTAAGGAAACTAACCAATTGATCATCAAATGTGATGAATTGAACGCTGAAAATGAAAAGAGTAATTAAACAAATAAAGGAATACCGAGACTATTGGATGTCTTCAGTATTCCTTTATTTGTTATGATTTTTAAAAACATTCATTTTTTTGTTAATGAATATTTCAGTAATGAATCAACAAGATCGACTATTTTAATATTTTTTTCAAATGCTATTTTTTTCAATTCCTTGTAAGTAGACTCTCTTACTTGTACAGGGTGTGTCTTCTCATTCTTATCCTGCAGGATTCCATTTTGAGATTTAGTAGGCACTCCTAATCCAGCGTTTATTTGATCTAGAAAATCTTTTGACATATTTATTCCTCAATCCTAGTTAGTTCTTCGTTCAATATATTTTGATACATCGTTAATACACGATTATCCCAAATTCCATTTGATGAAATCCCATCCTCAGTAAAACTTTTTATTCTTTCCTGAAACCACATTGGATTTGACATAATTGCATCACCAAATTTAGATTTAGCATCGTTTATAAACAATTGATTGTCTTTAGATGAAGGATTACCACGCGTTATATACAATAATATTCCTGATACAGCATAATTTGTCTTGAAGTTACGCTTTGTCTTTGTTAAGTATTGCACGTCCTTAGTAAAGTTAGTATATGATAACTTTTGGTTTTCTAAAGTAAGAAAAATATTTGTGCCTGCCCTAAGGGCATCATTTGCAATATTTGACTCAGTACTCGGCATGTCTATAATAATATATTTAAAATTATATTTGAGGTTAGATATAGCTTCGGAAATGTAAGAAATTTTCTCCTTTTTATCTGGGGAAGGAGACCATAAGTTAATTCTCCAATCTCCTGGGATTATCGACAGGGCATCGTTTACTTTAATAACGCTATTCTTGAAATCCATTTGGGTTAGGCCAGTATAAATTGTATTTTCCGGATCAATGTTGATTTTTGTAGTTTTAGATATCATTTTTGTTGATGTCATGGAAGGATCCAAATCAATTAATAAAGTTCTTTCTTTCATTCTTCCCAGTAAAAATGCAAAGATAGCATTCATTGTCGAGCGGCCGGTATGTTCTTTAAAACCAAAATTAATTAAAACATGTGGACTCAAATTTATAACCTCGTTTCAAATATACTTTAACTTCTTGAATTAATTTAAAAATATCATATTCTAATTATAAAGCAAATGTTATATAGGCCGTAGTCTTATACCTGTTATTTCTGTTAATAAAAAAAGATAGATACTCTTTATTGTAAATCTGTACGAACCACAGATCATTACATAATTAGAGTATCTATCTTTTTTATCTACTCATTACTTAAATCCTGACTAGTCGTTGAACGATCAAATATCTTAAAGAATGGATAATACCAAGCAATAGAAAGAAAAATTTCAATTATATTCCAAACGGCCCCTTGCCACCCAGAAATTAAAAATCCAGCAATGATTGGGGGAGTTGTAAACGGAATATTAGTACCATTTGCATAAGGAACTAAACCTATGGATGTAACAAACCAGCTCAAAGATCCAAATACTATAGGTGACAAAGCAAATGGAATCATCAGAATAGGGTTAAGAACAATGGGTAATCCAAATATTAATGGCTCGTTAATATTAAAAATACTTGGCGCTAATGATAATTTTCCCAATGTCTTTAATTGTTTTGACTTTGCAAAATAAGTACATAATATGGCTAACCCTATAGTACAGCCAGTTCCACCTAATTTAATATAATTAGCATCAAATTGAAGATTCATAATATGTGGAATTGCTTTTCCGGCGGCAACGGCAGCCTGATTTTGTGTTGTTAAAGTTAACCATATTGGAGTCATGACTGAATTGATAATACTTGGTCCATGTAATCCAAAGGTAAAAATCAAAGCTTCCAAAAATTCAACAAGCATAGTTGCTCCATAAGACGCCCCAACTTTTAACAAAGGAGTTTGAATTAATTTATCTACGAATCCCTGAATTGTTGCAAAGCTAGTCATGCTGAATAAGATTCTTATAGTTACAGCGATAATTAGAATGACGGCCCCAGGTATTAATGCTGAAAACGAATTGCTTACCATTTCTGGAACACTTGAAGGCATTTTAATACGCCAATCATGTTCATAAAATATACTTAAAAGTTTAACTGTTAATAAAGTGACAATTATGCTTAAAAAAATACCTGTAGAACTAATAGATACAAGGTCAATTCCTTCTGCTCCAGTTTTATCCTTAATCGTAGGATTTAGTGTGAAAAATGCAGCAAATGAAAGAATGATTGCTTGAATATCGTCAACACCTAAACTTTTGGCAAGACTCTTTGCCATTCCAATAACAACGTAAATTACCATGATATTCATTGTCATATTATATGGAACAGTAAAAAATACAGTCCAATTTTTACCAAAAATTGATGACATCAAATTTGCATAACCTGCTATTGGTAAATTAGCAAATAGTAAAAAGATAGAACCAATAATTAAAATTGATGTGGCACCAAAGAATCCATCACGTACAGCCGATAGCCATATATTTTCATTTAGCTTATCTGCAATTGGATTCAATTTATCTTGAAGCCAATTGACTAAAGTATCTAGAGTTGAATTTTTTTCTTTATCCATTGTATCCCTCCTATGTAAGCGCTTCATTCAACAATGCTTATTCTAATCAAAAATAAAATCTTGTCAAATAAAAATTATAAATTATTTTTTCTTGCAGAGTTTTTGCAAGGAGATTATACTATTAATGATTTGAAAACGTATACAGGAGGAAATTTATTATGACAAAAACAATTATGTTAGCATGCGCAGGTGGAATGTCCACTTCACTACTTGTAACGAAAATGAGAGAGGCAGCAAAAAAAAGAGAAATTGATGTTAATATTTTTGCTACAGCAAGTGCATCAATTCCTGAAGAAGTTGAGAAAAATAATCCTGCAGTCATTTTATTAGGCCCACAAATAAAATTCCAATTACATAAAGTAGAAAATGAGGTGGAAGTACCTGTAGATGTGATTGACATGAAAGATTACGGAACAATGAATGGTGATAAAGTACTTTCTTTGGCGTTATCTAAAATTAAATAATAAAAGAGGAAATTTTATTTTGGCATTAAAAAGTGATTTTTTATGGGGTGGAGCAGTTGCAGCACACCAAGTAGAGGGCGCATGGAATGAAGATGGAAAAGGAGACAGTATCGCTGACCATCTAACATCTGGTTCAGTTAATCAGGGAAGATGTATTACGCCCATAATATCAAGAGATAACGTATATCCGAATCATTTTGGAATTAATTTATACCACTCATATAAAAATGATATAAAATTATTTGCTGATCTTGGATTAAAGTGTTTTAGAACATCTATAGCGTGGACAAGAATATATCCTAATGGTGATGATGATGTGCCGAATGAGTCTGGGTTAGACTTTTATGATAATTTATTTGATGAACTTAATAAGAACGGCATAGAACCGATAGTAACTTTGTCTCATTTTGAGATGCCATACGGTTTAGTTAAGAAGTATGGAGGATGGAAAAATAGAAAATTAATTGATTTTTTTGTTAAATTTGCACAAACAGTATTCAAACGTTATAAACATAAAGTTAAGTACTGGATGACTTTTAATGAAATTAATAATCAGTCGGATTTTCAAAGTAAATTAGCACTATATTCTAATTCAGGTATAATGGGATGCTCTTTAAAAGATTCTGAAAAAATAATGTATCAGGCTGCACATTATGAATTAGTTGCAAGTGCAAGAACTGTTATTACGGGTCATGAAATTAATCCAAATTTCAAAATAGGATGTATGTTGGCAATGGCTCCTATATACCCTTCGACACCTAATCCTAAAGATATATTCAAAGCTGAAAGGGCTAATCAAGCAAGGTATTGGTTTGGAGATATTCAATGTCTTGGTATTTATCCTGAATGGTTGAAAATTTATCAAAAACAATCAAATTGGAACTTGGATATAACTCAATCTGATTTGGATATACTAAAAAAAGGAACTGTAGATTACATTGGATTATCTTATTACATGTCAATGACAGTAGAGGCTGATAATCATGAAGATCCATACTATACATTTTATGAAGAAAAAAATAAGATAAAGAATAAATATTTAAAAGAAAGTGAATGGGGATGGCAAATTGATCCAATAGGGTTACGTTTTTCGTTAAATTGGTTAAATGATCGTTATCATAAACCCTTATTCATTGTCGAAAATGGATTGGGAGCAAGAGATACGGTTTCAAATAAAAATGAAATTCATGATCAATATAGGATAAATTATTTAAAAGCACACATTTTAGAGATGGAAAAGGCAATAATATACGATGGAATCGATATTGTCGGCTATACACCGTGGGGAATTATTGATTTAATATCCGCTGGCACTGGGGAAATGTCCAAACGATATGGGCTTATTTATGTGGACCAAAATAACAAGGGATATGGAACTGGGAAAAGATTATTGAAGGACTCTTATTATTGGTATCAAGCTTTAATAAAAAATAATGGAATAAAATTAGAAGAGTAATGTACACATCAGAATTTGTCAGTAAATACAGTCATAATATTAACTTCAAAATCAAATAGGTTGTATGATAACGGCAAGCAGAATATATCTGTATTATTTGCTTCAAAATATCGAGAAGGGGGAACGGGTTTTGTCCGGTCTCCCTTTGGTTTGGAGAGTAAAATGACGCAATTATCAAAAACACTTGAATTAGATGATTTGAAATCAACTCAACCGGCATATTTGGAATCAATATTTTCACTTGCTAACGGTCACGTCGGCGTCAGGGCTAGCGATCCTATTAATCCTTCAGAAGACGCAGGGACCGTCGTTAACGGCTTTTACGAAGAATCTGACATTCATTATGGTGAAAAAGCTTACGGATATGCGGACAAGAATCAAACAATTGTTAAACTGCCAGATATACGTCGAATAAAGGTTTATGACGATAATAGAAATAAGTTTGATCAATCTCAGTTAAAAGATATGCATTTGGATATGGCTCAAGGTATATTGTATTCAACTTATGAACTTTCTAATTCTCAAAATGAATCGATTGAACTCAGTTTGACCAGTGTAGTCGATCAAAAAGAGAATCAATTCATTGGATTACGTTACGAAATTACTGGTAAAAACTATCTGGGAAACATTAAAGTAGAAAAGGATTTTGACCTGGATACGACCGCACAAGATAGTGATGATCCACGTAAATCCCGGGGCGTGACTACGTTGCAATATGATTCATTGAACTTGCAAGATTTAAAGGGTCTAAGAGTAACGACTGATAATAGTAAGTTGTTTGTTGAAATGGGCTTAGCGTTAAGTGAAGACATGGAAATGATACTGACTTTAAAGGATGGTCCCATAAAATTTGATGTGCTAGCTATAGTTGGCGATATTGGTCAACATATTTCTTCAACCGACTTACCAACCTTTGAATCAATTAAAGAAGAATCGATAGAATTTTGGACACGATTTTGGAATCAAAGTGAAGTTGAAATAAATGGTGATGACAGTTTAAATAAGGCTATCCACTTTAATCTTTATCAGCTCGAATCCTCAGCCGGTAGGGATGGTAAAACTAATATTTCCGCTAAAGGGTTGTCGGGAGTAGGTTATGAAGGACATTATTTCTGGGACACAGAGATGTACATGGCACCATTTTTTGCTTACACCAATCCTGACATTGCGGCCGATTTGATCAAGTATCGATACAGCATTCTTCCTGAAGCTAAAGAACGTGCTCGGACTTTGGGAGTGAGTGACGGGGCATTATTCACTTGGAGAACGATCAATGGTAAGGAAGCGAGTGCTTACTATCCAGCAAGTACAGCACAATATCATATTGATGCGGACATTGCGTTTGCTATTTATCGTTATTTCACCATAACTGAAGATAATCAATTGATTAAAGACTATGGCTTAGAAATTGTTTTAGAAACAGCTAAATTCTGGACTAATTTTGGCAGTTTTTCCGAGATAGATGGGAAACAACGATTCTGTTTCTTTGACGTCACTGGACCAGACGAATATTCAGCCATCGTAAATAACAATTACTATACTAATCGAATGGCTAAGTTTAACCTCGATTTTGCCATTCAACTGATTAAAAAGTTTCCAGAAGAGGCCAAGCAATTGGGTGCCGATAAACATACCCTAAATGAATTTGCCAAAATTCGTGATGCCATCTACTTACCATTTGACGAAGAGAAAGGTATTAACGAACAAGATGATTCATATTTCAAGAAGCCTGTTTGGCCATTTGAGCAGACTCCAAAAGAAAATTATCCATTATTGTTGCATTACCATCCCTTGACTATTTATAGATATCAAGTCAACAAACAAGCGGATACATTATTCGCAGATTTCTTGTTTGACGATATTTCAAAAGAACAATTAATCAAAGAATATGATTATTATGAAAAGATCACTACACATGATTCATCCTTGTCACGCTCAATCTTTAGTGCTTTGGCAGCAAGATTAGGTTTAAGCGACAAAGCCTATTCATATTTTCGTGATACCGCTAAAACAGACTTAATTGATCTTCAAGGAAATACCAACGATGGCTTACACATTGCTAATTTAGGTGGTAGTTGGATCGCAATCGTTGAAGGATTTGGTGGCATTCAGA
The DNA here is from genome assembly GCA_019116025.1 of Candidatus Companilactobacillus pullicola. Classification (GTDB taxonomy): domain Bacteria; phylum Bacillota; class Bacilli; order Lactobacillales; family Lactobacillaceae; genus Companilactobacillus; species Companilactobacillus pullicola. The sequence goes on along the minus strand of DXCM01000005.1, from coordinate 185 downwards.
TTAAGAATGACACACTTAACATTCGAAACAATTTGCCCGACGCTTGGAATGGAATGACCATCCATATTAGATATAGAGACTGTTTGTTGGAGATTGATTATTCACAGGACAATGTACAGGTAAAAGTCCTTTCCGGAGATCCTATTAATATTGTTATTGATGGGATTAAATCTACTGTTGGAAAT
>DXCM01000096.1 GCA_019116025.1 Candidatus Companilactobacillus pullicola | reverse complement strand
ATGATTGTACCAACTTTAGCACCAAAATTATTCACCAAATCAATTCAAAAGAGGACCGATACTTGGTCCAAAAATAATCAGACTCTCTCGACAACGGTTAAGGATTTATTGCACGGAGCGATGTTGTTACGCCGTTATAATGCGACAACCGGTTTTTCAAAACGAATGGATCAATCTATTTCAGGGATGGAAGCATCTAATGCTAGTTTGAAAAATCAGATTGCATTATCTAATAATGTAATTGGTTTACTGTTCTCCGTATTCTCGTATATACCTATTGGCTTGGGGATTTACTTTACTATCGTAGGAAAAATTACTCTTGCACAATTCGTTGCTATTCAATATTCTTCATCCTGGATTTTGAATGGCTTCAATCAAATCATTACCAGTTGGAATACCATCAGTAGTACTAGAAGTATTCGGACTAAAGTTGAACAGTTACAGCCAGTTGTGACGATTGTTTCAAATGATAAACCAGAAAATGTGGATGAGTTATCAGTTGATAATGTAAGTTTCACCTATGATAAAAAAGAAGTTTTCCAAAATGTCTCCTTTGATGTGAAACATGGAGAGAAAATTTTAATAGGTGGGAAGTCGGGTATTGGTAAGTCAACATTGATTAGAATGATTCTTAAAGAATTACAACCATCCACCGGAAAAATTTTGTTAGATAATCATTCCTACTCGCAAAGAGAATCATACGATAGTTTTGGAATAGTTGGACAGACGCCGATTATTTTTGAAGATAGTCTGGAAAGGAATATTACTTTAGGGAGAGATTTAGCTGATAAGCAAAGAGTTCTTTCAGCATTAATGCAATCGGGTCTAGAGGAATTCGCCAATGAGGAATCATTAAAGATGAGAATTAACGAAAATGGACATAATTTTTCTGGGGGACAATTGAAACGAATTGAGATAGCACGTGCCTTGTATTTTAATCGTCAACTGCTTTTGATTGATGAAGGAACAGCTTCTTTAGATCCAGAAACAGCGGCTTCGATTCATCAATCGATTCTGAATAATAAGAATCTGACGGTAATAGAAGTTGATCATCATATTCCAGATGAAGTAAAGAAACTCTATGATAAGGTTTATGAATTGAAGACATCAGGCTTAGCCCTTCAAGGCTGAGTGAAATCTCTGTAGATAGTATTATTATTCGGGTGCTAATGAACAATAAAAAAGTACAAATGGTTATTATTAAAATAAAAAGATTTTTAATTTAATTATACTTCTGAAATATTTTTCCTTATTACATAGTTAGAAATTGCTGAATACATTGAATTTGGACGCAAAAAAAGACACTGCCGAGGAGCAGTGCCATAAAGTTAGAAGAATTATTCTATAGAAGGATTGTACTATTGAGAATAATAATATATTATTGCATATTTTGGGTTTCTTCCAACAAACTTATTATATTACAATTCATGTATAAAAGTACGTTAATATAATAAATAAATAAAATGATAGCGTTTTAAATTATAATTAATAAAAATTTTGAAGAGAATAGTCCTCGCCAGCCTTGTCGAGCATCTCTTGCCAGGAAGAAAAGATGGTTGTCATTTGAACCAACTGTTCCCAAGATTCCTTGGATATTTCATTTAAAGAAGCTTTGTCAGTGACGCCTAGTTGCTTGAAAAAATCCTCGATGCAAAAAAATTGAGTATATTTCTCCATAAACTGATTGGAAAAGTAATGCGTAAATTGAATATTCTTTAAATCTCGTCTAAATTTACATTCTTGCCTGATGATCTCCAGTCGCTGCTTAGTTTCCATAATAATAATTCCCCTATTTATCATTATTTAAGCTTTATTATAACAAATGTCCAATATGTCAACGTGTTAAAAATGTCAAAGTTTCCTGAGCTTGGTAAAATCTAGCTAAAGATATCAAGGTATCTTAGTAGGAGGTGTTCGATATGTTTAATCGAATTCTTGTAGCCATTGATGGAAGTAAAAACTCGTACGATGCTCTAGAAGCCGCCATGGATTTAACTAAGAAATTTAATTCTGAATTATATTTAGTATCAGTTGTTAACACCGCTAATCTACCTGTTAGTGTTGGAGTCTCTTATGTTCCAGGGTTAACCGATGAATTGGAAACCGGAGCCAAGGTAGACTTGCAAAAAGCCGAAGAGATGGTAAAAGGTGCTGGTCTTGCTTGTCATGTAGAACTTTTGAATGGTGAGCCGCGTTCGGAATTAGCTAATTTTCCTAAAGATAAAGAAATTGACTTGATCATTATGGGAAAAACCGGTTTGAATGCTTTAGAGCGTGCATTTGTCGGATCAGTTACACGTTATGTATCAGAGCATTCCAAAACTAACGTTTTAATTGTTAACTAAAAATAGGTTTAAGTTGGATTGTAGCGTAAATACTAACTGATGTAGGTGAAATATGCCGTTGTCCGCAAAAAATCTGTGGGCCACTGGAACGTGGTGGACACGGCTTGAAGCTAATAATTTTTCACTCTGTGAAAAATTATGGATCTCCAAGTCCGGTCTTCTACTAACCTTGCTACGCAAGCTAAGTAGAATTTCACCACTGAGGGCCCACAGATTTTTTACTACCAACTAGACATTCGTTTCTAATATAAATACAGCAATTAGATATCATCTAATCTTACATGGTCAAAATAGGAACTCTTAAATCCTAAACTAAAAACAGACCCATTAAGTATTTCAAGACATGCAGATATGCTTGAATTTCTTAATAGAGTCTGTTTTTTAGTTTTTAGATTTTACAATGATTAATAAACAAAACCGGATTTAGTCCGGAGCGACAAGAAAATTGACTCAGCCATGAGATTCCCTTAGCAATTTATTGCTTAGGGAAAGGCCGAGCTTGGAAATCCATAATTTTGCACGAAGTGCAAAATTATTAGTTTCAAGTCGTGCCCATGGCGTTCCAGTCAAATTTTCTTGTCGCGGAGGGCGGCAGTTTTACGCTACACCCCAACTTAAGTAAGAAACAAAAATAACATCTGTGAGAGGTATAAATCTTTGACAGATGTTACTTATTTTTGAGAATTATTTATTCAACATTCTTTGAACGGCTGATTCATTATGAGCCAACCAACCGCAGGCACCGGCAGCGATAGCACCAACTAAATCGTCTAGGAAAACATTGATTTTGCCAGTTGATTTATCATTTAGTTTAGCTAAGATACCATGCTTTAATTTGTCAACATAGCCATAGTTAGTAACCGAAACAGAACCATACAAGCTTGCTAAAGTGATAGCCATATTTTCGTCAATTCCATAAGTGGATTCATCAGTCTGCATAATACGTTGCATTGGTTTTGATAGGAGACCTTTCTCAGCCAAAACATCTAATTCAATTCCAGTCATAATGGCATTTTGAGCTTCACGTTTATGTAATACTTTCTTGATAGCGTGAATTGCTATGTCGGTATTCAAACCGTTAACATAATCTTTTTCTAGAAAAATAACGATTTCAGCGATGTCGTCTAGCTCTACGCCACGGTCGCTTAGATTTCTGATAATGTGTTCATAATATTCTCTATCTTGTTCTTCAAATGATACCAAAATTAGAATCTCCTTTATTATTTATTTGCATCCCACTCAGCCTTGAATTCATCTAGAAAGTCGAGCATATACTGATGGCGTCCCTGAGCTATTTTCTTAGCAGTAGGGGTATTCATCATAGCGGTTAATTTCAATAATTTCTCGTAAAAATGATTGATGATTGTTTCATCATTCAAATTACGATACTCAGCTTTAGTCATTTTTTCACGAGGCTTAATATCAGGGTCATAAATTGTTTCGGAATTGTTTCCTCCATAATAGACCGCACGAACGATACCGATTGCGCCGATAGCATCTAATCGATCTGAATCTTGAACGATTTGTCCAGCTAATGAAAGTTTAGGAGGGTTATTCAATGACTTACTGAATGATAAATTATGAGTGATATAGAGAATCTCCGTGATTTGCTCGTCAGACAATTGAAGTGACTCTAAAAAATCATGGATCTCACGTTCTAGTTTTTCTGGATCATCAACTAGTTTGTCATCAGCTACGTCATGTAGATAGGCTGCACCTAGCGTGATTAATTTGTCAGCTGGTTCATCTTTTAGAATCCGTTTAGCTGTCTTTACGACCCGTTGGATATGATCAAAATTGTGTCCAGTTTTGTCTTGCTTCATCTTATTAAATGAATACTCACGAATAGCAGTTAATTTTTCCTCGTCCGTCATCAAATCAATCCTTCTTTATATAATAACTACATTGTTACACAAAAGGGTTTGTATTTAAAATAATACTCAACATTTGTTATTATATAAGTGTTTAAACACATATAAATTTAACTTAGGAGGATTTCTGATGAATTATATCAATAAGGAATTACCTGAATTTGATGTTGAAGCTTATCAAGCTGGTGAGCTAAAATCTTTCACTAAGAATGATTTATTAGGCAAGTGGTCAATTATCTTTTTCTATCCAGCTGACTTCTCGTTTGTTTGTCCAACAGAACTCAGTGGACTCCAAGATCTGTATAAAGACTTTCAAGCTGCTAATGCCGAAATTTATTCAGTGTCAGTCGACAGTCAATATTCTCATATGTCGTGGGCAGAAACAACAAAAACGATTGGCAAGATCCAATACCCAATGTTGTCAGATCAAAAGCATGAATTGACGGACTTTTTCAATATGATCGATGAGACAACAGGTCAAGATTATCGTGGTGTCTTCATTGCTGATCCTAAAGGTATTATTAAGTCATACACGGTTAATGCAATGGGAGTAGGTAGAAGTCCTAAGGAAATTTTAAGAACGTTGCAGGCAGCTCAATTTGTGGAAGAGCACGGAGCAGACGTGTGTCCAGCTGATTGGCATCCCGGGGAAGATACAATTAAACCCAGTGGAAAATTAGTTGGTAAAATTTAAATATCATTATTAAAAGTAAGAAAGGTATTCGTATCGGCTAATTATATTTGGTCGGTATGAATACTTTTTTTAGTAAAGTAGAATAGTTATCTTTAGACGTTAGGCATATGAAGATTTTAGTAAGTACTATTTGATATTAAAGGATACATAAATAATAGAACACAACATTTGTTGTGGAAAACGGCAGTCAAAGCATATCTCTGTTTTGAATAAATTTGGTATCTTTTTTTGTTAATAGGTGCGTTATAACTATATATAGTGATACGAAATCAAAAAAAACTATATCTTGTATCAAATGATAAATTCCTAATTTAGCAAGTGAGTTAAGCGCTTTACACCGATATGTCGCCAGTATGCTCGAGAAACCATTTGCCAAATTTAGTCCAATTGGTGGTATGATTTTAGCTGTCGGTTAAATTGATATTTTTCAGAAATACGGTTTAAGGGATAAATAAAAATCGACCATTTCAAAATATAAATGCCACAATCATATATTTTGGCAATGGTCCAAGAGGAGAAGGATAAATGAGTATATTTAATCCAAAATGGTATGTTGAACAAATGAGACATTGGAGTTTCAAGAGTTACATGCTATTAATGTTTGGCTTGGGGGCCATCACTGCATCAACACTTTCACATTCTATTAATGCAATTGCTATTTGGACATGGTTTGCGGCCGTTTTAGGTTTCACATGTACAGTTGCCATTACTAATGCAAAACCTTTAAATGGTGTCTTAGGATTAGTTTCAGCGCTTATTTATATCTTTGTAGCTATCAACGCTAAGAACTTCTCTGATGTTGTTCTTCAATTAAGTTACATTATCTTACTAGATATTCCTGTTTTGATCAGTCCACAATGGGCTAAAGACGCTGAAAAGCATATTCATGGTCTAACAGCTCTTAAATGGCTTTGGACAGCACTATTCTTCTTTGCTTCATGGGGATTGCTTTACTTGATGGATACACATATCTTTATCAGTCCACGTCCTGTAATTGATTCAGTTGCTGCTGCTATTGGATTCACAGGTGCACTTCTATGTACATTACGTTTCCGTGAACAATATTACTTCTGGACAGCTCAAGGTATTATGTCAATCGTTCTTTGGGGTGTTACTGCTACACAAGGTGACGCTAGTCCAGTTCTATTCTTGACATACATTATGTACTTCATGAATGATATGATTGCTTTCTTCGATTCACATATTCACTGGTTCCACAAAGATGCTACTGAAAACAGAGCTAAGAGTGAAGAATTAGCTAATAATTAACCTGTTTTTTGTTGCATTAAAATTACCAAATAGACTATTATTGGTGAGCAATAGTAATCTAGAAGGGTAAATGAAGCTGTGAAAAAATTTGTTAAAATTACCTTATCAGTCGTTATAGGCGTAACGCTACTAACTGATGTAGCGGCTGGTGGTTATATGTTTAATTATGCATTTAGTAAGAGTGGCTACAGTAGTCAGATAAAGGGTCATTTGAGTAAGAACAGTCAATGGTTTTTAGATCAGAAGCCACAGATCTGGGAACAAACGACAAAGGATCATTTGAAATTGAAAGCTCGCTATTTACCAGCTGGGAAGGAAACCGCCAAAACAGTGATCGTTGTCCACGGGTTTGGTAGCGCTAGTAAATATATAGGGTCGTACGTCAGAATGTTTCACAACGCCGGATATAACGTTCTGGCACCAGATAATCGTTCCTTTGGTATGAGTCAAGGCAAGTATGCTGGTTATGGTTGGAAAGACCGTAACGATATGACGGCTTGGATCAAACAACTTAATCAGAAATTTGGAGCTAATTCTCAGATTGGACTGTACGGTATTAGTATGGGTGCCGCAACAGTCATGTATACGTTAGGCGAGCATCCTAAAAATGTTCGTTTTGCTATAGCTGATTGTGGCTATTCAACCATTTCGGGTGAATTATCCTATCAATTGAAAGAGATGTTTGGTTTACCAAGTTTTCCAATTGTACCTACAGCGAGCCTCTTTGCAGATTTCTTGGCAGGCTATAACTTCTATCAGGCCAGTACCAAAGACAGTTTGAGGAAGAATAAAGTGCCATTATTCATTATCCATGGCTCAAAGGATGATTTTGTACCGACTAAGAATGCCTATTTAAATTATGATTATACTAAAGGTCCCAAGAAGCTTTGGATCGTTAAGGGTGCTGGTCATGCTGGTTCATTAAGCAAGGCTAGACAGCAATACGTTGAAAAAGCGACAGATTTTGCCAATAAATATTTTAAATAATATATATAATTAGTAGCCAGTAACTCAATTGAGGGTTACTGGCTATTTGTATGTTTATTCACATTTTTGGTATATGATTACTTTAATGAACTAAGGCAGGTGATTGGATGCAAGAACAAGGTGATTTACGCTATTTTTTGACACAAAAACAGAAATTTGACGTTCGAGCGGTATTAATCTTATTACATCAAAATAAAGTTTTCGTCAGACAGGAAAATACAAAACGGGAGCTGTATATTTTGCCTGGTGGAGCGATTAAATTCAATGAAGAGAGTCAAGCTGCAGCCGAACGCGAAGCCAGAGAGGAACTTGGCTTAACTGATTTGAAATTAGAATTTGCGGGTATTTTGGAAAATTTTTGGAAATTAAAGAGGATTGACTATCAACAATTGAATCTGATTTATCGACAGGAAGTCAGCGACGAAACATATCATCATTTAAAATATTTGGATTATCGCAAATTCGATTTGCCACCCAATTCTAATATGAAGTGGATCAAGGTCGATCAAGCAGGAGAGGCGTTACAACCAAGAGGAATAGTCAAAACTTGTTATCCTAATATTGCAATACAGCATTTAGTCAATCATCAGAATATTGGTTTCTAAAAAGTGATTCGTTATTGATATTGTTATCGGTAACGAATTTTTTTTGCGAAATCCAATTGACTATGGGAGAACGGATGACTAATATTGGAAGTACGCTTACATAAGTAAACGCTTACTTTATACAAAGGAGGGATTTAGATGTCGATGATTGAAGTATCTAATTTAACAAAGGATTTTCGAAAAACTATTAAGTCACCAGGACTAGTAGGAGCCTTTAAATCATTGATTAAGCCAAAATACGAAACTTTTGAAGCCGTTAATAATTTAAGCTTCGAGGTACCTAAGGGAGAAATTTTGGGCTTTATTGGTGCTAACGGTGCAGGTAAATCAACAACCATTAAGATGTTAACTGGAATCTTGACGCCAACTAGTGGATATTGCCGGATCAACGACAAAATCCCTCAGGAAGACCGTCAAAAATATGTTAAAGATATCGGAGTGGTCTTTGGACAAAGAACGCAGTTATGGTGGGATTTACCATTACGTGAAACTTATTCAGTTTTGAAAGAAATCTATAACGTACCAGATAAAGATTTTTATAAACGGATGGATTTTTTGAATGAGGTCTTAGATTTAAATGATTTCATTACCAGTCCGGTAAGAACCTTGTCTTTGGGCCAAAGAATGCGAGCTGATATTGCAGCTTCTTTGTTACATAATCCGAAAGTGTTATTCCTAGATGAACCAACAATCGGTTTGGATGTTTCTGTTAAAGATAAGATCAGACATGCTATTGAACAGATCAATCAGGAGGAACAGACAACAATTATTTTGACGACCCATGACTTGGGGGATATTGAATTATTGTGCAATCGTGTATTCATGATCGATCATGGTCAAGAAGTCTTTGATGGTACTATCAAGCAATTGAAGAATCAGTTTGGACATATCAGGGAAATTGAATTTGAGCTAGTTAACGCTGAAGATGCGAATCGTTTGAATTTCTCACAATTCTCTTCAGCTATCGAATATTCTCAAAATGAAAAGAATGTCCGGGTTAAGTTTGATAGTAGTAAAGTCTCAGTTCCCGATATTATCAGACTGACTTTGTCACAAGTTGATGTCCAAGATATCAGTGTTAAAGATGCCGATATTGAGGATATTGTTAGGAGGATTTTCCGAAAGGAGGCGGCCGAACATGACTAACTTCTTAAGAAAATATCATCCGTTCGTCTCTGCCGGAATCGAAGAAGCTATTGTTTATCGTGCAAACTTTATTTTGTTTGCATTGGGGAATACTTTGGGAGCCTTCGTAACTTATTTTTTGTGGAAGGCCGTTTTCCAATCGAGTACCAATTCAAGTCTGAATGGTTTCACGTTTCCTGAGATGGTGTTATATATTTTTTTGAGTTTCTTTACAGGAATCCTAACTTCAAGTGATGGTTCTAGCAGTGTAGGAGACGAAGTCAAAGATGGTTCAATCGCTATGCGTATCCTTAAGCCCATTAGTTTCACAGCTAATTATTTCTATGAAGAGATTGGCAGTAAACTGATCGATGTTGGTGTGTTAGCTGTACCCTTATTTGGTGGGATCTTGATCTATCAAATTGTAGGTGAAGGGACCCCAGTTTTAAATTTGGTTAACGTATTGTTGTATCTTTTCAGTGCGACGATTGCCTATTTGATCAACTTTTATTTTAATATTTGTTTCAGTTTCACAGCCTTTTTCTTTCGAAATTTGTGGGGCTCCAATGTGTTGAAGAATGCTTTGGTTATCTTTATGTCAGGTTCGTTAGTGCCGTTAGCATTCTTTCCGCCAGTCTTGCAAAGTGTTCTGAAATTATTGCCATTTTCATCCTTGTTATATACACCCGTAATGTTATATCTCGGCAAATATACAGCACAACAAACCTTTTCCGTATTACTTCTTCAAATCTTTTGGTTGATATTCTTTATTTTCTTAGCAAAAATTATTTGGCATTTTGCTATCAAACATTTGAGTATCCAGGGAGGTTAATATGAGAAGAGTCTTTCATTTAGAAAAAATTTTTATTTCACAGTATTTGAAACAGACGATGGAATATAAAGCTGACTTCATCGTTGGTGTCTTAGGTGTTTTGCTCAATCAAGTTTTGAATTTGATTTTCTTACAAGTCATCTTCAGTCAAGTCCCAAGATTGGCCGGTTGGAGCCTGCAACAAATTATCTTCATCTATGGTTTTGCTTTGATTCCTAAGGGATTAGATCATCTTTTCTTTGATAACCTCTGGATCGTTGGGCAAAGATTAGTAAGAAAAGGTGAGTTCGATAAGTATTTGACACGTCCAATCAATCCATTGTTTCACGTTTTAGTTGAGACTTTCCAAGTCGATGCTCTAGGGGAATTATTGGTTGGGGTCATCCTATTATTCATGTCGTCATCTAGTGTTCATTGGACTTTGTTGAAAGTTATCTTATTCATTGTTTCAATTCCATTTGCCACGGCTATTTATACGGCTTTGAAGATTGGTACTTCGGCTGCAGCCTTTTGGATGAAGAAGAGCAATACTATCACATATTTGTTTTATATGTTTAATGATTTTGCTAAATATCCAGTCAGTATCTTTAATCATTTGATTCGCTGGATCATTTCATTTGTTATTCCATTTGCTTTCACTGCCTTTTATCCAGCAAGTTATTTCTTAACTGGTAAGAACGTGTTGTTCAATTTAGGTGGTTTAGTGGTCATCTCAGTTGTCTTCTTATTCATCTCAATTAAGATCTGGGATAAGGGTATTTCATCCTATGAAAGTGCTGGATCATAAAAAAAGAGCTTCCTTTCGCTGTTTGAAGCGATTGGAAGTTCTTTTCTTTATGCATTTTGTGTTTGACCACTAATATTTTTAATTGATGAAGTATTGTCACTGACTTTTTTCTCAGCTTCCATTTCTTCAACGTGTTCTTGCCTGTAAGCTGCTTTATCAAGAACTTTGAAGAATGGAAGGTAAACAGCAACGGCGATGACTAATTCAATCAATTGCCATACTGGAGCACGCCAGTCACCACCAGTAATTAGATAACCATTGATGAAAATTGGTGTTGTCCATGGAACTTGAGCAATAACCATGCCAATCATATGGGCTTTCATCAAGAAGTATGTGATACCTTGTAAAACCATTGGAATTAAAACAAATGGAATTGATAGAGTTGGATTTAAAACAACTGGGAAACCAAACATAATTGGTTCACTAATTTCAAAGACTGAAGGAATAGCACCTAATCTGGCCAATTGTTTGTAACGTTTACTCTTAGCAAACAATAAACAACAGATAACTAAGGCTAAGATGGCACCAGTACCACCAATATTCATACCAAAATCAAGGAATCCGTCAGCTGTGATGTGTGTTGGAGCGACACCTTTAGAAACATCTTTAATATTTGCCATTAAGAAATAAGTATAAACAGGTGATGCTACGGCACCTAAGACATTATTTCCATGAATACCGACTGTCCAAAGAATTAGTGTTAAGAATAATGCAAATTCAACGCCCCAGAAACTATTCAAACCACCGACTAATGGTGAGAAGATAGCCTGAATAACCGCATTGATCTTAATATTAAAGAGAACTCTGATGATCCAGAAAAATCCTAGAGAAGCACATGCTGGAATTAAAGCCACAAATGAACTAGCAACTGCTGGTGGAACTGAATCTGGTAAAGTAATGACAATGTGTTTTCTAATGAAGAAAGCCACTATTTCACTAGAGATAATTGAAACAATAATTGCAGTAAACATACCATCTGATCCCAAAGTTGAAGGATCGATTTGGAATTTATCATTCAACATACAAAGTAAGAATGCTGAAACACCGATTGCTGTACCGGTTAGAGTATCAATCTTGTTCAATTTAGCCATTTCATGACTCATACCGATGGCAACGATGACAGCCAAGATACCAAAGGTAATACTAACGGCTGATTGTAATTTTGCCTGATAGGGAGCAACTAATTGTGTCCACCCTGGAATTGGCAAATTTGCCAAAATCATAAAAATACTACCGAAGATTGTAAACGGAACAGTAATAATCATTCCATCCCGTAAAGCCAGCATATATTTCATATTACTGAATTTTGCTAATGCTGGACTAAAACTATTTTGAAACCAATTTGTAATCGCTTTCATAGCTAAAACCTCATTTCCTTTCCGCTTGATTACCTTTAATCTAGCATATGGAAATGGTATTGTAATTAAAGATAATGCTAGCTAAATATAACATATTGAAGGTGAACTCAGTGAGATATAGTTTTAAAGCAAAGGACCGATCATTGCCATTATATGTAGATAGTATTGGATACAAATGGCGTCAGGAGAATGTGTCTAGACCAAAAGGATATAATTATGTTCATTGGTTACAAACATATTCAGGAACGGGAATAGTAAATATTGAAGGTCGGACAATAGAATTAAAAGAAAATCAGGGTATTTTGATCAATCAAGATATTCCACATTCTTATCATTCAAAAAATGGTTCTTGGATCACAGACTATTTTTCTTTTGGAGGATTATTGATTTCTGAGATCACTAAGGTATTAGGATTTCAAGATTATCTCTATATTGAATCTCCAGAAGATAAATTGAAGGATTTTATCGAAGTGCATCATAAGGAATTTAAGGAAAATAATCGTTTAGATATCTATGAATCATCGACCTTAGTTTATGAGTTCATGCTTTTGATCAAGAAATATTGTGTCGTCAATCCACACAATTACCAGATGAATAAGAAAATCATCGATCCTATTTTACAATTGATCCGAGATTCATATCAACAGGACTTAACTAATAATGACTTTGTTAAACTGACAAATTACAGCCTGCAGTATATTTTAGAAGCCTTTCGTACTAACTATGGTAGTTCGCCGCACCAAATTTTAATCGATTATCGTATTAAAAAGGCTAAAGAATTGTTGTTGAATGAACCAGATCTATCAATTGATGAAATCGGACGAGAGGTAGGCTTTAATACTAATAGTTATTTCATTTCGATGTTTAAACGTGGTGAAAAGGTTACACCAGGAAAGTTTCGTGGCTTATATAAATAGTTTCAATATCTGGTATTTTTGTACTATTCTCCTTAATTACTAGTCGCAATTTCTGTGGTAAATTGATTCATAATCAAACAAAAGACGAGGAGAAATGACTATGAAATTTCCTGAACATTTCTTATGGGGTGCAGCTTCGGCGGCTTATCAAGTTGAGGGTGCCTATAATATTGATGGCAAAGGCCCATCAATTTGGGATGAATTCTCTAAAATTCCAGGTAAAACTAAAAATAATACTAATGGTCAAATTGCAGTTGATTTTTATCATCATTACAAAGAAGATATCGCTCTAATGGCTGAAATGGGTCTTAAAGCGTATCGTTTTAGCGTTTCTTGGAGTCGAATTCTGCCTGACGGTGAAGGTAAGGTCAATCAAGAAGGATTAGACTTTTACGAAAGGGTAATTGATGAACTTCAAAAACATCAGATTGAGCCTATTTTAACGTTGTATCATTGGGATCTTCCAGAAGCTTTGCAAACCAAATATGGTGGTTGGGAAAGTCGAAAAACAATCGATGCTTTTGTGAAATACTGTCGTGTCCTTTTTGATAGATTTGGAGAAAAAGTTAAATACTGGATAACGTTCAATGAACAGAATGTATTCACGTCACTAGGCTATCGTTGGGCTTCTCATCCGCCTAACGTTTCGGACTCAAGGAGAATGTTTCAAGCTAATCACATTGTTAACTTGGCGAATGCCAAAGCTATTCAGCTATTTCACCAGATGGTACCACAAGGTCAGATTGGACCCAGTTTTGGTTATGGGGAGGTCTATCCTTTAACTAGTTCACCAGCCGATGTTTTAGCTGCTGTGGATGCTAATCAATTCAATAACGATTGGTGGCTGGATGTATATTGTCGCGGTGAATATCCCGAAAGGATTATGCGTTTATTGAAACAAATGAATTTGGCACCAGAGGTTACGGCTGAAGATGAAAAAGTCTTGCAGGCTGGCAAACCTGATTTTCTTGGTATTAATTATTATCACGGGGGGACGGTCAAAGCACCTGATACCAAAGGTGCCGTTACGGAAAAAAGTTTTGATAAAGTTGATCCTTATTTGATGGCTGGGGATGCGCAGGCTGATACACCTGAGGCACAACTATTTCAATCAGTCGAAAATCCTTATCTAGATAAGACTAGTTGGGGCTGGGAAATCGATCCAATTGGATTTAGAATTGCCTTGAGACAGGTTTACGAGAAGTATCGTTTACCACTTATCATTACTGAAAATGGGTTAGGTGCGTTTGATAAATTAGAAAATGGACAAGTAGATGATCAATATCGAATCAATTATTTGAACGAACATTTGGTTCAAGTTGGTAAGGCTATTGCCGATGGAGTTCCCGTATTTGGTTTCTGTGCTTGGTCATTTACCGATTTGTTGAGTTGGTTAAATGGTTATGACAAACGTTATGGTTTCGTCTACATTGATCGAGATGACCAGTCTCCTAAATCATTGTTAAGAATCAAAAAGAAGAGCTTCAATTGGTATCAGAGAATAATCAAAACAAATGGTGGAAAGTTAGAGGTAAAGTGATGTCAATTTTGTACGGTGGTGACTATAATCCTGAACAGTGGCCTGAGGGTACTTGGCAAGATGATTGGGATAAATTGAAACTAGCACATGTTAATTCAGCGACAATCAATGTTTTCTCATGGTCTTTGTTGGAACCAGAAGATGGCGTCTTTAACTTTGATAAGTTGGATAAAATTGTTGAGTTGTTAGAAAAAAACAATATAAAGATTGTTATGGCAACTTCAACAGCTGCATTGCCATTTTGGATGACTAAAAAATATCCAGAGGTCAATCGTGTCGATACTTACGGTCGTCGTCAAGTTGGAGGAAAACGTGAGAACGCTTGTCCTAATAGTCCTGAATTTCAACGCTTAGCCAGTCAATTGGTTGAGAAACTAGCTCAACGTTATGCATCCGTTAAAAATATCACTCATTGGCACATTTCCAACGAATATAACGGTTATTGTTACTGCGAAAATTGTACAAAGGCTTTTAGAACTTGGCTAAAGCATGAGTATGACAATGATTTAGAAAAAATCAATCAGGCTTGGGGAACTAATGTCTGGAGTCACACTTATCATAACTGGGATGAAATTATGCCACCAATGAGAATTGGTGATACGTATGACAATGGCAAACCAGTGATGTCAGGATTGGATATGGCCTATCGTAGATTTCAGTCGGATAGTCTGTTAAATAATTTTAAGATGGAACGAGACATTATTAGAAAATATGATCAACGTCCAGTGACAACCAATTTAATGGGTTCGCAAAAAGATTTGGACTACTTCAAGTGGGCTAAAGAAATGGATGTTGCCTCATGGGACAACTATCCAAGTTTTGACACACCGGCTGGCTACACGGCTATGCAACACGATTTGATGCGTGGTCTTAAAGACAAGCCCTTCATGCTAATGGAACAGACGCCTAGTCAACAAAATTGGCAGCCATTCAACTCTTTGAAAGCACCTAATCAGATGCGGATGCTCAGTTACCAAGCAATGGCTCATGGAGCCAAAACAATTCAATTTTTCCAATTGAAACAGGCTCGTAATGGTTCGGAAAAATTACATAGTGCCATGATTTCACATGCGGAATCGACTCACACACGGGTTTTCGCTGAATTGCAGAAGCTTGGTAGTGAGTTGAATCAATTGCCTGAAGATTTGGAAAATTCAGATAATCAGTCAAAAGTGGGAATTGTTTTTGATTGGAATAGTTACTGGGGACTAGAAGACTGCATGGGTCCAACGACTAATCTCGACTATGTTCAAGAAGTTTATGATTATTACAAAGCTTTCTATGATCGTAAGATTAGTGTTGACATGATTTCTAAGGAAGCTGATTTAGAAAAATACCGAATTGTCGTTGCCCCAAGTATGTATATCAATTCACCAGAAATGACGGATAAAATTGAAAAATTTGTTCAAGCTGGTGGTATCTTTGTGACTGACTACATGTCCGGATTAGCGGATAAAGACGATAATGTTTATCTTGGTGGTTATCCTGGATTACTAAAGAACGTTTTAGGCTTGAGATATGAAGAAACCGATGCTTTGCCATTTGATCAGACCCATGAATTAGTAGCTGATGGTAGAGTTATTGGCAAGGGCAGTTTGGTTTGCAATTTAATTCAGCCACAAACAGCAAAATCCTTAGCTCACTATAGTGATGAAGTTTTCTACCAAGATAACTCTGTTTTAACGAAGAATCATTTTGGTAAGGGATTTGCTTACTACGCTGGTAGTCGATTGAATGATCAAGCGATGGACTTCTTTATGAAAGATATTTTACAAGCTGCTCAAATTAAATCTGATAAGTCAAAGACTGGTGTTGAGATTATCACGCGTACAGGTGATACGGCTCGTTATACCTTTATTATCAATACAGACGGACAAACAAAGAAGGTTGTTAATCCCTATCCAGATAGTGAAGACTTATTAACAAAGAAAGCTATCGAAAAAGAGATAACTTTGCAGCCTTATGATGTGTTGATCTTAGAAAATAGATTTGCAATTTAAAATGAAACTCCTTTCCAAGCGGATGGGAGTTTTTTTATATTAAAAAGTGCATCTCAAAACGCCAAGAGTTACGCTTTGAGATGCACTTTTTGAAAATTTATTTAAGAATCTGTTCAATTGTCTTACGAGGGACCTGCCTCTTTTGAACTTTTTCCCAAGAAAGAACTTTGTTATATTTACGATTATAGGTAACTTTAAGATAATTATCAGCTTTGATAGGACGACCGATGGAGCTATTGAACTTTAACAACTTTTCGTTGCCATCCTTATCATAAGCCTTTTGCTTATAATAATATTCTTTATAGTCGGCACCAGAATCATCCTTTTCAATGATTTCTTTATATGAGTCGCCAACGTAAGTGTAATAATCGTCCCCTGTAAAGTTAGGAACGTACCAAAATTGATAAGCCATCAATGGTATTAAAACAATCAATGCAACTATTAAACTAATGCCGACTTTCTTATTCATCATATATCCCTCCAAGTTCAATAGGAATCGTATCATATAAACTAAGACAATAGTCCTAACGGTTTTGTAAGGTCTGTAAGATGGATAATAGGAAGGTTTTCATATCAATAATCTATGGGTGTTAAAAACGTTAGTTTTAAATAGAAAATTTATCCCTAAATTGGTTGATTTGGTCACGATAACTGATTGAGATATTTAAATCTTGATTTTGATCGATAGGATAAGTAAAGAATTGACCAGCAAAAATATCTTTTTGGTTCAAATATGAAAGATCCAAATTATCACTTTGAATATTGTCGATAGTAGCTGGAGTATTACCAACATTTCTGATTTCAACAGTTTGCTTATTAATACGACGACAAATTACGTAAGGACGATTTGTTTGTATTAATAACTTATTTTTGGTTTTTAGTAGTCCTTTGATTTGGAAAAGACTTGTCGAGATTAAAATTAATCCTACTAAAACCGATATAGCTAAAATAAAACTAGCGATAACTAATAAAATTTGCGTTGCGGAATTCATTATCATACCTCCATTGGAATTATCTGTATTATTTCATAATCAAAGTTATCTTACAATTCCGTCACATCAAACTAACAGTTTGGTTATAAATCTAATTACTAGTTTACAATTTAGCCGTTAGATTAGATAATTACTTTCGATAGATACATTGTGTATCTACCGTACAAGAATAATTCAAAAAGTACTTACACCAGTACGTTGACTCCGTAATCAAAATGGTCGTCCTTAGGACGGCTTTTTTGCTATATAAAAATGATGATGAGATAATTATGACCAATAAGAGGCGATAGTTATGAAATTTAATGTATTTGTAAATCAAATTCCCAAAGATTTATATTTTCCAAATTTTTTGATAAATCCTTTTATTACGGCGATTGTTGTTAGTTTAATCATTTTTATAATAATTGAAGTTACATATAAGATAAAAAATAAGTAATAAAAACATCTATTAGAGAGGTATGTACTAACAAACTCTAATAGATGTTTTTTAGTTGCGCTGTGTCTTATCCCATACTGTGTGTCCGGCTAATAGGTGATAGCAAGCAATAATTAAACTGAAGAAGAATATTACATAAATGTAGGAGAGGAGACCAATCGATAGGATTCCTCTTCTAAATTTGAATTTTTCATTGATCATATCATCTTTTTGAATAACTAAGTGATATTTATCATGTAATTTTAGTTCCTTTTGGTAGATAATTGTGAAGACAGTTCCAAAGAAAAAGCTGAGAACAGTCATGATAATGAAAACAATGAAAATGAACTCGGGATTTTGGACGTATCTTAAGATAAAATTGATGGTTAAAAAGATAATACTGAAATCGGCCAGAATGTTTAAAACTGGTTGGATAAAGAAGAAGTAGGCGTCAATCTTTTGACCAAGTGAGACGGTTTTGGATTTAGAGACGTGTTTGAGATACTTCCAGCAATTGAAGCCACCTTGTGACCACCTAGCACGTTGTCGCACCAATTTTTTTACCTTTTTAAGTGCTTCCTGTTCGACGTAAGCTTCATCGACATATCTGATAGTTAGACCGTTTAGTTCCATTCTTAAAGTTAATTCGTAATCTTCGAGTAGGGCGTTGCCCCAAGGTTGATCGCCAAGCTTATTTAGAACGGTTGAAGCTCTGAAGAATTGACCATTGCCACATAGAGCCACAGCTTTGAGATGAGTTCTAACTAATTGAATTAAATGATTGATTACGAAAAATTCAATATCCTGAAAAGTTTGTAGAATTTTTCCTGGACTTTTCATTTTAATTCTAAGTTGAACGGCATCAGTTTCTTCGTCACGAAATGATTGATTAAGTTTAACAATACTATTGGCGCTTAGAACGCCATCGGCATCGAGAACACCGATAATACAGTATTTTGGATCAAGATTCTGTTCTTTGATAATTTTCTGAATAGTAGGGATAGCGCTGTTTAAAGCATCTCCCTTACCAGTCCTAGCATTAGGTAGTTTTCTTTGAACTATACTGATAGGACCATCAACACTTTGAGCTTGCGTTATAGTGTCATCGTCTGAGTCGTCGTCAATTACAATAATATGTTTACGACCTTGTAAATTATTTAAATATGATAGGGAATTTTTGATAACTTTTCCTTCATTTAGGCACGGTAATAACATAAAATAAAAGAACTGGTTCAAGTCCTGTTGGGGTTCAAAGGGATGTTGCATATTTTGTTTAAATCTTTTTTGTTGAGTGATGTAGATGTAAAACATGATGAAACATTGAACCATAAAAACAGTAATGGCTATTAAATAAATAATCATTTTTATCATCTTCTCAATTAATATTCGATTAGATTCTTGCTCATTTATAGAAGATGTTCAAACATGTTGCTTATTTAAATTGTTTTAAATTGAATTAATCAAATTTTAAATATTAAAAATGCTATTTATTTAATTTTATAAAAAAGCTCCTGAAAGGGCTTTTAAAGTGTTATATAATTAACGTGTGATGTATGGAGGGGATTTCATGACCACTTTATTAGATGTAGCAAAGAAAGCCAATGTTTCAAAAATGACGGTTTCACGAGTAATTAATCATCCGGATAAGGTTACAGACGAACTAAAACAATTAGTCTATGAAGCAATGCGTGAGTTGGACTATCACCCTAATGTAATTGCTAAAGCTTTAGCTAATAACAGTACAAGAATTATTAAGTTATGTATTTTGGAAGATATTGATACAACTGAACCTTATTATATGAACTTGATGATTGGAATCGCTAAAACTTTGGATCTACATCAATATTCTCTACAATTGGTTACACGTCGTAATTTCGACATTGGTAATTGTGATGGGTATATTATTACAGGAATGCGCATCAGCGACGTTGATTGGATCAAGAATCTTAAGAAACCAGTAGTATTATTCGGCGAAAATCGTTATGGTTTTGACTTTGTTGATACAAATAATAAAGCGGGTACTTACTTGTTATCACAGCTAGCTTTGAAAAAAGGATATGAAAAGCTGATCTATGTAGGTATTGATAGTAAAGAGTCTTTTGAATATTCACGTGAAGCCGGCTATTTACAACAGGTTCAAGAGAAACGAATGGTTCCTGAATTACATCGTTTTGGTAATCATAGTCATCTGTCAGAAGATTTTGTCAGAGAAAATTGGGAGAAGATTCCCAAAAATACGGCATTTATTTGTGCGTCTGATCGTCTTGCAATAGGAGTTGAACGGGCCATTGTTCGTTGTGGAGGTAAAGTTCCTGATGACTTTGGTGTAACCGGTTTCGATGGTGTCTTTTTGAATCAAATTGCTTCACCGAAGATAACTACGATCAAGCAATCTATCATCCAAATGGGTAGTGCCTGTGGCGAAGTACTTTTAGATAAGATAAAAAGTGGTGAATCACAGGGGTCCCTAGTCTTCGAACCTAAGATCAGTTTAGGCGGTACTTTAAGGGATTAAACTGTTACCGATAACATCAAACAAAGCCTTGCGGTTGTGGGGCTTACTTTTTTATACTGAGTTGTAAGGGTTTACAAAAAGGGGGCCGTTTATTTTGGACTGGTATGATGAAGCAATCGTATATCAAATTTACCCCAAAAGTTTTCAGGACACCAATGACGATGGTATCGGAGATCTTCAAGGAGTAATCAAGCATTTAGAGTATATTAAGAATTTAGGTTTTAATACTATTTGGCTTAATCCAATTTTTGTGTCACCACAAGTTGATAACGGTTATGACGTTTCCAATTATTTTGCAATCGATCCTATTCTGGGGGATATGGACGATTTTACAGAAATGATGGATAAGGCACATAAATTGGGATTACATATAATTCTTGATTTGCCAATCAACCACACGTCAGATCAACATCCTTGGTTTAAGGATGCGATCAGTAATCCAAATAGTATTTTTAAGGATTACTATATCTGGCACAAACAAGTTGACGGACATGAGCCTAACAACTGGGGTTCATTCTTTGGCGGCAGTGTTTGGGAAAAGAATCCTAATGACAAAGATGAATATTATTTCCATCTCTTCGACAAAAGAATGCCTGATTTAAATTGGAAGAATCCAGAGGTACGTAAATCAATTGCTGATATTGCTAAGTTTTGGATTGAAAAGGGTGTCGATGGGTTCAGATTAGACGCATTCATTCATATCGCTAAAGCTAACTTGGAACAGAATTCCTTAAATCAAGGCGAACAATTCCCAATTGATGATACATTTTATGCCAAATTGCCAAGAGTCAAAGATTATCTAGCAACTTTTGTTAGAGAAATCAAGGACTTTAAACCAGATACTTTCTTGTTTGGTGAAGCATCTTCAGCTAATGCATTAGACGCGGCGGAATATACTAGACCAGATGAAGACGGTTGTGATGTAGTCGTTAACTCCGGAAATTATGGTGAAGTTTATGACGAGAGCAATCCAGAGATACCTGGATTTTTCCAAACTAGGCGTTTGTCGCTTGATAGTTTGAAGAAAACTTATGTGACCTGGGAAAGTGTCCTAGCAGACATCAGCTTGCCAACGTTAACTTGGGGAAATCACGATATTAGTCGCTTACGTGATCGACTGAATTTACCCGTTGATAATGAGGATGTAAGTAAACTTTTGGCAACCTTGATGTATTTACAACGTGGTATGCCCATCATTTATTACGGTGAAGAGATTGGGATGCACGGTTTGAAGTATCAACAGGTTTCTGATTTTGACGACCAGAGAGCTGTAGATTTAATTAATACCTTGCGTAAAAAGTCTTTTGCAGATGAAGAGATTCTAAAGTTACTGAACAATCAGGATGAAATGACGGCACGTGGACCAATGCAGTGGGATGATTCACAATTTAATGGTTTTTCAACTAAAGAACCATGGAATTGGGGTCAAACTGACGACACAAACGTGAAAAATGAGTTAGTGGATTCTAAGAGTTTAGTAGCGTTTTACAAAAATTTATTAAGTGTGAAGAAACACAATTGTTTTACAAATGGTGATTATCAATTATTGATCACTGATCCAGAGATTTATGCATACTTGCGTCAAACAAGAGATAACAAGGGCATTGTTGTAACCAATTTTTCCGATAAAGTGAAGAAATTTACTTTACCAGAGGCAAAATGGAGAAAAGTGTTGGCTAATCAAGTTAAATTAAATAACAATGAGTTAACGCTTGATCCTTGGGGAAGCTGTGCTTTGGAATCAAAAATATAGTAGGGGTGTAAATTATGGCAGACAATACTGATATTAAACTAAGAAGAGCTCAAATTTATAGTGTTTTTGTAAGAAATCATACTAAAAAAGGAACCCTCAAAGCATTAGAGGATGACTTGCAACGTATCAAGGAATTAGGAACAGATTATATTTGGCTTTTACCAATTTATCCCATTGGTAAGAAAGATCGTAAAGGTAAATTAGGATCACCTTATTCAATTAAAGACTATCGTTCAATCGATCCAAAGATCGGTTCATGGGATGATTTTGTTCACTTTTCAAAGAAAGTTCATGACATGGGTATGAAGTTGATGATTGATATCGTTTACAACCATACTTCACGTGATTCAGTTCTTTTAAAAGAACATCCAGGTTGGTTCTTACGTGATCATATGGGCAATTTAATGAACAAGAATCCTGATTGGACAGATGTTGCTGAATTGGATTACTCACATAAAGATCTTTGGAAGTATCAAATTGAGACCCTCAAGAAGTATGCTGATTTAGTTGATGGCTTCAGATGTGACGTAGCACCACAAGTTCCACTTGATTTCTGGAAAGAAGCTCGTAAAGAAGTTGCCAAAGTTAACCCAGACATGGTTTGGTTAGCTGAAACTTCTGGTGGTGGCTACATTAAATATTTGAGAAATAGAGGTTTCTGCGCTGAATCAGATAGTGAAATGTATCAAGCTTTCGATATGACATATGACTATGATGTTGACGAAATTTGGCGTAAATATGTCAATGACAAGATTCCTTTGGCACGTTATATCGAAGCTTTGGATCAACAAGAATATATTTATCCAAAGAATTACATTAAGATGCGTGCTTTGGAAAATCACGATCAAGTCAGAGCTCACAAGATGTTTATCAACGAGAATGATATGTTCAACTGGACAGCTTTCTCCGAGTTCCAAAAAGGTTCAACTTTGATCTATGCTGGACAAGAAGCCGGTATGAAGCACACACCAAGTCTATTTGATAAAGATAAGATCGATTGGAAAGACCAAAAGATGGATCTTAGTGCTTTGATGGTTAGAATGCATGAATTGAGTCAAGATGAAATTCAATATGCTGGCAATTATGAGATTGAAGCATTGGATAATGATGTTGTTAAAGTAACATATACAGATGGCGATAAGATCAGAGTCGGCCTATTCACTTTGAAAGGTCAACCAGGCCGTGCCAAAGTTAATGTAAGAAGCGATCAATATACTAATTTGATCGATAACTCATTAGTTAACGTTCAAAATGGTATTTTAACTATTGATTATGATCCAATTATTATTGAAGGTAAGGCTAGATAAAAATTAGGTTGTATGCGGAAATGTGCTTAAATTCCCGTCTTCCACAAAAATTGGGAATGACTTGGAATGCACTATGCCACGTCAAGTTGACATTTCAAAAAAAGTGAAATTATAAAATATGTTTAGATGGCTTTACTCCGGTGCTCTGCCGGAGTAAGGCCATTTATTTTGTCTGATCTATCATAATTATTAAAATAGTCTATCCCTTCTTCAACTAACTTCTTTAAGTCCTCCAGCGTAGCTGGGGTAGGATGAAGATTCATCCATCTTAATTTGAAGTCATTCCACCAACGTTCCATCGGTGAATTATCAAAGGGTGTCCCTGGTCGGGACATGCTTCTAGTAACTTGGTGTTGTGCTAAAAGTTTATTAAAACTTAGTGACACATATGCGGGACCTCTATCTGTGTGGACTATAGGATGTACTTCACCGACTTTTTCAAACACTTCTTCAAACATTGCTTTTTCGGCTTCTGCTGTTTCAGTAGGCGTTATTATATAACCTAAAAGATAACGTCCATGAAGATCTAATATTCCACTTAGACGAACTTTATGTTTTTCTTTTAAACCGTACTCTAATTGTGTTGAATCTGATAACCATATTTCATTTGGTTTCGTAGCACTAAAATTTTGATTTAATAGGTTGTCTTGAATATATTGTTCTTCTTTCTTTTGTCGATTTACCTTTTTCACACGTGCCTTACAAGCAATACACAGTTCTTTCATTATCCGTCTTACTTTTTTTAAGGTTATTTTGAATCCCAATTTGTTTTCATGTTTAAGATTAGTTAGTATTTTACCCGCACCAATACTACCGTTATGTTTTTCATATACACGCTTAACTTCGGTTTTCAAGATTGTATCTTGCTTTTCCTGAACTGTCTGTTTACGATTGATACCTTTGTGATAAGCTTGTCGGCTAGCGCCAACGTATTTCAATAAGATGGTTTCCCATCCATGATGATTTTGACAAGCTTCCTTTATTGCTTGGTAAGCTTGTCTACGTTGCTTTCTCACTCCCCACGCTGGATTTCGTTGAATTTTTTTTCAAACGCCTCTATGGCATCACGTTTGTTTAATTCTGCTTTAAGTTGTTTGATCTCTAACTTTAACTCATCTGTTTCAGTTAAATCTTTTTCTTTAACGTATCCTCTGTGTCCTCGCTTATCAGCGAGGGCAGAGTATCCTTGATTCTTCACTAACAGTACCCAATTACGAACTTGTTGATAAGAAACATGAAAATGTACTGAGGCCTCTGTATATGAGTGCTTTTGAAGAGTGACATACTCAACTACTTCTATTCTTTCTTCTAAGGTGGTTTTCTTTGACATAGTAATGACCTTCTTTCTAACAGGCGTTGCCTTGATTAGATTCTTGTCATTATTATACTGTATGATCCAATATCTCAGTTGTTTAGAAGAACGTAACTTGAATCTTATAGCTATTTCATCGAGTGTTCCTTCTCCGTTTAAATAGGCACTTGTAGCTTGAATCTTTGTCTCATAGTCATACTTTTTTGGCGCTTGTGATCTTAAACCTTTTTCTCCATAACCATTAAATAGGACAAGCCATCCTTTTACAGTGGAGGAACTTACTTCAATAGATCGGCAATACTCCGCAAAGACTACCTCCGATTTCATCTTCAGATAATCCTTAACTGCCTTGATCTTGAACTCTGGTTCGTATCTTCTCATAAAAAAATTCCTTTCTGATTTTCACTTGAATTTATTCCATTTCAAATGTCAACCATAAAGGGACTATAGCAGAACGCCGTGGGCGCGACTTGAAGCTAATTATTTTACACTTCGTGCAAAATAATGGATTTCCAAGCTCGGCCTCATTGTAAATGGCAGAGCCATTAACAATGATTTCACGGCTGAAGTCATTCCCAATTTTTATTCCAGACTAAATAGTGTTTCAATTGTTTTATTCCAATTCTATTAAGTTTAAAAAACAGTGTTTATTCAAATCTCCGTTACAGAAGGAGTTTTGGTAGACACTGTTTTTTTGTTTTAAATCTAAAATAGAATAGTTTTTCAATAATAATTTATTGATTCCTATTAATTCTGCTGGCCTCAATCTGGACAGGTAGTCTTGTCATTCTATCATTCAGAATTATCAATAGTATGAATACCATTCTTAATTTAAAAATAGAGAAGAAGCCGAATTAAATAATCAAAGTGCTATTTAGTCCAGACCAATCGGGCTTGTTGTGGAGGACGGGAATTTAAGCATATCTCCCAATTTAACCAATCTTCCAAGAGAACAGTTTTCATAAAATTGCTTTTACGATGGAAATTCGGTTATTTTACTGAAAAATATTATTTTTAGTAAAAAAATAAAGCCAATTGCTTAAGCATTTGATCGGTATTTTGAGGAAATCTCATTTTCTTACGAGAATTTCTTTACAATGGATCACCAATCACGATTGAGAATTGGCTATACCATAGAAAAAGGGTAATTTATCACTGTAAAGCGCGAAAAGCATTGGATTTTGTGAGTGTTAACGAAAGAATGCCGTTATATCAAGGTTCTGGGCAGCTTTTTTGATGGTAAAAAGAATTAAAATTGCAAATGCTTGATTTCTAAATAAGCAAGTCAATTAGTAGATGTTACGGTTGTTATCGGTAACAGTCTGAAAACGGTTGCAAAGAGCCCGAAATGGTTTAATATTAAAAATGTAATCGATATGAATTATTAGTTCCGCAAGTTATAGGAGGGAAAATCGATGAAAAAGAATGTTTGGAAAAAATTACTTCTTAGTAGTTTGATTGTCAGCATGTCATTGATGACATTAGCTGGTTGTGGAAGTAAGAGTAGTAGTTCAAGTAGTAGTAGTTCTACCGCAGGTGGAACTGAAATGAAGGGTGATATCAAGGTCTGGATCGATACAGAACATATCGCTGCAATCAAGAGTCAGGTCAAGAAGTTTGAAAAGGCCAACCCTAAGATTCACGTAACTGTTAAGTCTGGATCATCTGCCGATGCTATGAAGGATGTTTCCAAAGACCCTTCAAAGGCTGCTGATGTCTTCATGATGCCACATGATCAAATCGGACAAATGGCTGAAGCTGGTTTGCTATATCCAGTTGGTAAGAAAGATGTTGCAACAATGAAGAAGAACGACATCCAATCAGCTGTCGATGGTGTTACATATAAGGGTAAGGTTTACGGATTCCCATATGGTGTTGAATCACAAGTTCTTTACTACAACAAGTCAAAACTTTCAGCAGAAGATGTAACTAACTGGGACACAATGACTTCTAAAGGTAAGTTGGGAACAAACTTTGGTGATGCCGGTGCCAACTATATCTTCGCTCCATTATTCTTAAGCAATGGTGATCAAATTTACGGTTCTAATGGTGAAAATCTAAAGGGAACAAACATCAACAATGATAAAGGTGTTCAAGTTCTACAATGGATCGCTAAACAAAAACAAAATTCAGGTGTCGTACAAACAAGTGATGCTGCACTTTCAAACCTACAATCAGGTAAGATCGATGCATTCTTATCAGGCCCATGGTCAAAGAACGATGTTAAGAAGGCTCTAGGTAAGAACATGGCTGTTGCACCATACCCAACAGTAAACTTTGGTAATGGCGATACACAAATGAAGGCTTTCTTGGGTGTTAAAGTTTATGGTGTTAACCAACAAACTAAATCACCAGTTGCTTCAATCGCTTTAGCTAAATATCTATCAAACGAAGCTACACAAAAGGTTGAATTTGAAAAGAATGGTGTTGTTCCAACAAACAAGACTGCTCAAGCATTACCAGAAGTACAAAAGGATGAAACTGCTAAATCAGTTCTACAAATGTCAGATGCTAACCATACCGTTGTTATGCCTAAGTTACCAGAAATCATCTCATTCTGGCCACCAATGGACTCATTAATCAACGATACATACAAGGGCAAGATCAAACCTGCACAATATCAAGATAAGTTGAATAAATTTGTCAAAGATACTTCAAAGAAGGCTAACTAGGACTTACTTTTTAATAGTGAATACCGAATAGATTCTGAGCTTTCTTAGGATAACGGCATGACCTAGGTCACAGTCGTTATCTGTGGGAGGTGTAGGAATCTTTTCTTTCACCAATTATTCGGAAATTATTCTACTGGGATAGATGTTTCAGAGAAATTAAGGATGCGATTATATGTTTAAGAAAAGTTACGGAGAACAACATATAACATATAGAGAATTGATCAAAGAAGGCGACGTAGCCACAAAATTATCCTTTATTATTATGGGTGCTGCTAACTTTGCCAATAAACAAATTGTTAAAGGTTGTATCTTCTTATTAGCTGAAGTAGGGTTCTTAGCTTGGTTTATCCGCAATGGTATCCATGCCTTGGCAATGCTTCAAACATTAGGTACTAAGAAACAAGGTTTACATTATGACGCCAAATTGGGGATCGACGTCTTGCAGCAAGGTGACAACTCAATGTTGCTCTTACTATTCGGTATTGCTGCAATTCTCCTCTGTATAGTAATGATAGTGTTGTATATCGTTAACTTGAGAAGTGCAAGACATATCTATGAATTAAAGGCTGCTGGCGAACCAGTACCTACATTCAGACAAGATATGAGCAGTTTACTTAATGAACGTTTCCATATGACATTAATGACAATTCCTCTATTGGGTGTTTTGTTCTTTACTATTTTGCCATTGCTTTACATGATTTCAATTGCGTTTACAAATTATGATCACGTTCATTTACCACCAAAGAATTTGTTCTCATGGGTTGGATTTGCTAACTTCGGTAATGTTATTACTGGTAATATGGCTTCAACATTCTTCCCAGTTCTAGCTTGGACATTGATTTGGGCCGTATTTGCAACAATCACATGTTTCTTCTTCGGTGTAATCCTTGCATTATTGATTAATGCTAAAGGTATTAAATTCAAGAAGTTCTGGAGAACAATTTTTGTTATTACAATTGCTGTTCCACAATTTGTTTCATTATTGATCATGCATAACCTCTTAAATGACGCTGGTCCTATCAATGCGTTACTTAAGAACTTAGGTTGGATTACAACATCAATTCCATTCTTGTCAGATCCAACTTTAGCTAAGGTTTCAATTATCTTCGTTAATATGTGGATTGGTATTCCAACTACAATGTTAATTTCAACAGGTATCATTCAAAACTTGGATCAAGAACAGATCGAAGCTGCTGAAATGGATGGTGCTAATAAGCTCCAAATCTTTAAGGCAATTACATTCCCACAAATTTTGTTTGTTATGATGCCATCATTGATTCAACAATTTATCGGAAATATCAACAACTTCAATGTTATCTTCCTATTAACTGGTGGTGGACCATCAAATTCAAATTACTATGGTGCCGGATCAACTGATTTGCTTGTTACATGGCTCTATAATTTGACAGTTAATACCATGGATTACAATTTAGCTTCAGTTATTGGTATTTTGATCTTCATTCTTTCAGCTGTGTTCAGTCTTTGGGCATACACGCATACAAATTCTTACAAGGAGGGATAGAGTATGGAACTTAAAAATGAAAATTATAAGACAAAAAGAAGAAATACTCGTTTCTTAATTTACCTCATCCTGACAATTATGGCCATCGTCTGGATGTTCCCAATTGCTTGGATCGTTCTAACTAGTTTCAGAGCAGAAGGTGGAGCTTTCGTTCCATACATCATACCTAAGAGTTTCACAATTTCAAATTACGTAAAATTAATCACTGATGCAACTGGTAACTTCCCATTTGTACGTTGGTTCATAAATACATTTATCGTTGCCGTTTTCAGTTGTATTCTTTCAACATTCATCACTATTGCCATGGCTTACTCACTATCAAGATTACGTTTTAAGATGAGAAGACCATTCTTGAAAATTGCTTTGGTTCTAAATATGTTCCCTGGATTCATGAGTATGATTGCTGTTTACTACATTCTTAAAGCTGTTAACTTAACACAAAGTCTTGTAGCTTTAGTTCTTATCTACTCATCAGGTGCTGCACTTGGTTTCTATGTTGCCAAAGGATTCTTCGATACAATTCCTATGGCTTTGGATGAATCAGCTATG
Source organism: Candidatus Companilactobacillus pullicola (assembly GCA_019116025.1). Lineage (GTDB taxonomy): Bacteria > Bacillota > Bacilli > Lactobacillales > Lactobacillaceae > Companilactobacillus > Companilactobacillus pullicola. The sequence goes on along the minus strand of DXCM01000096.1, from coordinate 19,331 downwards.
ATCGATGGTGCTAATAAATGGCAGATCTTTACTAAGATCACTTTGCCACTATCAAAACCAATCATCGTTTATACTGCTTTGATGGCTTTCATGGGTCCATGGATGGACTTCATCTTTGCTAAGATCATCATGGGTGATGACGTTAAGGATTATACAGTTGCCATTGGTTTGTACTCAATGATGACCAAGACAACTGCTAACTCATTGTTTATGACATTTACCGCTGGATGTGTGCTTATTGCAATTCCTATTACATTACTATTCATTTATATGCAAAAGTACTATGTAGAAGGTATTACATCTGGTTCTGTTAAATAGTTTCGAGGATCATAAAAATAGTTTCTATACTATTAGGGACCTGCATAAAATTAACTCACTACATTTTGTATTGAATTTATTTAATGCAAGTCCCTTTTTATTATTTAAATCACAAAAAAGGTGGAATTTTTAATGAATACAGCAGCAATTTATCATCGTCCCGAAAGTGAATACGCATTTTTATACAAAAAAGGTCTCATGCATTTGAGAATCAGAACAGCTAGAGGTGACGCTATTGGCGTTAATCTTTTACACGGCGATACTTATTCTATGGATAAAGAACACTGGAATAAAAAGCCAGTACCAATGAAATTGACATTATCAACTGATTTGTTTGATTATTGGGAATACGAAACAACAGAACCATTCAATCGTATGTCCTATGCCTTTCAAATAATTGGTCGTGATGGAACTGAAATTCTATATGGCGATCAAGGAGCTTTTCCATTCAATGAGAAATCAGTGAACAAGGGAAATAATTATTTCAGAATGCCATACTTCCACGAAATCGATCGCTTCAAGGCTCCAGAATGGGTCAAGAATACAGTTTGGTATCAAATCTTCCCAGAACGTTTTGCTAACGGTGATAAAACTAATGATCCTGAAAATACATTACCATGGGGATCTAAAGATCCAGCTGCCCAAGACTTTTTCGGTGGTGACCTACAAGGTGTAATCGATCATTTGGATCATCTTGTTGATTTAGGTATCAACGGAATTTACTTCTGCCCAATCTTTAAGGCACACTCAAATCACAAATATGACACGATCGATTATATGGAAATTGATCCAAGTTTCGGCGATAAGAAGCTCTTCAAGAAGTTAGTCGATGAATGTCATAAACGTGGTATTAAGGTAATGCTTGATGCGGTCTTCAATCATATGGGAGACAATTCACCACAATGGCAAGATGTTATCAAGAATGGTAAAGACTCTAAGTATGCTGATTGGTTCCATATCAATAAATTCCCTGTTTCTTACAAAGAAGGTAAGAACTTTGAGGATGCTACTGATATCACATATGACGTTTTTGCTACAACACCACATATGCCTAAGATCAATACAGCCAATCCAGAAGCTAAGAAATATTTGTTGAATATTGCTAAGTATTGGATTGATGAATTTGATATTGACGCTTGGAGACTAGATGTTGCTAATGAAATTGATCACTCATTCTGGAAAGACTTCCGTCGTGTCTGTGATGAGTCAAAGAAAGACTTTTATATTTTGGGCGAGGTATGGCATTCATCTCAAAGTTGGTTGAACGGTGATGAATTCACAGCTGTAATGAACTATGCTTATACTGATTTGATTAAAGATTTCTTCATTAAACATGAAATGACAGTGCCTAAGGTTGTTTCTGAAATCAATAATCAATTGATGCTCTATCGTAAGCAAACTGATCAGATGCAATTTAATGTTTTGGATTCACATGATACTGCTAGAATTTTGACAGTTGCTGGTGACGACAAAGAATTAGAAAAACAAGTCTTAGCCTTCACTTACATGCAACCAGGAGTTCCATGTATTTATTATGGTGATGAATACGGTATGACAGGTGGAAACGATCCTGACTGTCGTAAGTGCATGATCTGGGATGAAAAGGATCAAGATTTGAATTTATATGAATTTTTCAAAGACTTGGTAGCGTTTCGTAAAGAAGATCATCAGATATTATCTGAAGGTTCAATGGATTGGGATGTTTCTCAAGGGAATAACGGCATTTTGATGCTTAGTCGTCTCTTAGATGGCAAAAAAATAACAGGTATTTTTAACACTAGTTCTGAAAAACAAACTGTAAATGCTAGTGGTGAAGTTCTTTTGAGTAACTTAACAGAAAATAATACGGATTCAACTGTATTGGATCCAAAGGGATTTGTAATTTTTAAATAGATTTTTGGAGGAATAAAAATGGCAAGTAAGCATTGGTGGCAAGAGGTAGTTGTATATCAAGTATATCCACGTAGTTTTAGAGATTCTAATGGCGATGGTATTGGTGATCTTCAAGGAATCATTAGCAAATTGGATTATTTGGAAAAATTAGGAATTGGTGCTATCTGGTTATCACCAGTTTATGAATCTCCTAATGATGATAATGGTTATGACATTGCTGATTATCGTGCAATCATGAAAGAGTTCGGAACTATGAAAGACATGGACGAGTTGATTGTTGAAGCTAAGAAACGTCATATTAGAATCGTAATGGACTTAGTTGTCAACCATACCTCCGATGAAAACAAATGGTTCATTGAGGCTAAGAAGGGCAAAGATAATCCTTATCGTGATTATTATGTCTGGGCTGATCCAAGTGCTGACGGTGGTGCTCCTAATGATTTGCAATCGACATTCTCTGGCTCAGCTTGGCAATATGATGAAAAGAGCAATCAATATTATTTGCATCTTTTCAGTAAGAAACAACCTGATTTGAACTGGCAAAATCCGAAAGTCAGACAAGAAGTTTATGACATGATGAACTTCTGGATAGACAAGGGAATCGGCGGTTTCAGAATGGATGTAATCGATTTGATCGGTAAGATTCCAGAAAAGAAGATTACTGGCAATGGTCCACAACTACATGAATTTCTTCATGAAATGAATCGTCAAACCTTTGGTGACAAAGATATGTTGACTGTTGGTGAAACTTGGGGTGCAACTCCTGAGATTGCCAAACTATATTCAGATCCTAAACGCCAAGAATTAGGCATGGTTTTCCAATTTGAACATGTAGGACTAGATGAACAACCAGGTAAAGAAAAGTGGGATCTTCAACCATTTAAGGTTGCCGGATTAAAACGTGTTTTCAATAAATGGCAAACAGAATTGGATAACGATGGTTGGAATTCTCTATTCTGGAATAATCATGATTTGCCTAGAATCGTTTCTAGATGGGGCAATGATAAGGAATATCGAGTTCAAAGTGCGAAGATGTTGGCCATTCTTCTTCATATGATGAAGGGGACACCATACATTTATCAGGGTGAAGAAATTGGTATGACTAATCGCAAAGTGTCTGATATATCTGAAGTATCTGATATTGAAAGTCGTAATATGTACGCTGAACGTTTAGCAGAAGGCTATGACAAGGATGATTTGATTCATTCTATTAATGTTAAAGGTCGAGACAATGCCAGAACACCTATGCAATGGGATGATTCCATTAATGGTGGATTTAGTTCAGGTAAGCCTTGGCTAGCAGTAAATCCTAACTATAAAGAAATCAATGTTAAATCAGCCTTAGATGATCCTAAGTCAATCTTCTATACATATCAAAAGTTGATTCAATTAAGAAAAGACAATCCAATTATGATTTGGGGAGACTTTGAATTACTAAAGACAGCCGATGACATTTTTGCTTATGAACGCCATTATCAAGGTGAAACTTGGCTAGTAGTCAATAATTTCTCTAATAATGAAAATAAACTAGACCTTCCTGATATCAAACCAGGTGAAGTGATTATTCAAAACTATTTAGAAGAAATCAAATCTTTGTCCAATTTGACTTTGAAACCTTGGCAGTCCTTTGTCGTTAAGGTGGTGAAATAAGATGAGTCGACCATGGTGGAAGAATGCGGTTGGTTATCAAGTTTATCCCCGCAGTTTTAAAGACACTAATAATGATGGTGTCGGTGATATTGCCGGTATTATTGAAAAACTACCTTATCTAAAGTCACTCGGTGTTGATTTTATCTGGATCAATCCTATCTATAAGTCACCTAATGTTGATAATGGTTACGACATTTCTGACTATGAAGACGTTCAACCAGAATTTGGTTCGTTAAATGACTTTAAAATTTTATTGGACAAAGCTCATGACATTGGCATCAAAGTTATTTTGGATTTAGTTGTTAACCATACCAGTGATCAGCACCCTTGGTTCATTGAAAGCAAAAAGTCCAAGGATAATCCTTATCGTGATTACTATATGTGGGCTGATGCGACGCCAGACAAAATGCCAAACGATTGGACAAGTTTTACTGGTAACTCAACTTGGACTTATGATGAAACGACTAAGCAAGCTTATTTCCATGTTTTTGCGCCACAACAACCAGATTTGAATTGGCGCAATCCTAAATTACGTCAAGAAATCTATAAAATGATTCGGTGGTGGTTAGATCTTGGAATCGATGGTTTCCGAATGGATGCTATCAGCCATATCCAAAAGGCACCTTTTGACTATGAACCACCCAAAGATGATCCTTGGAAACCATTCATGAATGTTAAAGGAATTGATGATTACATGGCAGAAATGCGTGATATCTTCAATCAGTATGACATTATGACAGTTGGTGAGGCCAGTGGTGTTTCTAGTAAGCAAGCTCCTGAGTGGACAGATCCCAATAAAAAGGGTTACATCAATATGATTTTTGAATGGGAACACAACGCTCGAGAGGGTGAAGAAGGCCATGAAAGAATTAACGTTGATGAAATGAAACAAGTTTTGTCTCGTTGGCAAAAAGACCAGGAGAATAGTGGTTGGAATGCTTTGTATTTTGAAAATCACGACAATCCTAGAATCAATACGATTTTAGGAAATGAGACAAAGAAATCTGCCAAAGCAATTGCTATGTCATACTTTTTCTTGAAAGGAACACCTTTCATTTACCAAGGACAAGAGTTAGGGATGACCAACTATCCATTCAAATCAATCGATGAAGTTGATGATGATGAGTCTCAAATTCGCTACCATAATATGGTTAATAGTGGTAAAGACCCTAAAGAAGCGCTTCAAATTATTACCCATTGGACACGTGATCATTCACGAACACCTATGCAATGGACTAGTGATATTAAAGCTGGATTTACTGAGGGAACTCCTTGGATGAAAATCAATCAAAACACTAAGACTATTAATGTTGAATCAGAAATGGCTGATCCCGACTCAGTTTTGAACTTCTATAAAAAGATGATTGCTTTTAGAAAATCAGAACCAACTTTTATTGAAGGAAATTACGATTGGTTCTTACAATCAGATCCTGATGTTTATGCCTATTTAAGAACCGATGATAAGAAACAATTTTTGGTAATCGTCAATTTCAGTAAACAGAAAAAAATTGTAACCTTGCCGAAGGAACTTATGAACGATAAATGGCAAGTGAAGTTAACGAATACAACTGAAAAGAATTTAACAGAGCAGTTTGAAATGGAACCGTATGATGGTTTCGTTTATGAATGTGAAAATTAATTAAAAAAGATGTCTCAATTTAAGATTTGTAAAAATCTGTAATTGGACATCTTTTTTGCGCCGTAGAGTTGTAATCGCTGGATAAGTCTGTTGGATGAGACAAGGTCCAATACTACTCAAAAGGAATCTCGGTACAGCCATCAATTACAATGAAAGCTGTTATCGGTAACATGGTGAAAACGGTTGCAACAAGCGACAGCTTGCATAATAATTAGAAGCGTAGTAAAAAACATTTTTTATGAAATTATTCTAGTAGTAATTATTTGAGGATTGATGAGCCTAATCAAAATAATTATCAAATAGGTTTATAAATTTCCAATCGATCTTGGAGAATAGAGGAGCTAATAATAATGTCAGTAATTAATTTAGAGCACATTTCAAAGCGTTATGCAGGTAACAAAAATTATTCTGTAACAGACTTTAACTTGGATATCAAAGATGGTGAGTTCATCGTTTTCGTTGGACCATCAGGTTGTGGTAAATCAACTACATTACGTATGATTGCTGGTTTGGAAGATATCACTGAAGGGGACTTTAAGATTGACGGAAAAGTCATGAATGACGTTGCCCCAAGAGATCGTGATATTGCCATGGTTTTCCAAAACTATGCTTTGTATCCACACATGAGTGTTTACGATAACATGGCCTTCGGATTGAATATCCGTAAGCATGATAAGGAAGATACTAAGAAACGTGTTGAAGATGCCGCTAAAATTCTAGGTTTGACAGACTTTTTGGAACGTAAACCTAGTGCTTTATCAGGTGGTCAAAGACAACGTGTTGCTTTAGGACGTGCGATTGTTCGTGATGCTAACTTGTTCTTGCTTGATGAGCCTTTGTCAAACTTGGATGCTAAATTGAGAGTTCAAATGCGTACTGAAATTGCACAATTACATCAAAGATTAGGACGTAACTTTATCTATGTTACCCATGATCAAGTTGAAGCTATGACTATGGCTGATCGAATCGTTATCATGAATGATGGTAAGATTCAACAAGTTGGTACACCTAAAGAACTATATGACAAGCCAGCTAACAAATTCGTTGCTGGATTCATTGGTTCACCAGCTACAAACTTCTTCGATGTTAAATTGGATGGAAACAGAATTACTGACGGCGGCAGCTTGAATCTAGTAGTTCCTGAAGGACATCTTAAGACATTAAGGGCTAAAGGATATGATGGTAAAGACTTAACATTTGGTATTCGTCCAGAAGATATCCATGCTGAAGAGATTGCTTTACAAACATTTGCTGATTCTACAATCGAAGCTAATGTTCAAGTTTCTGAATTACTTGGTGCTGAATCAATGCTTTATTCTAAGATTGGAAATGCTGAATTCATTGCTAAAGTTAATGCACGTGATCATCATGAACCAGGAAGCACAATTAAGATGGCCTTAGAAATGACTAAGGCACACTACTTTGATAAAGATACAGGTAAAACAATTCTTTAATAGAGAAGGATGCTTGTAGGAGGATTATAATGAAGCGTATTTTTGAAGTTGACCCTTGGAACATCGTCACACATAAATTAGACAAGGAAAATAAAAGATTACAAGAAAGCCTAACCAGTCTAGGTAACGGATATATGGGGATGCGTGGTAATTTTGAAGAAGATTATACAGGCGACAGTTTACCAGGCAGCTATCTAGCTGGTGTTTGGTACCCTGACAAGACTCGTGTCGGTTGGTGGAAGAATGGCTATCCAGAATACTTTGGTAAAGTTATCAATGCCGTTAATTTTATTAAAATGAACTTTTTGATCAATGGTTCTAAATTAGATCTATACACTGATAAAATTAGTGACTTTACACTTGATCTAGACATGAAGAACGCTACTTTGAAACGTTCATTCATCGTTGAAAAAGATGGTGCCAAAGTAAAATTCAACTTTGAAAGATTTTTGAGTGTTGCCCAAAAGGAACTATCTGTTCAAAAGGTCAGCTTTGAGAATTTATCTGATGATTCAGTTGAAGTTAAAGTTATTTCTTCATTGGATGCAAATGTTGAAAATGAAGATGCAAATTATGATGAACGTTTCTGGCAAGTATTGGAAATTACTGATGACAGTATCATTGCTGAAACTAAGCCAAACGATTTTGGTACACCAAGATTCACATCTGGTATGCAAGTTGGTTATGTAACTGAACTTAAGGAAACCGATCACGAAGTTGGCAAATTAGAAACTAGCAAAACTTTTGTAGCTGATTTGAAAGCTCATGAAGTTGGTACAATTGAAAAACGTGTTGTCGTTGTAACATCACGTGATTATGAAACAGTTGACGATCTAAGGGATGCTATGGAAGGTATTGCTGCTAAGATCAGTAGTGTTTCATATGAAGACCTATTGGGTGCTCATGCAAATGTTTGGAAAAATCGTTGGAATCAATCAGATATTAAGATCGATGGCGATACTGATGCTCAACAAGGTATGCGTTTCAACCTCTTTGGATTATTCACAACTTACTCAGGTGAAGATTCACGTTTGAATATTGGACCAAAAGGTTTCACTGGTGAAAAATACGGTGGGGCTACATATTGGGATACTGAAGCTTTCTGTATTCCTGTTTACTTGGGAGTTTCTCAACCAGAAGTATCACGTAACCTATTGATGTATCGTTACAATCAACTAAAAGGTGCCTACATCAATGCTCAAAGACAAGGCCTAAAGGGTGCGTTATATCCAATGGTTACTTTCAATGGTATTGAATGCCATAACGAATGGGAAATTACTTTTGAAGAAATTCATCGTAATGGTGATATTGCCTTTGCTATCTATAACTACACACGTTATACAGGCGACAAGTCATTTGTTCTTCATGAAGGTAGCAAGATGTTGACAGAAATGTCACGCTTCTGGGCTGATCGTGTTCACTACAGCAAACGTAACGAACAATATATGATTCACGGTGTTACTGGACCAGATGAATATGAAAATAACGTCGATAATAACTGGTATACTAATTTCTTAGCCCGTTGGACTTTGAAGTACACACTACAAATTCTCGGCGAAGTAAGTAAAGATCAATTTGAAAAATTAAATGTTTCTAAAGAAGAAATGGATCATTGGCAAGATATTGTAGACAAGATGTATCTACCTTATGACGAAGATCTTGGCATTTTCGTTCAACATGATGGCTTCTTAGATAAAGATATTGAACCAGTCAGCTCTATTCCGGCTGATCAATTACCAATTAATCAACACTGGTCATGGGATAAGATCTTACGTTCTCCATATATCAAGCAAGGTGATGTTCTCCAAGGTATTTGGGACTTCATCGACGACTTCTCTGAACGTGAAAAGAAGCGTAACTTCGATTTCTATGAACCTTTGACAGTGCATGAGTCAAGTCTTTCACCCGCAATTCATGCTGTGTTAGCCGCAGATTTACATTATGAACAGAAAGCGGTTGCATTATATGAAAGAACGGCTAGACTAGACTTAGACAATTATAATAACGATACAGCAGATGGTTTGCATATCACTTCAATGACAGGTGGCTGGTTGGCCATGGTTCAGGGATTTGCAGGCATGCGTGTTCACGACGATGGTACTTTGAGTTATAAACCATTCTTACCTAAGAAATGGAATAGTTACTCATTCAGACAAGTATTTAGGGGACGCGTCATCGAAGTAAACGTCAAGGAAAATGGTTCGGAGTTCAAGTTGGTTTCTGGAGATCCACTTCAAATTACAGTCAATGATGAACCACTAATGCTAAAATAATTGTAAAATAAAGATGTCTGAAAGTTATTTCAGACATCTTTTTATCAGAAGGAGTCAATGACACGATATGGTAAAATTTGAACAAATTAAAGGATTCATCTTCGATTTAGATGGTGTGATTGCTAATACATCAGTCTATCATTCACAAGCATGGCATCAATTAGCAGATGAGTTGGGGGTTACATGGACTGAGGATCTAGCTAACCAACTAAAGGGTGTCGGCAGAATGGATTCACTAAACTTGATTTTAAAGTCTGGTGGCAAGGAAAACGATTACACTGAAGATGAAAAAGTTAAGTATGCTACTGAGAAAAATGATAATTATTTGAACCTCTTAAAGGGATTGACAGATGACGATATTCTTCCCGGTATGAAAGAATTTATTGAGGACTTGAGTGCCAATAACTATCTAATTTCTTTGGCCTCATCTTCTAAGAATTCACCTAAGGTTTTGGAAGCCTTAGATTTGGAGAAATACTTTGATGCTAGAGTTGATCCAAGCACTTTGAAGAATGGTAAGCCAAATCCAGAAATTTATGTTCGCGGTGCTGAAGTATTGAACTTGAAGCCTGAAGAATGTATCGGTCTAGAAGATGCAGTCTCTGGTATTAAGTCAATCAACGGTGCTAACGAAACATCTGTTGGGATTGGTGATCCAGAAATCTTAAATGAAGCCGATATCAACTTCACAGACACATCACAAGTAACCTTAACGAACATTAAGAAGGAAATGAGCAAAATAAAAGAGGGGTAGAAAATGACAGTTTCGAAAACAATTTTTGGGGAAATTGATTCTGAACCGGTTTACCTCTATAAAATCACTAACAAAAATCAAACAAGTATCAGCGTTATGAGCTATGCTGCAACTTGGCAAAATTTTGAAGTTGTTGAGGATGGAAAGAAACATTCATTGATCGAACATTTTGATAATTTGGAAGACTACATCAAGACACCTTATCAAGTTGGTAAGACGATTGGTCGTGTAGCTGGAAGAATTAAAGATGGTACTTTTAAGATCAATGGTAAAGATTATCAAATGGAACAAAATGAAGGTGAAAACTTTCTGCATGGTGGAAGTCATGGACTCCAGTATCAGAATTTCACTAGTCGCCAAATTTCCAATAAGGCGGTTATGTTCAGTCATACAATAAATGGTGAAGATGGATTTCCTGGAAAATTAGAAGTTAATGTCATTTATATGTTGAATGACAACGACGAAGTTTTCATTACTTATGGAGCCAATACTGATCAAGATACCTTGTTCAATCCTACTTGCCATGTTTACTTTAATGTTGATGATGAGAATATTCGTCAACAACAATTACAAGTTAACTCGGCAAAATTCTTGGAAGTGGATGACGGGAAAATTCCTACAGGTCAATATCTTCCTACTGAAGGTCCTTATGACTTTAAGCAACTTAAGACTATTGGCAAAGGATTAGATCAATTGTCCTTGTTAGATAAGCATGAATATGACGATACTTTTGTCGTCGATGGACATGCTGCAACAATTCAGTCTGATAAAAGAGCTGTAGATCTTTATACAGATCGCAACGGTATGGTTATTTTCACCGCTAACCCTGAAGACGAACAAAAGGCTGCAGAGTATGATTACAGTTGTTTAGCAATGGAATTACAAACATTACCAGACGCTATTCATCATCCAGACTTTGGAGATATCGTTCTAAACAAGGATAAGAAAGTGGCTTACACTAACAAATATAGATATCGCAAATTGAATTAATAATATAAATATAAGGAACCATAATCGGTATAAAAATTCTAAAATTAGGATTTTTATATCGATTTTTTTTATTTTTATGGTTACGTATTATCCGAACTATTTCCGTCAAAAATATTGACCTTGTTCGCTATTAGACGTTATATTTAAAAAGTCAAATGAATAAGGAAGGAGAAGTACGTCTAGTCGATGTAATTAAGGCTTTTGATTAAACATTAACTGATATGGTGTAAGGATACCGCCGGTAGTAGAAAATCTGTGGGCCACTGGAACGTGGAGGACGGCAAGTAGAGCAAAACCACACTATAATCAAATTTAATCAAGGATTAGTACAAATTACCACAATAAAAATAAAAGGATAACAGAGTAGAGAATAAAGCGTTAAGTGTCAAAAAGACGGAATGTGCTTTTGAACGAAGAAGTCGATTCGCGGTTTTATTCTCGCATTCGCTGCATAATAATGTGTAGCAGCTCTATGAGGAGATGCTCAAATGAACAAGAGAAACAGTATTTATTCAATTACAACTATGGGGTTACTAGTGGCAATGATGATTGTCCTAACCAATTTTTTAAGTATTCAAACACAATTTTTACGTGTCTCATTCGAATTTATACCACAAGCCATTTTAGGAATGTTTTTTGGACCACTGTGGGCCGGCATTTCATCCGTTGTTGCCGACGTGGTTGGAACAACTTTGTTTGGTCAAGCTGGATTCTTTATTGGCTTCACGTTAAACGCCTTGATTTCAGGTGTCCTATATGGAATTTTCTTCTACAAAAAAGAAATTACTTTAAAAAATACATTTATCTGCGTCTTACTAAATACCCTAATCATTAGTTTATTCTTAACCCCACTATGGTTATCAATCATGTATCATGTACCATTCTTCAACATGGGATTATGGATTCCAAGAATTATTAAAGCTATTGCAATGCTATTTATTCAAACTGGTTCAATCATGTTCTTTGGCAAAGCCTTACCATTAAAGACACTTGCTAGTCGTTATATGGTGAAAGGCTAATGTTTACTAAGGGTTCAGAAGCTGTTCAATGGCTGATTGAACGTGGTTACTTTGGCAGTTGTCCAGGCTTGGAACGGATCACGGAATTATTGCGCTTATTGGGTAATCCTGAAAAGTCGTATCCAACGATCCACGTTGCAGGGACTAATGGCAAAGGTTCAACTACTCGTTACTTAGCTAATCTATTGAGATCTAATGGTTTAAAAGTAGGGACTTTCAATTCGCCTTTTATCAAAGATTTTGCTGAACAAGTGGAAATTAATGGTCAAGAAATCCCCGATGCTGATCTAGTAAAATTGGGTAATTTGATTAAACCGTTAGTAGAGCAAATGGATGCTCAGAAGGAATTTTATGGTATTACTGAATTTGAAATTTTAACTGGTTTAGCATTTTACTATTTCAAGGGTCAAGTCGATGTGGCCATTATTGAAGTGGGCATGGGTGGTTTACTAGATAGTACCAATGTCATTAAACCAGAATTGGCCGCTATAACGACGATTGGATTGGATCACACAGCCTTTTTAGGTGATACTATTGAAAAAATTGCTTATCAGAAGGCAGGAATCATTAAAGAGAACGTACCTCTAGTAGTTGGGAATGTGTCTGAGGAAGCTTTGAAGGTTATTGAAATTCAGGCTAAAGAGAAGAATGCTAAAGTTTATACTTGGAAAGATGATTTTCACAGCGATTATCGTGGTTTTGTGGAACAGCAGTTTGAAGAATTTGATTTTGTTAACAATGAGATTAAGTTGAAAGGATTAGATACACCTTTAATTGGTCATCAGCAAGTCGAAAATGCGGCAGTTGCTTTAGAGATGTACTATCTATACACACAAAAGCATAATTTATCATTTGATAAAGATAAGATAATACATAGTTTGTTACAAACTAAGTGGCCCGCTCGCATGGAGATCATCAGTCAAAAACCATTGGTAATCATGGATGGAGCTCATAATCCACATGCAATTAAACGTCTAAAGGAAAATCTTTTGACGGATTATCAAGATTATCGTGTGAAGATACTTTTCTCAGCCATTGTCACTAAAGATATCAGTACTATGTTGGAAGAGCTACTAGAAATACCAAATGTTGAAATAACAATGACGACTTTTAATGATGATAGGGCTGTTAAGTTAGAAGATTATCAAGACTGGCAGCCAAGAATAAAGATAAATTCAAATTGGCAAGTGGCTTATGATGAATTAATCGGTAATTTGAAGTCCGATGAACTATTAATGATAGCCGGATCTTTATATTTTTCTTCAGAAGTACGATCAAAAATCAAATAAAAAGATGGATCCAATAGCTCAATTGTGAGTTGTTGAATCCATCTTTTTTGTTGTAGTTAGATTAGATACTGTCATAGAGCGTCCAATTGATAGTTCCTTTGTAAGTTCCAGCGGAGTTAGCTCCATCTGATTCAAGTAAGATACCACTGTCATTAGTCCAAGTAGAGTCGATATCAGTTATTACAGGATCATCGGAGATCGTTTCTCCTGTGGCTATTTGGATATCGTTATTAGTTAGGGAGTAGGAATTGTTACCAGTCTTATAAATTAAAGAACCATTAAAGTTAGAATTATCATTCTTCAATGTAGTTGAATTAGCAACTAGTTTCCAGTTATTTCCGGAACCACGACTATCTAGAATTGATAGATCCCATTTACCGGAACGGCTGATTACCTGATCTTTTTTAGTAGTATTGACTGTTTTAAAATATGCGTCTTCGGGATACTCATTGAGTGACAGACTGCCATCTTTGGTTTTAATAGTAAATCTGATGGTATTAGATTTATTGTTGTCAGCATCAGTAACATAAATCCGGACAAAATTAGTATCAGAAGTTAGATCATCTTTAGAAATATTAGCAGTTAATTGTCCAATAGGATCGCTGTTATTCATTTTAAAGGTAGTCTCAGCATTATTATTGACGGAAACGTGGACAGTCATATTAGAATTAGTCATAGTTTTGTCAGTGGCCGTGTAAGCAACGTTACCACTAATCTTGGCATTCTGACCCTCGTTCACCGTTAAAGGATTATCGGTAGTTGAAGTTAGTTTCAAAGCCGGATTTTCAATTGTAAAGGATGGAGAATCGACGTTAGCAATACCATTGTCACCAACAAATCTTGAGTGAGTTGAAGCAACGGTAGTCTTTTGAGTGACTTGACCAGCTGTACCATTGATTGAGAAAGTGGCCGTTGAAGTGTCGCCAGTGTTCATGCTGCTTGGAAGTTTATATTCGAGAATATTGTCTTTAATTGCCGTAAATGGAATTTTTTCTGAAATTCCACCAACAGTAACCGTTCCGACATTACCATCAGCGTCAGCGGTAAAATCGACATTCTTAGGTAGAACAATATGACTAGTTACACCAGACCACGGTTCATTACCATCTGTATAAGTTAAATTGTAATTTAATTGAAGCTCTTCACCAGAATAGGCAGTATCCGCAGTAGAAGCTAGGGATTTATTACTAGATATATCTTGGAAATCTGGTGTAACCTCTGTTTCGGCGAATCCGGGGATCTGTTCGAAGATAACAAGACCATTCATACCGTTTGTACCTGTAGCACCAGTAAATCCATAATAAAGTTTGTCTTTCATTTCTCCCGAGGATTTAATACCTAAATTGGCAATATCCTCATTAGATAAATCAGTTGATCCTTTTATGACTTCACGTCCTAGAGTAGCGGTGTTGGCGGTTCCATCGGTATTTAAATCATTATATTTATAAGAAATATTTTTGTTTGGAATGTCAATTGTAATTGTTAGATGTCTCCATTGACTGTTTTTCAAAAATAGATTGCCTGTAAATGCCTCATTGTACTCCGGGTTACTAGTATTGGTATGATTCATACTGTAATAATAAGCATTATGAGGATCCGAATACTTTTTACCAAGAAGGCTAAATTTTGTACCACTATAATATGTTACTGGATTAGCAGTATAAGTGGATGGTGATGCAGGAAAGCCCGACGCAATATGAGTGTATGGAATATCCTTATCATATGAAGCTAATGGATTATCTGTAGTACTAAGAAAGGCATCATAAGCTTTCTTTGCGCTGTTATTAGTTGTTGTGTTTTCTTCGCCTACTAGTGAATCAGCTGCCAATGATTTATAAGTATCACTATTTGAATGAGCATCGAATTCGAGTGCCCAACTATTTTGGATAGCGGTCCCAGCCACAGCTGTAGTATCTGGCTCGGTTCCAGATGCCCCAGTAGCTATTACAGGAGATCCAATTCCCCAAACACCCAAAGTTTCACCAACATTGATCTTATTGCCAACACTGGAGATAGCATTTATGCCTCGAGGGTCGTTATGAAGTACGAAAGCCAAACCATCAGCTGTAGCTGTGTCACTTGATTGAAGTTTAGAGATATAAATCCACATAGATAGTGTCTGTTTCTTTGTGGTGTCGATATAATTATTTCTGGCCGGATCACCCCAAATACCGCCAGCTTGACTTTCACCGTTTACGATCTGAACGATACGATTGCTGTTCGGAAGATCATTAGTGGCGGAAATAACATTACTGCTGACAGCAGGAGAATATGGCTGTCCATCAGTATATTCAGTGGGCATTTTGAATCGACCATTATTTAAATCAATACCCTGAGGAGCAGTGCTTAAAGCAGTGTCTAGATAGGTATTTGTCGTATTTGCTGCGTTAACATTCAAACTCAAAATAGGATTGATAAAATTCAGCAGTAAGGAAGCGCTTACAATAGCAAAAATATATTTTTTGAATTTTCTCATAGAAATCACTCCAAAACCATTAATCTTGTTACTATATTACAACGGCAAAAGTATTAATTGAGTTCACTTTTTATAATAAATATATATATATTCTGGAATTAGTTTCTATTATATTATTCAAAAAATGAATTTGTCCCAATTCAGGATAAGCATTAGACTAATACATTCGAAACACTTACTCTAAAGTTAAAGAGAGGTAAGACAAAGATGGATGCATTAGAAAAAGCTTTAAAGGGTGGAAAACTTGATTACAGTGAGAGTGATTTTTTATTGGTCGATCAAATAGTAGAGAAGAATTCGCGGATAATTAACGAAATTAACTATCAAAATCATACGGCAGATGAACGTCGAGCACTGTTTAGTCGCTTGTTTGGTTATCAAGTACCTGCTACTAGTGATATTAAAGCACCATTTAATGCCGATGTAGGTTGTCATACTTTTGTTAAAGGTAATGTTTTTATCAACAAAGATTGCTTCTTCATGGATCTGGGTGGAATTTGGATCGGTGAAGGGACTAAGATTGGACCTAGAGTAAGTTTGATCACGGTCAATCATGAGGAAGGTCCTACTCAAAGAAGAAATATGATCACTAAGTCCATTCATCTTGAGAAAAATGTATGGTTAGGCGCTGGAGTAACAGTCCTTCCTGGAGTAACAATAGGTGAGAATTCTATTGTTGGTGCGGCCTCAGTTGTGACAAAGGATGTGGCACCGAATAGTGTCATCGTGGGGTCACCCGCTAGAAAAATTAGGGATGTTAGGAGAAATTAGAATGACGGAACATGATAAATTGTTGGCTGGTCAAGAATACGATTATCGAGATTCAGAATTACAGGAAATGATTGCTCGAGGGAAAAATTTAATTCATCAAATGAATACTGAGACTGATATTGACCAACGAAATATGATTATGAAAAAATTATTTAAAAAAGTCGGTACGAATTTGACTATTAATGGTAATTTTGGTGCCATCTATGGTTCTCACATAAGTTTTGGGGATGATGATTTTATCAACGGCAACTGTTACTTTCAAGATTCCAATTTAATAACTTTGGGAGATCGTGTTATCGTAGCTCCTGATACTAAATTTTACTGTGGTGAACATTCGATAGATGCTAACCAGCGCTTCGGTGTACGTGCAGATGGCAGTCATTATCTAATTACGTATACTGAGCCAATTTCGGTAGGAAATGATGTTTGGATCGGCGGCAATGTTACCGTTATTGGTGGTGTGCATATCGGAAATAATGTTATCGTCGGAGCGGGAGCCGTGGTTGTTAGTGATGTCCCTGATAATAGCATCGTTGGTGGCGTACCAGCTAAAATGATCAAGAAATTACCACCTTTGAAAAAATAGTGAGGTAGAAAACTGTGAATTCACAAGACGAACCAATATTCAGTTTGTACAAGTTAACCATTGATCCCCAGGATAAATCGGCTTTTCAATCAGAAGGAGTTAATAATTTAATAACATCACACCGTAACGAACCAGGAACCTTGTTCATGTGTGCCACACGTGAGGACGAAACCGGAGAAGTAAATTATATTTTTGAACTGTATAAGGATGCTGCTAGTTATCAAGTGCATGCAGCTTCACCACAATTTCAACGATATGCAAAATTTGCTCAAAAGACTGTCCAAGCAAAAGAAATTACACATTTAAATTTAAAACGGCTTTTGACGGACCAACAATCAAAAGAGATACAAGGTGAGAATCCTTATGTGGCGAGTTTACTTGAAGTGACACTTGATTCTAACAAGGTAGAATTATTAGATAAACTTTCAAAAAATACTGTGGCGAGTTTCGTAAGTAACCTTGACACCGATCATTGGATAGTTATCAATATTTTTCCAGACATTATGACTATGAAAAATTCAAAAATCAGTCAAAAACTACTGGAAATATCGCATGAATATAAGCTACATTACCTAAAAATAGATGCAATGGTTAGCCAGGCCAATTTAATATTGAAATAATGTGCAAAATAAAGTAAACGGTTTCAATAGTCTGCTACAATAGATTATGTAATTATTTATAAAGCAGACGAGGACTTTAAAATGTCAAAATATTTAGTATTTATGGATCTAG
This sequence comes from Candidatus Companilactobacillus pullicola, assembly GCA_019116025.1. Taxonomy (GTDB): domain Bacteria; phylum Bacillota; class Bacilli; order Lactobacillales; family Lactobacillaceae; genus Companilactobacillus; species Companilactobacillus pullicola. The sequence goes on along the minus strand of DXCM01000096.1, from coordinate 1,487 downwards.
ATGGAACACTTTTATCAAGTGATCATAAACATATTTCAGTTCGTAATAAGGCAGCAATCGAAACGCTACAGCAACACGATGTAAAATTTTACATTGCGACAGGTAGAATGTATGAATTGGCCAAAATTACGCAAAATCTTTTAAATCCAGAAGTAGGATTAATTACTTCTAATGGGGCTGTTTTTGATGGTGTCAGTGGACGTGAAGTCACCTTAATGGGGAGTAAGACCGTAGAGTTGGCCTATCAAATAACACAAGTCAATAAGTTACCGATGATGTTGTTTACACCTGAGAAAGCATACTTCACAGAAAAAATCCCTCATTTTATAGCTCAAAATGCCGGAAACTTTGATGAAGCATTTGGTTATAAAGAAATAGCAAATTTGAAAGAATTACAACAAGTAGCGGGTGAAATTACTAACGGGGTAGTTCTTAGCCGTGGTGATATGGATGAGTTGGAACAGGCTAAAGCTAAGTTGGCTGATAGCAAGTTATTACGCCTATCATCATCAGGACCAGATAACATCGAGATGATACCTTTGAAGACTGATAAAGGTACTGCAATTCAACAGATTCAATGGAACAACACGTAGACGCTGCCCATACCTTTGTCTTCGGCGATGGCATGAATGATTTAGGGATGATGAAACAAGCTAAATATTCTGTTGCCATGGGAAATGGTGTCAAGACAGTTAAGGAACAAGCTAATTACGTAACTGATACCAATGAAAAGGATGGTATCGCAACTTTCTTGGAAAACTTTTTCAAGGATGAATTTTAATAGAACTTTGTAAAGGGATGTTTGTGTTGATTAAGATGCGAACATCTCTTTTTGGTTTGGGTCAAATGGGGTGGGTTAAGGATTCCGTCGGTGGTTGAAAATCTGTGGGTCACTGGAACGTGGTGGACACGGCTTGAAGCTAATAATTTTTCACTTCGCGAAAAATTATGGATCTCCAAGTCCGGTCTTGTACTAACCTTGCTTTCGCAAGTTAAGTACAATTTCACCACTGAGGGCCCACAGATTTTCAACCACCGACTATATTTCTGGTTCTATTATTATTTCTAAAATTGTAGGATTTGAATGGTATTTGGTTTTATGTAAATTTAGGTGAAAGCTATGGTTATGTAGATATTTCTTTTAATTTAAAGGTAATCTTTAAAGCGGAAAGAGCATTGGATTAAATATTTTTTCTCAAATCAAACAATAGAAGTACTCTTTAGTCCGGAGTAGAAATTGGGAATGCGTTCAGCTATGAAATCATTGTTAATGGCTTTGCCATTTACAATGAGGCCGACTTCGAAGATCCATTATTTTGCACGGAGTGAAAAATAATTAGCTCCGAATCGCGCCCATAGCGTTCCAACAGCATTCCCAATTTCTGCGGAGGACGGGAAATTTATACCAATCAGAATAGAGAAAAGTTATTTTAAATAATAATTTATATTTTTTTGCATAAGGGTTTGAATAACGAGACACACATGTA
>DXCM01000095.1 GCA_019116025.1 Candidatus Companilactobacillus pullicola | reverse complement strand
AACTAATTTTACCTTTTGATCTGATGTGTATTTCGGCATAAAATCCCTCCATGGCTGAGAATATGAATTTATAGTATTTAAAATGTCAACCATAGTGGGACTATAGCAGAACGCTATGGGCACGATTTGGAGCTAATTATTTTACACTTCGTGCAAAATAATGGATCTTCGAAGTCGGCCTCATTGTAACCGGCATAGCCGGTTACAATGATTTCATAGCTGAACGCATTCCCAATTTTTGTTCCGGACTAATATCCTATTCTATTTGCATATTTCTTAATATATTGGATAGTGTAAAATAACATTCACTAAAAAATTTTGGATATACTCATATATTTCTATCTTTTTCTTATAACAAAATTCATAAAACTTATCTAATTACTTACGTAAATCTATTCAAATACTGCGATTTTAGTAAATAATAATAGAACCAGAAATACAGTCGGTAGTAGAAAATCTGTGAGCCCTCAGTGGTGATATTCTGGTTAGCTTGCGAAGCAAGGTTACCAGAAGACCGGACTTGGAGATCCATGATTTTGCACAAAGTGCAAAATCATTAGCTTCAAGCCGTGTCCACTACGTTCCAGTGGCTCACAGATTTTCTACTTTCGACGACATCCTTCCACCACAACAGTTAATATATTCAGTTTTCAAACAAAAAAGACGTTCACATTAACCACACATTGGTTAATATGAACGTCTTTTCAGTATCAATAATTCAAACTAGAAATATTTATCTAATTTGATTTCGTAATTTAATATTGTGACATGTAAGTATCTCTTTCCCATTGGGAAACTGTTTGTTGATATCTTGCCCATTCGGCATTCTTAGCAGCAAACAAACTATTTGTTAGATCCTTACCAAGTGATTGTTGAACATATTCGTCTTTACGTAATGCCTTTAAAGCATTGTGCAATGTTGAAGGTAAATCAACGATACCTTCCTTACGACGTTCATCATCACTCATATGATAAATATTATCTTTAACTTCTGGCATTAGTGCGTAATTATTTTTAATACCATCTAATCCAGCATCTAGAATACATGCAATTGATAGGTATGGATTTGTTGTTGGGTCCACACTTCTAATTTCAATACGTTTTGACTTACCTGATGCAGCTGGTACTCGGATCAATGGTGAACGGTTCTTACTTGCCCAAGCAATATATGTTGGAGCTTCAAAGCCTGGAACTAAACGTTTATATGAGTTAACAGTTGGATTATTAACAGCAGTCAAAGCACGAGCGTGTTTTAAAACGCCACTCATAAATTCTTTAGCTGTATCGGATAACATATCATTAGCATCATCAAAGATATTTGTATCATCTTTAAATAATGACATATTGATGTGCATACCTGAACCATTAATACCTTGAACTGGTTTTGGCATAAATGTTGCGTATAAATTATTCTTTCTAGCAATTGTTTTAACAACTAATTTAAATGTCTCAATGCTATCTGCAGCTGACAAAGCATCTTGATACTTGAAATCAATTTCTTGTTGTCCGGGAGCAACTTCATGGTGACTAGCTTCAACTTCAAAGCCCATCTTTTCAAGAACAAGAACAATATCTTTACGAACGTTAACACCTAGATCAACTGGTGAAAAGTCAAAGTAACTACCGTCATCGTTTAGATGTAATGTAGGATTACCTTGTTCATCACGATTGAATAGGAAGAATTCGGGTTCTGAACCAATATTGAAATTAGTGTAACCCATCTTTTTCATCTTACTAATAATACGTTTGAGGTTAACACGAGGGTCACCTTCAAATGGTGTGCCATCTGATTTGTAAATATCACAGATCAAACGTGCTACCTTACCGTGTTCTTCACCCCATGGGAAAATCAACCATGTTGATAGATCTGGATGTAGTAACATATCACTTTCTTCAATACGAGTAAATCCATCAATTGATGAACCATCAAAAGTAATCTTGTTTGCTAATACCTTATCCAGTTGGGATACAGGAACTTCAACATTTTTGATGATACCGTTGATATCTGTAAACATTAAACAAATAAACTCAACGTTTTCATCTTTTACCATTTTTGTAATATCTTCTGCAGTATAATGTTGCATTTTTAGCCACTCCTATTGTATATACCAATTTTTTGTAGACTTCTAATAAACGTTATTAATATAAGGTTTAATTAATAATATGATGATAATACCAATTACAGGTTTCACTGTCAATTATTTATCAACATATTATTAAAAAAATACTAACTAACAATATACAAATTCTTTTGTATATGAAAATTCTATCACAATAACCCGAATTAGCCGAAGAATATATTTGACATCTGACCCATAACCAGTTAAATTATATATGCGAACGAAATTGAATATAAAAATAATAATTGTTCGTCATTAATGGAGTGAATAATAAATGCAAGTTTTTGACTATGAAGATATTCAACTAATACCGAACAAATGTATCGTGGACAGTCGTTCAGAATGTGATACAAGTATACAATTTGGACCTAAAACTTTTAAGATTCCAGTAGTTCCAGCTAACATGCAAACTATCCTGGATGAAAAATTGGCTGAAAAGTTAGCTGAAAATGGTTACTTTTACATTATGCATCGTTTTGAACCCGAAACTAGAATTGATTTTATAAAGGACATGCAACAAAAAGGTCTCTTTACTTCTATCAGTGTTGGTATAAAGGAAGACGAATTCAAATTTATTGACCAATTAACAGCTCAAAACCTAACTCCTGACTATATTACGATTGACGTTGCACATGGTCACAGTGATCGTGTCATTAAAATGATTAAATATATCAAACAAAATATTCCTGAAAGTTTCTTAATTGCCGGTAACGTTGGTACTCCTGAAGCTGTTAGAGAATTAGAAAATGCCGGAGCTGATGCTACTAAAGTTGGTATTGGACCTGGTAAAGTTTGTATCACTAAATTAAAAACTGGTTTTGGTACTGGTGGTTGGCAATTAGCTGCTATCAGATTATGTGCCAAAGCTGCTAGTAAACCCATCATCGCTGACGGTGGTGTTAGAAATGATGGCGATATTGCCAAGTCAATTCGTTTCGGTGCTAGCATGGTCATGATTGGTTCCCTACTTGCTGGTCATGAAGAATCACCTGGTAAAGTTATCGAACAAGATGGTCAAAAGTATAAGGCTTACTTTGGATCAGCATCCCAATACCAAAAAGGCGAATACAAAAATGTCGAAGGTAAAAGAATGCTTGTTCCATATAAAGGTAAGATAATGGATACTTTGACTGAAATGCAACAGGATCTACAATCTTCCATATCATATGGTGGTGGTAAAGATCTTGAATCACTAAGAAAAGTTGACTATGTCATTGTAAAGAACTCAATCTACAACGGTGACGTTTACTAAAAACATATCAATAGACAAAAAAAGAGGCTGACGACTGGGTGTTCGTCAGCTTCTTTTTTATGAATGGGATAGTTCATGTTCAATTTGATGCGAAAGTTGTCCATCAAACAACTTTCAACTTATCAAATTTACCATTACTGTAACACATTCTATCTTAATTAAACAGTATGAAAACTTTTTAATTTTAAAGATCAGTTATTGATTTGTCGTGCATTGAATTTATGAATCCCATTATTTCTCTCTTCAAAACCTTCAGTCTTACTGACAATATATCTAGGACGATCGTTGACTTGATCCAAAACACGACCGAGATAACTGCCTAGTATACCAATGGATAGCATCAATAATCCTAAACTAAATAACAGAATAGTTACTCCAACTGATGCAGCATTATAATTTCGACTAGCTATCAAATAACCTAGATAAAAAACACTACTTACTAGAGGTACGACCGAGAAAATATTGACAAATTGTAATGGTTTCATCGAAAAAGATGTAATTCCATCTAATGCTAATTTAATCATCTTAGAAAGTGGATATTTCGTCTCTCCGGCAATTCTCTCCTGACGATGATATTTAACACTAGTCTGCTTAAAGCCGATCCAAGTGACCTGTCCTCTTACGAATGGATCTTTCTCATGCAGCTTCATCAATTGATTGACTGCTTTACGATCCATCAGTCGAAAATCACCCGTATCCAAAGGCATATCAATTGTAGCTAATTTTCTAAAGGTACGATAGAACATCTTAGCAGTAAACTTCTTAAAGACAGTCTCGCCATCACGTTGCATCCTTTTACCATAAACAATTTCATAGCCTTCATGCCATTTTTCAATCATTTGGGGAATAACTTCAGGAGGATCTTGCAGATCGGCATCCATGACCACAACTGCATCACCTTTGGCATAATTCAGACCGGCCGTAATAGCTATCTGATGCCCAAAGTTACGTGAGAATTCAACCAATTTAATACTGTCATTCTGAGCTAGTGCTCGTTTAATGATTGGAACCGATTTATCTTTTGAACCATCATCGACAAAAATTAGTTCATATCGTTCTTCTTGTTGCTCGATGTAATTAAGTAATGTATCAATGGTGACCTGAATTCCGGCCTCTTCATTGAAAACTGGTAATACTATTGATATTAATTGATCCATCGCCAATCATTCCTTTCTAATTTACTTATAAATACTTGATAAATCATATAAGGTACCTGATTGACCAGGGCCACCCATACCGCCGCCCATAGATGGACCGCTTGATTTACTTGATTTCTTCATTTTCTTTAATTGTTTCTTCGTTAATTTCTTCTTACCTGTTGGCTTCTTCATACCACTTGGTGCGCCACTATTACCATTAGGTGCTGTATTCTTTGTACCTGATGGCTTTTTACTTGGTTTCGAACCACTTGGTGGAGTAGATCCCGTTTGTCCAGAAGGTGCTTTACCACTAGGCATACCACCTTGCCCTGAACCAGGATTACCACCGTTAGAACTTGGTGCGCTGCCTTCTGTTTTTGAAGCTACAGTTACAGAACTAGATGCAATTTGACTATTGCTTGAACTGCTTAACTTAACCTTCTTAGCATGTTTCTTGATCCAGTTGACAATTTCAGTATTAGAACCGCCGGTCTTGCCACCAGAATAGTAATACTTCACTTTACCTTCTTTGACTAACTTCTTAAATTGCTTCAATGTAATAGCCTTATCAGTACCGTTGAATCCACCCATTGCCATAACAGCCTTACCGGTTGCAATGATATAAGGTGCAGCAGTACTAGAATCGTCTGTAGCAAAAAGATATTCAGCATTACCTTGATGTTTTTCCAAATACTTAAGCAAGGTCGAGTCGGTTTGAGAATTTCCCATACCGCCACCACCGCCGGCACTCGATAATAATGATGGACCTGCACTAGGTATACCATCACTAGAACCAGCCAAAGTTGGTGTCAATGACCAATAACTAGGTGCCAACATAATTAAAATTAAGGCAATTGTTGGCCAAATACGTTTATTCTTCAATTTAATAGCAATCCAAGGAAGCACGAATAGTGGAATCGAAATAATAATTCCAGCAATCAACAAGATCCATGACAAAGTTGGATAATAATCAGTTAAATACCAAGCCTGTAAAATACTTGTTGAAAGAATCGACAATGGTAAAAGCATTGCCCAAAGTGATTTCTCACGCCACTGTTGAACCATAGTGTAAATTCCAATTCCGGCTAAAACAGCAATAGCTGGAGCTAACATAATTGTGTAATAAGGATGGAAGAAACTAGCAACTGAGAAGAATCCAGCTACTGGAACTAACCAACCTACCCAAAGCCAAAGCTCTTTTCTTTGCGGATTGAGGGAGTACCATTTCTTCATCTTTGAACCACGATAGTAGGCAAAACTGGAAATTAAACCAAACAAGGCTATCAGTAATAACCAACTAATTTGTGGCCCTAATTCTTTCTGGAATAATCTAAGTGGTCCAGCAGTACCAATATTGAAAGCACCGCCGCCGGCACCACCAGTACCTGCTCCACCACCTTTTTGACTATTTCCACCAGGTTGTCCTTGACCTCCAGTTGGAATCTCAGGGGCACCATTAGACTTACTTGAATTAGATGGAGGATTGCCCATCTTTTTACTCTTAGATCCACTTGGTGGAGTCATAGATTTACTACTCTTTTTAGAGCTAGACATCCCTGGGAACGCTCCACCTGTACCAGTAGTTTGTCCTAATAATCTTTGGGTTCCGTTATAACCAAAAGCTAATTCCAAAGCTGAGTTAGTTTCCGAGCCACCTTCATAGGGACGACTATTCGAATTAGTCATATCGACTGACAGAGGCCAAATTAATGTAAAAATAGCTAAGAAAACTGTGGCTATTGATAAATGGACCAATTTCTTTTTCCATTTAACGTCACTAGCAATCCAATAATACAAATAGAGTGCTGGTAAAATCATGAAAGCTTGTAACATTTTAATATTGAAAGAAAAGCCGATTAAAGCAAAACCAATCCAAAGATATCGTTGTTGCTTATTCATTACCGCCTTTTGAACGAACCAAACCGAAAGTAATAAGAAGAACACCAATGTGGCATCCATATTATTAGTTCTTGAGTCCGCTACGACAATCGGTGTTAAGGTCATAATCAGAGCGGCTAAACGGGCTGGAACCTTACCAAAACGTTTTTGAACCATATTGTAAATGAGGTATACCGATCCAATTCCAAATAAAATTGACGGTAACACGACACTCCAACCATGAACGCCAAAAATTTTGGCACTAATGGTCATGAACCATAACGCTACCGGTGGCTTATCAACTGTAATAAAACCTGCCGGGTCGAAACTGGCATACCAAAAGTTCTTAAAACTCTTAGTCATACTAACGATCGCTGCTGTATAGAAATTATTGGCTTCACCTGCTTCCCAGATATTCCAGGCATACAAGAAGGCTGCTAAAATTAAAATAGCAATCAACCAATGGTCATATTTAATATTTCTCAATTTATGTAGATAGCCGTTATGTTCATTTTTTTGAACACGACTAGATTCTTTTGATTCCATCATCTATCTCTCCTATCTTTAAAAAGCTATGTTGATTAAAAAACAAATGACCGAATAAACTAGAAGCGATAATAAAATCGGTTGTAAATTTTTCATCTGCTTAATTCCTTTCTTAACGACAGGAACAAGATTAGACAAACTAACTTAAATTAAGCTTAAATTAGAATTTATGCTTTATAATTATTTGTAGAATTTATAAAAGGAGATCTCTATGTCAAATAATATTAGGATTTTAGTAGTGGAAGATGATGAGAACCTGGCAAATAACATTGCTACTTTCTTGTCAGATTTTTCTGAAGTTGATATTGAAAGTGACGGACTTAGTGGAAAGTTTGCCGCTATTGAAGACGTTTATGATCTGATCATCTTAGATATCATGTTGCCCGAGATGAACGGCTATGATGTATTAAAAAATGTTAGAGACGCCGGTATCAGTACCCCCGTTTTGATTTTGACTGCCAAAGCTGAACTAGATGATAAAGTTCATGGTTTCAATCTAGGGGCCGACGATTATTTAACTAAACCATTTCACCGTGAGGAATTATTAGTTCGTGTCAAAGCTTTGCTAAAAAGAAGTGGTGCTTTAAATGACGATTCAATCATCAAAATTAATAACTTAGAAGTAAATTTGAATAATCACGAAATTTTGGTCAACAATGAAAAAGTCGAATTAAACGGTAAAGAATATGACTTACTTGTTTATTTATTACAAAATAAAAATACGATTTTAACCAAAGATCAGATTTTCGAACGTATCTGGGGATTCGATTCTGATACTTCAATTACTGTAGTCGAAGTTTATATGAGTAATCTTCGTAAGAAACTACGTTCCTCCGGTAACGATAATTTGATTAAAACTATTAGAAATGTTGGGTATATTTGCCAAGATGAAAATGAAATCT
>DXCM01000094.1 GCA_019116025.1 Candidatus Companilactobacillus pullicola | reverse complement strand
ATTTTTATTATTCTTTAACTGTTTGTTTAATAGATTCGTTATTTCTGACATATTTTTTAACTCCTTTTGTTAGGTGCCACTGCGGGCGTCCGATTAGTATTCCAAATGGAGGAACTTTGTAGCAGAACCATGAGATAAGAAAGGCTCCGCCTAGTACAAATGCGTATCCTAATGGCAATAACAACAACATGACGATTGAAGGTACCTTTATCACGCTGAGAATGCCATATAGCAATGTAATGGGAATCGTCTGAACTAGATAAATCCCAAAAGATACTTTAGCCATATTGCTTACTGCTCGGTCAATTATCTTCGGCAACCCATTGTTTCGAGCATGGGCGTACTGTCGTCCGATCCAGAAAACAAAGGCAATCATGAAAGTATCGTAGATAAAGATAAATGGTTGGTGAATTGATTCCGTGGCACTCATACTTAGTTTCAAAATATTTTGATTACCAAAGAATAAGAACACCGTCCCAATTGCCATAACCAAAGTTGACCAGCCGATCACCCGATGATTTTTCTCAATAAACTTATCAACTTGATCATAGTGGATAGCTACGAAAGCCCCAGCTATGAAGTAGAATTGGTAAACTAAAACGTTCATTCCGTAAGCTCTGAATAAATACCACCAACTGTCACGGTCAACACCTGGCAACCAATACTTAATCCCTATCACTAGTAGTAATTGCACGATTGCACTCGTTACCAAAATAGCGGTGTGGTGCTTAGGCAATTTTTTGAACATGTAAACTATCAATGGGAAAATTAGGTATAACTGGAATGTCACTAAAATGTAGTACATGTAATATTTGTTACCATGAATGATGGCATCAATTAAATTTTTATAATAATCCGGCCAACTTATCGCTACGCCTGCCGTAACGGTGGCAAACCACATCAGGATTGCATTCCAACCAATGTACGGTATTCCGACGCTGATATAACGTTTTTTCCAAAAGTGTAACCAATGATTATCACGATTATAGTAATTTAGTACCAAAACGAGTCCGGTCATAAACATGAAACCCATTCTGGTAAAATGAAGCATCAAATGTGTTGCTTCGATAAAGATTTGACTACCTGAGCCATCACCGACATTATTTTTAAAAGCTGTCGTTGTATGGTTAAGTAAAACTCCGCCGATAAAGAGAACTCGCATTAAATCGACTTCATATAAGTATTTCTTTTTCTTCTTAGTTGCCAAGAGTTCACCTCTATTGCGATTATTTCTTTGCTGCTGAAAAGCATAGTTAAGTTATAGCATCGCAACGGGGGTATGGTCTTGATGATTCATTAAGGTTAAAATAAGAAATTCTTAGATAAGGGGGGTTGCTTAGGATGCCGTCCTCCACAAAAATTGGGAATGCTGTTGGAACGCTATGGGCGCGATTCGGAGCTAATTATTTTACACTTCGTGCAAAATAATGGATCTTCGAAGTCGGCCTCATTGTAACCGGCATAGCCGGTAACAATGATCTCATAGCTGAACGCATTCCAAATTTTTGCTCCGGACTATAGAGTGCTTCTTTCGTTTGTACGCCTTTAAATACTAGATAGTAAAAATAATATTCACTATAATTTTTAGACGAGCTCATATATTTAATAAATACTATTATTTTTTAGACTAGAACTTATAATCCTTACTTGATTACATAAAACTATCCAAATACTGCAACCTTAACTAATAACAATAAAATCAGAAATACAGTCAGTAGTAGAAAATCTGTGGGCCCTCAATGGTGCAATTCTACTTAGCTTGCGAAGCAAGGTTAGTAGAAGACCGAGCTTGGAGATCCATGATTTTGCGCGAAGTGCAAAATTATTAGCTTCAAGTCGTGTCCACCACGTTCCAGCGGCCCACAGATTTTCTACTACCGACGACATCCTTAGGTCAAACCAAATAGTACTTTGACTATTAAAAAAGAGTGTTCATATTATCATCCAACATTTGAATTGGTGATAATATGAACACTCTTTTATTTTAAATATCACTTTTATGTGAAAGGAAAACTCGATACCCACCTGTATCGTACGGTCTATCTGTTGATGATTTTTCAAATGGTGTTCCGTCGTCCAGATAAACTATCTGGCTTACATTCAAAATTGGATCTGTCTTATTAATCTTTAAATACTTAACATCCTCGGCATCTGGTTTTTTAGCCATAATGGTTCTGTCTGCCGCACCAATCTTCAATTTCAGATCTTTCTGGACATAGCCATAAATTGATTTATGTAAAACATCACTATTAACTCCAGGAATAACATTTACTGGCATTTTGGTAAATTCCAACGCATATGGTTTTCCGTCCACTAATCGTAATCTTTTTATGTCATAAACCGCATCGGTCTCTGAAATTTTTAAATCTTCTTTTTCATCATCGCTCGGATACCTCAAATTAAATTCGATTATCTTACTGACTACTTTGTGGTCCTTACCTAAAAGACTGGAAGTACCAACATATTGATCCACGCCAATGTCCATATTAGCGATACTGTCAGCGTTGTTCTTCACATAAGTTGCTGAGCCTTGTTGACTATAAACATAACCTTTAGTTTTTAGTATTGCTAAAGATTTTTGTAATGTCATTCGGCTGGTTGAATATTCTGTTGCCATGGTTTTTTGATCAGGAAGTGGATTCCCTGACTTGTAAGCTCCAGATCTGATTTTCTCTATGATATCGTTAGCTATTTCCTCGTATTTTGACATAGTTCTTTAACCTCAATTTTATCTATAAACATATAATACCTGTGTTTTACTTATTTGAAAACGTGATAACTCAATTTATAAATTTGGGTTTACAAGTTATATGTAAGCGAGTACAATTCGTGTTGTAAAGGGAGGATATTTTTATGAATGAATTAAGAAAAGACTTTTTATGGGGTAACTCAACTTCTAGTATGCAAACTGAAGGTGCCTATAACGAAGGCGGTAAAGGTAAATCAGTTTACGATATTCGCAAGGCTACTGATGATGCTTCAGACTGGAAAGTGGCTATCGATGAATATCATCGTTACCCAGAAGATATCAAATTGATGAAAGATATGGGTATGAACTGTTACAGATTCCAAATCTCTTGGAGCCGTGTTAATCCTGATGGTGATGGCGAATTCAACGAAGAAGGAATTAAATTTTACGATGATTTAATTGATGAATTACTTGCTAATGACATTGAACCGATGATCTGTTTATATCATTTCGATATGCCACTACACCTGGCTGAAAAGTATAACGGTTTTGTCAGTCAACACGTAGTCGATGCTTTCATTCGTTACGGAAAAGAAATGCTTAAACGTTTTGGTAACAAAGTTAAATACTGGATCACTTTTAACGAACAAAATCTTTACAGTGTTCCTGAAGCTTTCAAGATCAGTGGTTACAAAGGTGACAATTCAATCAGAGACTTATATCAAATTCAACAACACGTATTCCTTTGCCACGCTGCCATTGCTAATGAAGTTCATGAAAATTATCCAAATACACAAATTGGTGGCATGCTAGCTTATCAAGAAGTTTACCCTGCAACGGCACTACCTACTGATGTTGCTGCCACACGTAAATTCTTAGAATTTGCAGATAACAATTTAATTCGTTTATTTACTGAAGGAAAATATTCCGATGAAGTTATTCACTACATGAAATTGAATCAACTTGACGACATCTTAGATCCTAAGGAAATGGAAATTGTTTCTCATACTAAGAGTGATTTTATTAGTTTCAGCTATTATTCAACTTCAACTATCGACAGTACTTTAATTCCTATAAATACTTGTCCTAATTTTTACAGTATCGAAGGACACAAACCTAATCCATACCTCTTAACTAACGAATGGGATTGGCAAATTGATCCGTTAGGCTTCAGAACTGTGCTAACTACTATTTCTAATGAAACACACCTTCCACTTTTCCCAATTGAAAACGGAATTGGTGTTAGTGAAAAATGGGACGGCAAGAATCCTATTAATGATGATTACCGTATTAAATATCACCGTGATCACATTCAAGCTATGAAAGATGCCGTAAGTATCGATGGTGTTGATGTCATGGGTTATCTTGGCTGGGGCTTGATCGATATCCCTAGTTCTCAAGGAAACATGGAAAAACGTTACGGAATGGTATACGTAAACCGTGGTAATCATGACCTTAGAGATATGAAACGTGTTCCTAAGAAGAGTTTCAACTGGTTTAAAGAAGTTATCAAATCAAATGGAAATATTCTATAGAATGGAGTGATCAAAATGGATGCTAGTAAAAGCAAAGGTCAAAAATTCTTTGATAAATTTGCCTCTGTATCTGCACGTATTGGGTCTGAAGTTCACTTAAGATCCTTGCGTGACGCTTTTGCCGTTATTATGCCTCTCTTCATCCTTGCTGGTGTTGGAGTTTTAATTAATAACGTTGTCTTCCCCAAAGTAGCCAGTGGTGATACACTAGCTAACTTACAAGTTTGGGGAAATCTAATTTCCAATGGTACTTTAAATATTGCCGGACTAATGTTAGCCCCTGCAATCGGATTCTGTTTGGCACGTAATAAGAATTATAGTAACCCTATCGCTGCTGCTATTATTTCACTAGCCAGTTTAATCATGACCATGCCTCTTTCATTGAGTGTAATTCCTGATGGTGCCAAAAAAGCTGTCGATGTTTCTGGCATGCTTTCATTCAGTAATTTAGGAACAACAGGTATGTTCAGTGGTATCATCGTTGGACTTTTAGCTACTGAAGTATTTATTAAATTATCAAATGTTAAACATCTACAAATCAACCTAGGTGATAACATCCCACCTGCTGTGTCAGCATCATTTAATTCTTTAATTCCCGCTATTTTAACAGCCAGTTTATTTGCTTTAATCGCAGCCTTACTAGCCGTTTTCGGAAATACTGATCTTGTCACATTAATTACTAACCTTATTCAAGAACCACTCAGAAAAGTTAATACTAGTCTTTTCGGAATGTTATTCATCTACTCGATTGGTAACTTCCTATTCACACTTGGTATTCATCAAACTGTTATTAATGGTACTTTGCTTGATCCTGTTTTGTTGATCAACATGAACAAAAATACAGCCGCTTTTGCCGCCGGACATCAAGCACCTTACATTTTAACTAATACCTTCCGTGATACTTTCGGAATGATGGGTGGAACTGGTTCAACAATCTGTTTACTAATTGCTATTTTCTTATTCTCCAAGCAAAAATCAGGTAGAGAATTAGGCAAATTAGCTATTGCCCCAGGACTATTCAACATCAATGAACCAGTTATCTTTGGATATCCTATCGTCTTCAATATTCCTATGATGATTCCTTTTGTTTTAACTCCAGTTATTGGTGTTCTAATTGCTTACTTCTTTACTGCAATTGGATTCATGAATCGAGTCGTCGTAATGGTTCCTTGGACTACCCCACCACTATTATCAGCATATCTAGCTACCGCTGGTGATTGGCGAGCCGTTCTAGTTCAAATACTTATAATCGTAGTTGGTGTATTCTTCTACCTACCATTTATGAAGATAAGTGAACGTGTACAAGCAAAACAAGCTGAACAAGCTTTAGGTTAAAAAATAACAGTCGCTAAAACAATTTTGTTTTAGTGACTGTTATTTTCATTTTCTTTTAAAATTAGGCCTTAGCACTAGCTCCAGCTTGTTCTTGTTTATAAAGAATTTCATCCTGTTTATGAACAAATGGATAGTAAACAAAGAATGAAGCAGCGATAATAATAGCTTGCCAAATCATAACTTTCCAGCCACCTACTAAGAATCCTGAAACAATTGGTGGTGTGGTCCATGGTACTTGAACACCATTCAAATATGGTAGTACTCCGATTTTAATCAAGAAGTACGTTGAAAGCATGGAGAATGTTGGCATGAACATGAATGGTAATAGCATAATCGGATTCAAAACAACTGGTAAACCAAAGAGGATTGGCTCATTAATATTGAATATTGCTGGCACAATAGCTAATTTACCAATACTCTTCAGTTGAACTGATTTTGCAAAGAACAAAATATAGATTGCCAATCCAAAGGTCATCCCGGCACCTGTTACGGTACCAAATTGGTCCATCAATGATTGTGTAAAAATGTGTCCACCTAAAGCTTGAGTCACAACCCCATGAGCTTTGAAAATTTGAGCATTTTGTAAAGCATTAGCTTGTAGTAATGGTCCCATGATACTACCGACAATAGTAGAACCGTGAACTCCAAAGAACCATAGGAATGGCACCAAAATACCAACTAAGAAGACACCACCGGCTGAGTCGGTTATTCCTTGTAAAGGTGTTTGAATCGTTGTATAGATCCATTGTGTTGCTGTTTGATGTGCTACTAAATCAAAGATAATATAAATAATTAGAAAACCACACACAATTGCAAATGCTGGAATCAAAGCGATAAATGAATCGGCAACTGCAGGTGGTACGGAATCAGGCAATTTAATCGTTATATGATGTCTTAAAAACCAAGAGTAGATCCAACCTGTTAACAATCCCACAATTAGAGCAGCAATCATACCTTGACCACCCAGCCAAGTTCTATCGATAAAGCCGCCTAGCATTGTTGGAGCTTGGTTAGCAGAAATAACAGTTTTTGTACCGTTCAATACTGGAGTTGTTGGATGCATAATCAAAAGGAAACTAACCAATGCAGTCATCCCCGCTGGCAGTGGTTCAAATCCAGCATCCTTTACCCAACTATAAGCAATGCCGACAACGGCAAAAATTGCCATAACACCAAATGAAGCATTATAAGCTTGCGTCCAATATGGTGTTAAACCTGTTTTGTTCATCCAGTCAGCAACTGCTTTAACTGGGAACGAACTCAACAGCAAAAAAATTGAGCCAATCATAATGAATGGTAAAGAAATTAACATACCATTTTTGATGGCAGTCATGACACGGGTATTTACAAATTTCAACATACCTGGCATAACTTTGTCGTTAAACCAAGTTTTCATAATCTCACCCCTATTCAATAATAAATACCTAATTATTCTTTGATACGACCAAAGATTATCATTTTTATTTATTATTGATAGCATTTACATTTGAAATTAAATATACGTATCGTATAAAAAAACAGGAATCTATATACAGGATTCCTGTTTTTTATTACACGTATATCTAGTCTTCACGGGGGCGAACCATTTGACTTTTTAAGCGTGTATTAATTGATAAACTGCACCAATCATCCCAGCATCGTTCTTCAACTTAGCTGCTTTAACTAGTGGTAAATCTATATCTTTAATACTATTATGTGTAGCTCTGACTTCTTCGATAGTCTTATTCAAATTATCGATAAATTCAGTATTGGCACTGATACCTCCACCAACAATCACTGTTGCGGGATCAAAGGAAACTTCTAAGTTAATGATTCCCTTTGCCAAACTGTGATAGTAACTCTTCAAAACATTCTGAGCCAAAACTTCACCAGCGTCAGCACGTTTGAAAATCAAACGGGCATCTTCAACTGGTTGACTACTGAATTGATTGTAGCGTCTGATTAAACCGATAACAGTTGCACCACGGAAGTTTAAACTCCCCATTTCAACGTCAATGTCATCATCTTCAACAATCATCCAACCAAATTCACCAGAACGAGCATGAGCGCCACGATAGATCTGATCATTAATAATCAAGGCACCACCGACGCCAGTTCCTAAAACTAAACCAATATAGTCATGAATCCCTTGAGCTGAACCGATCCATTTTTCAGCAATCGCTGCGGCGTTAGCATCATTTTCAATTTTGGCAGGTAGTCCTGTCTTTTCTTCTAACAGTTGAGCTAAATTGATTCCTGTAAAACAGGTTACGGCTCCAGAAGTTGTTAGAAAACCATCTGCTTGGACAACACCAGGCATACTGACACCAATACCTAAGACATCTTTATCAACCGCTTGAATTTCTTTAACAGCTGTCACCAAGTCATCCAATAAGCCAGCTTGATCATCAACTTTAGTTTTAAAATGTCCTTTATTGGATACAACTCCATTTTCATCAACTAGACCATATTTGACTGAAGTTCCACCAATATCTAAACCTACATAATTTTTCATCTTAATCTATCTCCGCACCATTGGTTTTGATGACATCTTGAAACCAATAGAATGAGTCTTTCTTATAACGATTCAAGCTACCTGTTCCGTCATCGTTTTCATCAACGTAAATCATACCATAGCGTTTAGACATCTGACCGGTACTTGCGGCAACCAAATCAATGCATCCCCAAGGTGTATAACCGATTAAGTTAACGCCATCTTTTAGGACTGCTTGTTTCATTGCGCGAATATGATCAGTCATGTAGTCGATACGATAATCATCGTGGACCTTATTGTCACTAGTCTTCTTATCAATTGCACCAAGTCCATTTTCAACGATGAATAATGGTAAGTGATAACGATCATTAAACCAGTTCAAAGCATATCTCAAACCAACTGGATCAACTTGCCAGCCCCACTCACTAGCTTTAACATAAGGATTCTTAACACGGTCGTGACTCTCGTTATATTCAAGTTTGCCAGTATCTTTAACGGCAAAGGACATGTAGTAACTGAAACCAATGTAATCAACTTTACCTTGGCTTAACACTTGCAAATCATCGTCAGTCATATCCAAATCGAAACCACGTTCTTGGAAATGATTCAACAACCATTGTGGATAAAAGCCATTCACGTGAACATCAGCGAACCAGAATCTTGTTTGCATCGCGCGTTGAGCAAATAAAATATCTTCTGGTTTAGATGTAAGTGGATAGATTGGAGTCATCGCAATCATGCAGCCAATTTGGAAATCAGGATTGATTTCATGTCCAATTTTGACAGCTTCAGCACTAGCAACTAATTCATAGTGAGCTGCTTGATACATTAATTTTTCATTATTTTCGCCTGGTTTAGGAACGATTCCTGAATCAGTGAATAAAGCGTGTGTTGATTCATAATCAGTTTGATTATTGATCTCGTTAAAGGTCATCCAATATTTAACTTTATTTTTATAACGTTTGAAAACTACTGTGGCAAATTTAACAAAGAAGTCGATTACTTTCCGACTACGCCAGCCACCATACTTTTTAACTAAGTGATATGGCATTTCAAAGTGAGACAAAGTAATTACAGGTTCAATGTTATATTTATGTAATTCATCAAACATATCGTCATAAAATTTTAATCCAGCTTCATTAGGCTGTTCGTCATCACCATTTGGAAAAATTCTTGTCCAAGCAATAGACGTTCTGAAACACTTGAAGCCCATTTCAGCGAATAATTTAATATCTTCAGGATAACGATGATAAAAATCAATTGCGTTGTGATTAGGATAAAATTCGTTAGGATCAATTCCATCAGTAATTTTTCTTGGTACACCGTTGGCTCCAATAGTCATTACATCAGCTGTACTGATACCTTTGCCTCCTTGATCAAACCCACCTTCTAATTGGTGAGCAGCTACTGCACCACCCCACAAAAATCCGTCTGGAAATGATTTTCCTTTTAATGTCATAAATTTTTCCTCCTCAATGCGTTACATCATCGTTATACATTTACAATTAAGCTTCTACTGTGCCATTAATATCTTCGTCTTTGGCACCTTTTTCAATTTTTTCAGTTTCATCTTTATCATCGTCAGGAACAGCCATCTTATTAGCTGCCAATACGAATGGGAAGTACATAGCTACGGAAATTGCCAAACAAACAAATCCCATAATTAGTCCAATTATATTACCACCAGTTCCTAAGAATGGCATCAGAGGCCCTGGAGTAGTCCACGTCATACCTATAGCCGGCGTCGGCATCCACTTCAATACAATTGTTACAAGATAACCAACTAAAATATTAACAACAGGTGTTAATACGAATGGAATAGCCATAATTGGGTTCAAAACAATTGGTAGACCAAACATCAAAGGTTCATTGATATTAAATAGTCCAGGAACAAAAGCTAATTTAGCAATAGCACGGTAATCTTTTCTTCTTGATACTAAGAAAATTGCAATGATAAGACCTAGTGTCATACCAGAACCACCCATGTTAGCAAAAACATCGTTCATAATTCCCCAAGTAACTGGATGTGGAACTCCGACAGTACTACCACCATGAGAAGCAATAAATGTTTGGTTAGATAGATCTGCTTCAGTAAAGATAATTGATCTCAAAGCATTCAAAGTGTTTGGACCATGAATACCAACAAGCCACAATAGGTTTTGAACAATAGCAATGATAATAACACCATAGATATTGACACCAATATGAGTAAGTGGTGTTTGGATTGATTTATAGATGATATCGTTAATACCTTGTGGTGCAACCAATTGAATTAGATAATTTACAATTGAAGCAACCATGATAACAATAACAATTGGAATCAAACCATTAAATGAACGAGCAACAGCTGGTGGTACCATATCAGGCATTTTTATTTGAAGTCTTTTAATTCTAGTAAGCTTAGGTAAGAATTCACCAACCAAGCCACCACAAATCATGGCAACGAACAAACCTTGAGCACCCATGTATGTTGTTGGTAAATATGTAACTCCACCCTTGATAATTGATGGTGTGTACATAATCATAAAGACTGCAATACCAGTCATACCAACTAACATATCATCAGCCTTAAAATGATGGGCTAAATTTCTAGCAACCAAGTACGCAATGAAAATCGACATAATGTTCATTGTTCCATTAGTTACAGAAGTAAGAAGCTTTTGTGCTTCTTCCAAATGTGGGAAAAATTTCGGTAAGAATAAAATTTGTGCAATGAAACCTTGTTTTGAAAAAATAAGACTGTTAATCAAAATAACAATTGAAGCAGCCATTGTGATTGGAAATGTCTACATGAAAGCATCACGGATAGCTGCGATGTGACGTTGTTCGTTTAACTTAGTAGCAAACGGAACAATGTGTTTTTCCATGAACGCATTGAAACTGTTCATCATAATATTGAATCCCCCTTTATTTGATTACAAATACAGTATAAAAAAACGCTTACAAAATGTGAATACTTTGTAAGCGTTTTGAATTTCTGTGCCTATGTATTGAATAATGTTCCGGCTATGGTACAACACGTTCCGCTATTCCATTTTACGACCAACATCTTGATTATGTAGTTCCATTAATAATCCATCAACAATATAAACGCAGGGTACCTGACTAGTTAAATCGTAGTATTTATGAATCCTCGTCTCTGGAATATTGTAACTAAGTGCATAACGCCCGATTCGGGCAATGGGACTCTCGATGTTCCCAGTTACACTAACTAAGATAGTATCTGGACTGTTAACAAAGTTATTTAAGGTTTCCAGAATCTCACTAGTTCGTCCTGAAACAGACAAAGTAACGATGACATTATTAGAAGTATTGTGTAATTGTTGAATCAATGGATAGAAAGGATCTTTAACAGCATATGAATTAAATCCCAATGACGCTGCCTGTCTGGAAGCATATTCCGCAATTGCTCCAGAACCACCCATTCCAAAGAACACGATATTATCAGCATCAAGCATCAAATGAGCTACTAACTTAATTGTTTTTTCAATATCATTAGGAAACGCACCTCTATCAATGATATTTAACACATCACTTTTAGACCGCATTAAATCTTGATTTTCACTTTTAAACGAAACCTTAAATTCCGGGAAACTACTATAACCAATTTTATGAATAAACCGCATAACTGAAGAATTAGAAACATGAGCCCCCCGAGCTAAATCACGTACTCTCATTAAAGGAACCTGTTCATCATGATCAACGATATACCGATAAATAGCCATATCAACTTCTGATAATTTATCAATATCTTTGAATCCAAAAAATGCCATATTAAATCCCCTTCATCATTTTAGACAAGACTGCTCGATAAGTATTCGGCATCGTTCTGGCTACTAAAACCATCCCATGATCAACAATTGAGTGGTAGTAACGACGTTTAGGTCTGTCATCAGTTGCGGCACGATAAAATACTTTAGCCAAGTCTTCGGCTGTGGCTTCACTAAATGTAATTTTTGAAAAGAGCTCTTCAGTTTTATCCAACATATTTTCATAAGGAGAATCTTCAACTAAATTCTTTTTAGCATTTTTAAAAGCAATCTTGCTCCATTCGGATTTAGTTAATCCCGGTTGCACAATAACTGAACGAACACCAAATTGTTTGACCTCTTGATCCAAAACATCACTCCACATATTCAAGCTGGCTTTAGTTGTGTAGTACCAACCACCAAGAGGGCTATAAATATTAGAACCAACTGAGGAAATATTAACAATTCTACCAGAACCCTGACGTCTCATTTGTGGCAAAACATGCTTCGTAATCTGAGCCGCACCAAAAACATTAACGTCAAATTGTTTTTTAGCATTCTCAATAGGAACTTCTTCAATCGGACCGAATTCACCATAACCAGCATTATTGACCAAGACATCAATTTGTCCTTGTTCACTAATAGCACGATCGACCAAAGCACGAACAGAAATGTCATCAGTAACATCCAAACTCTGTGTATGAATGCCTTGTTCACTTAAATCCGCTAATCTCTCAACTCGACGAGCTCCACCATAGACCTCAAAGCCTTGTTCTTTGAAGTACAAAGCCGCAGCTTTTCCCATTCCTGAAGAAATACCTGTAATAATTGCTACCTTTTTCATAAAATGCCCTCCTTCTTACTATTAAGTCAATTCTATTATAGAAAGCGGTTTAATAATCAAAAAAATATAAAATTGTCCTAAAAATTATTTGAATGAACTTAAGGTGTGCGTTTCTATTGCCGGCCTCCACAACAAGCACGATTGGTCTGGAACGCTGTGGACGCTGATTTGAGTCAATTGAAAACCACAATTGTCTCAAATACAGGTCTTCTACTAAGCGATAAATCGCTAAGTAGAATTTCACGGCTGAGACCAATCGGGCTTGTTGTTCCGGACTAGTGTGTTGTTCTATTTATATCTTTCCTAATATGTTAGACAGTAAAAATAGTATTCCAATGAATGGACTCAGCTATGCCCATATATCCACATATTTAGACATTTCTTTCCTTAATTTCACCTGTCATTATATGAAAACAAAAAATCTGTGGGCCCTCAGTGGTGAAGTTCTGGTTGGCTTGCAAAGCAAGGTTACCAGAAGACCGGACTTGGAGATCCATGATTTTTCGCGAAGTGAAAAATTATTAGCTTCAAGCCGTGTCCACCACGTCCCAGTGGCCCAAAGATTTTCTACTACCGACGGGCATCCCTAGACCACATCAGTTGATATCTACCATGTCTCATTTATATCCCAAAATAAAAAAGCCTTACCAACTCTTAAAGAATTGATAAGACTTCCTTTTAATCTTCTACGTTCACTTCAACCGATATGGGAATTACTATTTTTGAATTAGCCGCAACGTGATAAAGCTCATTGTGATTAACAAAAGTAATAGCGTCTCCTAGAACTGATATTTGGAAAGTATCTTTATATACATCTATCTTCAACAGGCTTTGATGCCAGTTAATTTCAAAATGCAAACTGTTCCACTTGCTTGGAAGATGTGGCTCAATTCTCAATTGCCCATCGAGAACTCTAACACCACCGAATCCTTCAACAACCATATTCCAAATACCACCAATTGAGGCCATATGTAACCCCTGAACTGATTTTCCAACGCCACTCCCTAAATCAATTTCACAAGCTTTTTCGAAATACTCATAAGCTGTATCAGCTAAATTCAAATCACTAGCCAAAATACTGTGGGTCGAGAAAGATAGTGATGAATCGTGTGTGGTCTTAGGTTCATAGTAATTCCAATTGGCAAGCTTAATATCATCACCGAATAGATCATCGAACAAGAAGATCAATAGTAAAACATCCGCTTGCTTTGTAACTTGTAAATCATTGATTTGTTGAATGTTATAATCTTTGAAAATTTTGGCATGACCGCCATCAGATTGATACTGATTGGTATCGACTATTTTCTTTTGTAGATACGAATCGTCTTCTGGAATAACCTCTGATTTGTTTGGCTTTGGTAGAAAAATCAAATCTACTTTTGAAATCCAATCCTGATAAGCGTCATCCAGATGTAGTTTCGAATTCAATCTGTCATAAATTTCAGAATTAGAATTTCTTAATAATTCGACGACCGCAATTGCCTTTTGAATACACCAGAAAGCTGTATAGTTGGTAAACGCATTGTTATCAATATGTTCCTTATACTCATCTGGTCCAATTACATCATCGATCATAAATTTGTGATACTCAGGGTCCCAATCCAAACGACTTGCCCAGAATTTAGCGGCATCCAGAATAATCTCATATCCCATATCTTCGGCAAATTTTTGATCCTCAGTAATTGCCAAATACTGCATTACAGCAATAACAACGTCACTTGTAATATGTTGCTCCAAAGAACCTGACAAGATACGCATTGGTTTACCCGTTACGATATCAGCTGAACCCCAAGGTGGCGTCATTTCACCATCAGTTGACCAAGCTGACTCCCAAGGGAACTGTGCTCCCCAGTAATCGTTGTCTCTGGCTTTTCTTCTAGCACCGTCCAATCCCAAATAACGATATTCCAAAAGGTTACGAGCCATTTCCGGCATTGTGAAAGTAAAGTATGGCAACATATAAATTTCTGTATCCCAGAACGTATGACCTTTGTATCCTTCACCAGTCAACCCTTTAGCTGCAATATTCATTCGTGGATCCTTAGGAGTATTAGCGGCTAATTGATAACGAGCAAAGTTAATTGCAACTTGTGGATCAACGTCATCAGAGTCAATACTGATCAAACTACGTTGCCACACATTAATATTCCAGGCGTTAGTCGATTTATCCAACAATTCCTTATAAGTCATCATGCTAGATTTTTTAATTGCGTCCATCGATGCTACCGAAATAGTCTCGTGCTCAATATCTTTATCAATAGTCGTGTAAACATTGGCATATTTAACAAAAGTGAATTTATCACCCTTATTTAAATCAACATTATACTCGTCAAAAATTTGGCGACGTCCCATATCTATATTAGGTTTAACGTCTAATTGTTCCTTATTGATATAGGCTTTCTGCAACACATTAAAAGCTAGTCCAATATTCGACTGTTGTGTTTTTTCCTGTAATTGTAGGATCTTACCTTCAAATAGACGCTTATCACCCTCAACTAAATGTTGAGTCCCACTATTGGAATATTGACCGTCAATTCCTGAATTGAGTGTGATCTTCAAATCGCTCTGATCAGAAGAAATTTCCAATTTAGAGACCAGCAGATGAACATCACTCATTGAAACGAAACGTGAAAACTTAAAACTGATTCTATTGCCATTAATTAGCCAATCAAATGACCTAATCAACTCACCGTTCTTTAAGTTGAGATGCTTATGGTAATTTTCTATCAACCCCATACTCAAGGAGAATATCTGTTGATTGATCTGAATTCCCATATTTAATAAATCGGGTAAATTAGGAAGCTCCGTGACTTCATCGTTGAATGCATCAAACGTCCCAGCCACGAACATATTCCGCCTTTCGTTTAAATTTCTTTCTTCGGCGGTCGCTCTTATGCCCAGATAACCATTGCCTTGAAACATTATGGCCTCAGTTTTATCATCCTTGAAGAGGTCGAAATGGTCGGTACCGATATACCAACTGTCATCTTTTTTGGTAGTTACACAGTATTCCATACGTCATCATCCGTTCATTAAAGATATTTTGCCCTCAATATCAGTAATGTCGTTCACATAATCCGAGTCCTCTGCTTTTATTGTACCTAAATTTTTATAGATGTGAACTATTTCACTTGTGATTTATATTTCAAACTTTTGGCAAATAAACTTTTTATTTAACCTCCACACAAGTGAGCATTCTTCATTATCTATTTATGACTCTTAACTAAAAGAACGGCCTCCATTTATTATTCAGGACATACACACTTGAATCCTTCAATAGGGACCGTTCTTATTTTATTATTTGAATTTTACAATAACTAATTAACAAAGCAGGATTTAGTCCGGAGCAACAAGAAAATTGGCTCAGCCATGAGATTTACCTTAGCAATTTATTGCTTAGGTAAAGGCCGAGCTTGAAGATCCATGATTTTTCACGAAGTGTAAAATCATTAGCTTCCAGTCGGCCCATGGCGTTCCAGCCAAATTTTCTTGTTGCGGAGGACGGAATTTTTACACTACAACCGCACTTTAGCAAGAATTTAATTTATTTTGTTTTTGACCTTTTTTAATTTAATTATTAAACAGTATAGATTTATTTATATAAAAGTATCTTCTAATACAACTAAATTGTTGAAGATATTTTTTCAATTATTTAGCTTTTAAATTCTGAAGAATCAACGTTTGGAGTTCTTTTAGATCAATTTCGTAAAAATCGGATAGTACAAATAAAAGTTCCCCATCGATGATTTTATTCTTATCCGTCTCAATGGCACTTAAAACTGACGTTGATGTCGTACAACCGTATTCTAATTTTGTTGAGTCAACTACTTGTTGTAGCGTTAAATTCTTCAGAAGTCTTTTTTTGCGCAAATACTTTCCAATAGTTATCATATGTCAAATATAACCTATACCTTTCATATATGATATTTTAACTTAAAATATGGATATTTCAAAAAAAGTTATTGAAAAAAATGAATTTCTAGTTTACCATATTCTTGTCCTTGATTAAGGAAAACTTAAAAAAAGGGAATTTATTATGTATAGCAATCAATATTTAAAAGCATACTTTACATTGAGAAACATCAAGCAAAATGATATTGCTAAGCTTCTCGACAAATCAACATCTACTATCCGTAGAAAAAACGATGACTTAGGATTCACTCAAAAAGAGATATTACTAATTCATAATAAATACAACATCCCAATTCAAGCATTCTTCTATGATGCAGATAATGACGATAAGGATAACTCCTCATTCCCAAAAAATTCTTAAAAATATTCATTTGAAATATGCCATCACTAGATAGTTTATTTCAATTCATAAAAAAAGTGCAAATTTTAATTTGCACTTTTTTTTATTATTTCTGATTTATGTCTTGCTGTAACTGTGTTAATTCACCATTATTAGAAAGTTTTTGATATTGCTGATAAGCTTGATACCAATTACCTTCACTTATAGCATTTCTCAAACCAGAATATTCTTCATTAGAAAAAATTTCTTGAGCGGCTTTTTGCGATTGTTCTTTTGTCAAAGCTGATGAGTCTTCAATTAGTGTTGCCGTCTTATCTTGACTATCGGCAGCTGACATAATTTCAGACATTTTTTTCTTGCCTAAAATTGAGGCAGCACGGTCGATCTTCTCATCTTTTTTAGAATCACCTGTCTTACGAGACTTAACTTTCTTAACTAATTCCGATTTAACGGCTTTGTCACTGGGCGTATCATTACCAGTCACATTTCTTAACATATTATTCAATGGAAAAAAGAAAACGATACATAAAACTACCAATACTACGAGTGAAATGATAATTGTTAAAATTAATGGTTTCTTACTTTTCTTTTGATGACGCATTTGTTGACGCATAAGATCACCCTTCTTCACGGATATATTACCACCATTTTCATTAAGAATTTAGTTTTAAATTCCGTGTTTTCATATTCTGACATGTCTATGATTGTGTTTCAATACATTTTGGTAACTAATTTTTTATGAAAATAATAAAAAAGTTTTTACGGGAGTTTCAGAAATTAATTTTTCTGAAGCTTCTTTTTTCTTTCTAAGATAATTGGTTCAAACCGCTGTCGTTATAACGTTAAAAAATTAGGCCGATTGTTCTCATTATACGTTCTATTAATCTCATTGGTATCAATAATTAGACCACTATCCTGAAAATATACGTATCGTCATTTATAAGTTAGTTTTTTTCTAATCTTTCTAATTTGATTGTATAGTCGTGTCATAAAGTTAAAAGAAACTTTATACCCTGATTATGAATAACTAATAAAGATTTTTAATATTTTTTTAATATTAGGGGTTGTAAATTAGAAAATGATTAACTATAATCGAACTCAATTATTAAAAAAGTTCAACAGAGCACTGGTGCAACCACACCTCTGTGTCTTAGGGTTTAAATAAGAAGATTATTAGAATCAGGAGGGGATATCTTGGAAACTACATCAGATTTTCTAAATATTAAGGATGTTAATACTGCTTTTAAGATTAACGGAAAATACTATGATGCTATCTCCCATATTAATCTCACAGTTAATCATGATGAGATTCTTGCCATTGTTGGTGAGTCTGGTTGTGGTAAAAGTACATTAGCCACAACTGTTATGGGATTGCATGATCCATCCGAAACAAAAATTTCAGGTGAAATTGATTTTGAAGGCACTGACCTACTAAAACTTGATGAAGCCGGGTACAACAATTTCCGAGGAGCTAAGATCGGAATGATTTTCCAAGATCCACTATCTGCTTTAAATCCTCTAAAAAGGATTGAAGATCAAATCAGTGAGGTCATGACTTATCACACTAAACTAACCGCTGATCAAAAACATGACCGCGTTTTGGAACTATTAAAAGAAGTAGGAATTGTTAATCCGCAAAGGACTGCTCGTCAATTTCCACATCAATTATCCGGTGGTATGCGTCAACGTGTAATCATCGCGATCGCCATTGCTTGTAAACCAGATTTAATCATCGCTGACGAACCAACTACAGCGCTTGATGTAACGATTCAGGCTCAAATCCTGGATGTTCTAAGAAAGATTCAAGCTGAGAACCACGCCGGTATTATCTTGATCACCCATGATTTGGGAGTTGTCGCTGAAACAGCTGATCGTGTTGCAGTTATGTACGCGGGACAAATTGTTGAGCAAGGCAGTGTTGAACAAATTTTCAATACACCTAAGCATCCCTACACACGTTCACTATTAAGATCAATGCCTCAGCGTGACAATCAAACCGATGATCTTTACGTAATTCAAGGAAATGTTCCTTCATTACAAAAGATGCCTCAAACAGGAGATCGATTTGCTCCACGTATTCCTTGGGTCAAACCTGAAGAACATGAAGCTAATCCAACAATGCATGAAGTAGAGCCTGGACATGAAGTTCGTTGTACTTGTTATAAGAACTTCTCATTTCCAGATCAGATTGGGAGTGTGAAAGCATGAGTTTAATTGAAATCAAAAATTTAAAAGTTCACTACCCTATCCGATCAGGATTTTGGAATCGCGTTACTGATTCTGTAAAGGCCGTCGATGGCATTAGTTTCAATATTGAAGCTGGTGAAACATACGGATTAGTTGGTGAATCTGGTTCAGGTAAATCAACTACCGGTAAATCAGTCGTAGGTCTAGAAAAAATAACAAGTGGTTCCATCATGTATCAAGGTAAAGATATTACCAAGAAACTTAATCGTAAGGAACTTGATTACAACCACGACGTACAAATGATTTTTCAGGATTCTCTTTCCAGTTTAAATCCTAGAAAAAGAATTGAAGATATTATCGCAGAACCATTAAGAAATTTCGAGCATTTAAGCAAGGATGAAGAAAAGTTAAGAGTTTTGCAACTACTAGATATCGTTGGTTTGGATCCCGATGCTTTATATAAATATCCTCATCAATTCTCTGGTGGTCAAAGACAACGTATCGGTGTTGCCCGTGCAGTTGCGACCAATCCCAAATTGATTATCGCTGACGAACCTGTTTCCGCTTTGGATCTTTCCGTTCAAGCTCAAGTTTTGAACTTCATGAAAAAGATCCAACGTGAATTTGGAATCTCTTACCTATTTATCTCTCATGACTTGGGTGTTGTCAGACATATGTGTAACAACATCGCCATTATGAACCGTGGTCGTCTAGTTGAAATTGGAACACGTGAAGACATTTATAATCATCCCGTTCACATCTACACTAAGCGTCTACTAGCTGCTATCCCTGAGACAAATGTTAATGATAGACAACAACATCGTGCTAATCGTTTAGCCGTCGAAGAAGTCTATCGTGAACAACAGGACAAGTACTATGACAAAGATGGTAAAGCTTTCCCATTAGTTCCAATTAGTCCAACTCATTCAGTTGCTCTACCAAAAGAAGTTGCCAACCAGATCATCAAACAAGAAGGAGAGGTGAAGGCATAATGTGGAAAACAGTTCTCCGTCGTATCATGATTATGATTCCTGAAGTTATTATTCTTAGTCTTCTAGTTTTCTTACTAGCTAAGGCAATGCCTGGTGATCCATTCACCGGTTCCATTAATCCAAAATCTGATCCTGCTCAAATTCATCATTTGATGGAAATGAATGGTTTGTATGATCCTTGGTACCAACAATATTGGAATTGGGTCGTTCATCTATTCCACGGTAACTTGGGTAACAGTTATCAATACCAAGAACCAGTTACTCGTTTAATTGGTGATCGTGCTGTTAATACTATTTGGTTAGCATTACTCACAACAATTCTTACTTACTGTTTTGCTTTACCAATGGGAATGTTCGCCGCTAAACATGAAGGTAAGCTTCCCGATAACATCGTTAGAATTTATACATATGTAACTTACAGTATTCCTTTCTTCGTTGTTTTAGTTATTGGTATTTGGATCTTCGGTTACGTTCTAAACTGGTTCCCAACAACAGGTTCCGTTTCCGCAACTGCTAATCCAGGGTTACCAACTGCTGGTTCTCACTTGTATCACATCTTACTACCAAGTATCTTGGGTGCATTGTTCGGTACCGTCAACGTTGTTCAATACCTTCGTTCAGAAGTTATTGATGCTAAACGTTCCGATTATGTCAGAACTGCACGTTCTAAAGGTGTTCCTGAAAAAGACATCTACAAACATCATATTTTTAGAAATTCATTATTACCTATCGCCGCATTTGCCGGTTATTCAATCACAGGTTTGTTGAATGGTTCTATCTTTACTGAAACAGTCTTCTCTTACCCAGGTATGGGATTACTATTTATCAATTCAATCAACTATCGTGATTACACTGTTATCACAGCTTTAGTTTTAATTTACGGAATTTTGAATCTATTGGGTACCCTACTTTCAGATATCATCCTAAGTATCGTTGATCCAAGAATCAGAATTGAATAGGGGGCCGTTAATTTATGGAAGAGAATCTAAATAAACATTCAAATATTTCAGCGGCTGACTTAGACCGTTTAAACAAAGAGGCTAACGAAGAAGCCACTCCATCATCTGCCAAGATTGTTTGGAACGAATTCAAGGCTGACAAACCTGCATTCATCTCTTTATTCATCGTTGTCGGTTTTATCCTCTTTGTTATGATTGCTTCACTCTTCATCAATACTCCAAAAATGATGGAGACTAACATTATGAATTACAACATTAGTCCTGGAACTAACGGTTATCTTTTAGGTGCTGATGCCGGTGGTCGATCTATTGCTCAACAACTTATCGTTGGTTCACGTAATTCAATTGGTATCGCTATTGGACTTACAATTATTTCTTCAGCTTTTGGTATCTGTTGGGGTCTAATTTCTGGTTACTTCAGTGGTTACATCGATTGGGGTATGCAACGTGTGTATGACTTCATGATGATGCTACCAATGACCATGATGATCATCGTTTTAGTTACAATCATCAGAAATTACAACGCAGTTTCACTAACATTGATCTTCTCCGTTTTCTATTGGGAAGGTACTTCACGTTTAATTCGTTCACGTACCCTTTCTGAATCGGAAAAAGATTACGTAGCTGCTTCCAGAACCTCAGGTACAGGCAGTTTCAAAATTATTTTTCGCGAGATCATGCCTAACATTTCATCATTGATTATCGTTGATACAACTTTATCTTTTGCTGAAAATATTGGTGTTGAAACAGGTCTTTCCTACTTGGGATTTGGTCTTCCAATTCAAACACCATCACTTGGTACTTTGATTGCTAACGCTAATGATCCTAATAACATCACCGAATATTGGTGGACATGGTTACCTGCCGCACTTTTGATCATCATACTTTGTTTAGCAATTAGTTATATCGGTCAAGTTGTCAGACGTTCAGCTGACGCATCTCAACGTCAAGGAGCTGCTGATTAATGACTCAATTAAAAAAATTAAGGGAGATGGTGCCTTCCTAATCATGATTCTTACATGTCTTCTTAACACAGTTTCATCACCAACTCAGTTTGGTAAAATATAGGGTTTTTAACTTAAGGGGGAAACACAATGGTTAAAACTAAAAATAAGGTTATTCTTTCAGCTGTGACACTTTTGGCTGCTGTCACACTAGCTGGTTGTTCTAACGGAAGTAGTAGCAGTTCATCATCAGGTACAACTGCTCAAATCAAATTAAAGCCATCATTTAAAAACAGTGATGCCACTGATAAAAATGCAACAAAGAACGGTACTTTGAAGTTGGCTGAAGTTGCTGACTCACCATTCCAAGGAATTTCTGATCCAGTCCTTGCTTCAAACGCTGCCGACTCACATGTATTTTCTCCTGGTGGTTTAAATAATTTGTTCAATGTCGACAAGAATTACAAGATCATCGATGGTGGTCTTGCTAATCAAAAACTTGATCGTAAAGCTAAAACAGCTACCATCACCATCCGTAGCAATGGTAAATGGTCAAACGGCGATCCTGTAACTGCGAAGGATGTTGAGTACGCTTATGAAGTCCTTGGTAATAAGGAATCTACAACAAGTCAATACTCTTCTGACTTTGAAAATATTGAAGGTATGGCCGAATACCATAAGGGAACTGCAAGTACTATCTCTGGTATCGAAATGCCAGATGGTGAAAAAGGTAAGAAAGTTGTTATTCACTTCAAGTCTATGTCACCAAGTATGAAATTCTCTGGTAACTCATTCATTTGGGGCGCTGCTGAGCCTTATGAATATATCAAGGATGTTCCTATTGCTAAACTTGCATCTTCAGAACAAATTCGTAAGAATCCTATCTTTACTGGTCCTTACAAGCTAGATAAGATTGTTGCTGGTGAATCAACAAGTTGGGTACCAAACCAATACTACTGGGGTAAGAAGGCCCAAATTGGCCACATTACTATCAACGTTGTTTCATCAAACAACATCGTTAAGGCTATCCAATCTAAGAAATATGATTCTGTAGTTCCTTCAGCTTCTGGTGAAGTTGGTGGTACTTCATACAAGAAATTGAAAGACCTTAAAGGTTATACCAAAGTTGGTCAACCTGCCCTATCATACAGTTACTTTGCCTTTAACTTAGGCCACTACGATACTAAGACTGGTAAGAACGTTGCTGATTCTAACAAGAAGATGGCTAATAAGAGTCTTCGTCAAGCTATGATGTACGCTCTAAATGTCGATGACATTGCTAAGAAGTTTGGTAATGGTGTTGCATGGCGTGGTAATACTTTGATTCCACCTGTATTTACTAAATACTACGACAAGTCAGCTAAGGGTTACTCATTAAACCTTAAGAAAGCTAACAAGTTACTTGATGACGCTGGATACAAGAAGCGTAACGGTAGCAAGTGGCGTTCAGATCCAAAGGGTAAGAAACTTACTATCTACTTCGGTGGAATGAGTGGTAATTCAATTACAGAGGCTACATATCAAGATTATCTACAACAATGGCATAAAGTTGGTTTGAACGTTAAGATGTACGGCGGCAAACCAATGGAAATGAATAGTTTCTACGACTTGCTACAAAAACCAAGTCAAAACAAGATTGACCTTTGGACAGCTGCATGGTCATTATCATCTGAACCATCACAATCACAACTTTATGGTGATACAGCTCCATTCAACATGGGTCACTTCGTAACTAAGAAGAATACTGAATTGATCAACAAGATGAACGATTCATCTGCTTGGAACGATAAAACACGTACTAAGACATTCAAAGAATGGCAAACATACATGAACGATCAAGCCGGTGTCGTACCAGAAGAATTCAACTACGTATGGCAACCAGTTAATAATCGTGTTAAAGGCTTCGACTTCAGTCCTGCCAATAACGAATTGTACAGTGATCTAACATTGACTTCTTCTAAGTTGAAGTAGTCAATGCAACTCCATTAATTAACTCCTCTCCCACATTACACACACATAATCAGTTAATTAATTGAAGAATCCCGACAAAAAAAAGCTTCTCAAGACTAGAAATAGTTTTGAGAAGCTTTTTGATTTGCGTAGGATGCCGTCCGGAGCAACAAGAAAATTTGGCTGGAACGCCATGGGCCGACTGGAAGCTAATAATTTTGCACTCCGTGCAAAATCATGGATCTTCAAGTTCGGCCTTTACCTAAGCAATAAATTGCTAAGGTAAATCTCATGGCTGAGCCAATTTTCTTGTTGCTCCGGACTAGTTTTGTTGTTCTATTATTTTATTCTTCTAAAATATTTGATAGTAAAGACAACGCTCATTAATCAATTTGGATAATTCTATATGCTTAATAAATACTGTTCTTTTAAATCACTATTCATTACTTGACTACTCGGGTTCAATAGCTATCTAGACAATCGGTGCATCTCGTTTAATTCCATCGCTAACGCCTACATTTTGTTTGGATAAATATGCTGGATCATCAATTATTTTTAAAATAAGTTCTGCTACACTCTTTCGTGAAATACTATTGCCCTGAACTGGCTTATTAGGCTGTGTAACCTGATAACGCACCTCATCCAAATTATTTAACCAGGCTAAACGTAAAACTGTGTAATCTAATCCTGATTGCTCGTACAACTGAGCTATCTTTGTTTCAATTTGATTAGCTGTCTTGCTATGTGTTCCTAAGTCACAAATGGAAATTACTCTGATAACTCCATTTGCCTGCATAGCTTTAATAATATTTTGTGTCGGAACAATGGACTTTGTAGTTCCTGTTAAGTCAAAAACAATATCTTGATCTTCAACTGCTGCTTCTACAGCTGAATCGTCTTTAACGTCCCCTTCAATCGCAATTGATTGATTGGTTAATAAATCATCAGCTCGTCCTTTTTCTCGCAGGAGCATCGTTAATTTGACGTCTGAGAATGCTTTATCGTTCAGTAACTGTGTTTCAACCAAACGAGCAATTTTTCCATTAGCTCCTAATATCAAAATATTCGTAAGGATTACCCCCTAATCAAATTGTTCAATAAATTTCTTCAATTGGGCATCGTTATTATTATATCTAAAACCATCCGTTACTTTACTTGTAGCGGCTAGTTTTCTGACATAAGGCATCGATTCATCAACACTTGAACCACCCGTCGTTGTAAATGGAATGACTGTCTTATTTGAAAAATCATATTTCTCAAAAAGACTGTAAAAAATCATCGGCACACGCCCATTCCAAGTTGGATATCCTAAGTAGATTGTATCGTATTTATCTAGGTTCGAAAGCGTAGTTTTTATTTGAGGATGGATCTGTTGTTCAAATTCTTTTTGAGCCACTGGAACATAATTACTGTAACCAGCAGGATAAGGAGTTTGCGGTACTAATTCAACAATGTCAGCACCAGATAACTCTTGAATCCTCTCTGCAGCCTTCTTAGTATTACCGGATAATGAAAAATAAATGATTAATTTTGCCATAGTTACACCTCTTGTAGGATATCCTATACCCTAAAGTTAGGTTTAGGTCAAGAGAGAGCGGAGCAGGCCCGCTTAGATTCTGAGCATTTGCCTAAGCACAGGAATCTAGCCTGCGAAGCTCGTTTCAAATGAGAGAGTGAAGTGAGGGCGATCAGCTCCCGAGGATTAAGACTACTTATCTCAGTCGGTAGCGAAGCACCAGCAGAGATAAGTTGACTTAACCGGAAGGAGTTACCCTCACGTAGCTCATTTCCACTATAAAGCATAGAACCATGGTTATTAACAAAAAAACAGAACAAAGTTACCATCCCATTAAGAACAGCACTCCATTCCGCTTTCCCAATAATTATTTAGCAGCAACAACTGCTCGACGACTAATCTCAACATTCTTATGAGATTCCAGTTTGCCATCGTTAACCAAACGCACCGCATAATCAACGACACTGTCATAAGAAACATCTTCACTAGTTGGATTCTCACCCTTATCTACCAAATCATAGTTAACATCCTTACCTGCATCTAAACGTGTTGCACGTAAGATCGTATAATTCAAATCAGAATCCTCAATCAACTCAACAGCTGTACGATATGGTTGTAAAAGAGCATCCTGTGCTAAATTGCCTGAAGCACCATCAGTGACAGGTATCTCATTGTAAAGACCCATTGATGTAATAAAGATCAAGCGTTTAATTTTCTTTGCCATCATCCCATCAATAACTCTTTGAACTGACAATCCTAAATTACTATCCGTTGCCATTAGAACAATATCGTTGCCATCCAGTGCTTGGTTTAGGACCTTATCATCTAAAACATCACCATGAACCTCACGTTCGCGTTTGTCATCGATCGATAAGACATTAGTATTACGAGCCAACAATGTTAAATAATCATCCGTCTCATCTAACAGCTGTTTCGTAACCTTTTGGCCAATTATTCCGGTTGCGCCAATTATTAATACGTTTGTCATACCCAATTACCCCCGACTTCTAATTTGTTCCGCCTCTATCCTAACTCTTTTTGAATAATCAGAACTAAATTCTTCATCGAAGTTTTTCATTTTTTTACATTGCATACCCTGTTTTCACACATATTTCAGTGTTTTCAAAAACTATGCTATGCTTAATGTACACTTTTATTTAAAAGAGGAGAGATTTGAGAATGGAAATTGAACAAGACCCTGCGTATCAGCAGATGATAAATGGAGAACTTTACTTAGAATCAAGACCATTGGTCAACTTGCGTAACGATGTACGAACAAAATTAATGGAATACAATTTGATCAGCGACAATGATCAAAGAAATGCCAAGATTAAAAGTTTAATGAAATCAGTTGGTAATAGATTTTTCGTTGAACCAACAATTTACTTTAGTTATGGTGTCAATATCACTATCGGTGATCACTTTTATGCTAATCACGATGTTATGCTTTGTGATGAAGGTAAAATCACTATTGGTAATGATGTTAAATTCGGTCCTAAGGTTGGTTTATATACACCTAAGCATCCCATGGACCCAGCTGTTCGTCGTACAGAAGCCGAAAGAACTGCCCCAATCACTATCGGAAACGATGTTTGGGTCGGAGGTAGCGCAAGTATTCTTCCAGGAGTAACTCTAGGAAACAATGTCATCGTTGGTGCAGGGTCAGTTGTTACTAAATCCTTCCCCGATAACGTAATCGTTGTTGGAAATCCTGCTCGTATTTTAAGAAAAAATGAACCTCAAGATTAATAATTCTAACAAAAGAGTTTGGGACATAACTATTTTAATTTCTAATATTGCAGCATAAACGCGGAACAAAAACACAACTTCTTCCGCTTAATCCAAATAAGGACGGTAACTCAAAATCGAGTTACCGTCCTTATTTACATTAATGCTCGGAAGCTAAACGTGTTTTGTCCCGCCCTTTAATATACAATGGCACTCATACTAGGTACGGCAGCATCTTTTGAATAAATAACCTGTGAATTGATTTTATTCAAAATTGATTGAACTAACATCTTATTATGCTCAACTGAATAAGAATTACCATCATTAAATGAGATCAACTCTTTAATATCCCTATTGTTCAAAGCAAAACTGATTGTGTCCAAATCATTGATCAATCGCTCTTGATTGTCGGCACGATGTAAATCATGTTTGATTTTTTCTACCAAAGCTACCGTTTCAAAATTCTTGTACTCATTGATTTGTTCTAGCATTTCTTTATGAGACAGATTAAGCATCGAGTTATGAATCACACCACCGATATACTTGCTATTCCCATAATTATTTAAGTAAACATCTAACACTTCTGGTAAGCCAGTCACAAGAAAGGTCGTCCCCTTACGTTGATGCATAGAATTCAATTTACGATCCAAATATAGATAGTAGATCAACTGATCCTTTTGTTGCTCCTCAGATTTAGAGCGATGTCCGTGGTAGTTAGCATTCTCGCCACCATATGAACCCACGTTGACATTAGCATTGGCATCGAAGTCTGGATAATAGTCTGCAAAATTACTGTGAACTCCCTCAAGTTCAACTTCTTTGAGATTATCCATATCGTAAACATTGATACGATCGCGGCTAATGTTAATTAAATAATCTGGATCAGAGCCGTTCTCTTCAGGTAGCAATAAGTCTTGAACTAAGAAAGTCGTTCCTACGTGCGCCTTAGGCAAAACTTGATGCTCCATACGTGAAATTTCCATAGATTCGTTATTAGCAAAAATAATCAACGCTCTTTTAGAAGTACTGAATAGCTGACGATCAAGCAATAAGTTTTCCAAACCTTCAACCGCTTGGTCCCACTGTCGTCTAGGATAATTTAATTCCAAATCCTTTTTGACATCTTTCAACAAATTCTTATAGTTGAGCATATTTTCTTCAATTTGAGGAGTTTCTGGATGAATTGGTAAGATAATGCTGATTTTTGGTTCCACATTTGAAGCTAAAAGTCTCATTAAGTTATCGTTATTTAATTTCATATTCCATCTCCTACTATTTAAAATCTTATAGTTAATATAAGTATATATTTATATTAACATGATACATATATTTATGTCCAATAATTTTAGGTACTAAAAAAGCCAGACATATTCTGCCCAGCTGTTTTTACTATCCTTGAGTAGGATTGTGGAAATGTGATGGCGCTGTATCAGGCATATTATTCAAAGTTTCCATGTCTTCAGCACTAATTTCAAAGTCCAATTTAGCATTAGCCTCGATGTGTTCCTTGTGGACAGCCTTTGGTAAAGGCAATACTCCGTTTTGAACGACAAATTGAATAGCCAATTGTGGAACACTGACATTATATTTCTTAGCAATCTTCAAAACATCTTGATTATTGATCAAACCACCAGTTGCTAATGGTGAATATGCTTCAACCAAGATATCATTTGCTTGTGCAAATTTAGTGATCTTAGGTTCTGTGAAACCAATATAATATTGAACTTGATTAACCATTGGTTTAACTGAGGCTACCTCTAAGATATTTTTTAAATCATGAACGTCAAAGTTTGATACACCAATAGCTTTAACGCGACCAGAATCATAGATTTTTTCCATTGCACGCCATATATCTTGATTCTGTTTGTCATAACTCGTTCCAATTTGACCCCATGGCCATGGAGCGTGAACCAAATATAGATCCAAGTAATCTAGATCAAGATTATCCATCGTCGTTTCGAAATCTTCTAGAGCTTTATCATAATTTTTCGTTTCGGCTGGCAATTTAGAAGTAACAAACAGGTCTTCGCGCTTAACACCAGAATCCTTAATACCCTGACCAACTTCTTTTTCATTTCCATAAACCAAAGCTGTATCAATGTGTCTGTAACCAGTGTCAATTGCAGTACGAACTGCTTGTCTAGCATTTCTTGCAGGAATCTGCCATGTACCAAAAGCAACTTTAGGAATTTTCACACCATTATAAATCTCAAATGTATCTGTTAATTTAGTCATAAAAATGCTCCTTCCATAATAGACAAGCTCATAATACTCCTTAGAGTTCACTCTAGGTCAAATATTTAGTCTAGTTTTTTCCAAGAAGTAATTGGTGACATCTCTTGAGAACGATCATTCAAATCTTTTTGTAACCAAGTCACATCTAACCAACGATTAAATTTGAAGCCTACTTTATGAAAAGTCCCTACTTCCTTATAGCCCCTTTTTTCATGAAACTTAATACTATTAGCATTCTCCTCTGTGACACAAGCCATTAAATTAACGACACCTTGCTTTTTCAAAATATCCTCAAGTTTTTGATAAAGAGCTGTGCCTAATCCGTGCCCCTTAAAGTTTTTATCTATATAGATACTAGCTTCTACTGTCCACGCGTAAGCTGCTCTGGGTCCATATAAATGGGCATACGCGTAGCCTAAAATCTTATCATTGTCATCTACCGCAACTAAATAGGGAAAATCTTGCGAAATATCACGAATACGTTGTTTAAAATTTTCTACAGATGGAATAACATCTTCAAAAGTTATTGTTGTATCAGTAATATAAGGTGCATAAATATCTAACAATGCTTGGGCATCATCCTCTGTAACACGTCTAATCCTTGTCATTCAATCTGCCTCTTTTTAATAGATTTAATAGTTTAATATTATAGTCTAACCAAAACTTTTTGGCATAAAAAAATTGCTGACTACATTAAGTAATCAACAATTTTTAATTAGTCCCAAATACCCGAACTTTTCTTTTGTTTAAAGATGTGAGTTCTGATCCAAGGAATAACCCAGTAGTCTAATCCAATTTTACCAGCATTGAATCCAGCAATAATAATGAAGTATTCTAGAAAAATATATTCAGGGTTAACTGAGATAGCTCCAGCTAACATATATGAGAAGTTCATCATTAAACCAAAGAATACAGCTGCTGTTGTTAAACAACCGAAGATCAAACCTAATCCAACAAGGAATTCACCCCATGAAACCATCAAGCTCATACCCTTATAATGAGGCAATATCGCACTCAACATGTCATTGAACCAAGGATAAAGCACTTTACCAGTAGGACCTTTAACGGGATTCTTAACGGCGTTACTAAGCAAACCCTTTACAGCTCCGGATGCACCGCCAGTGATTTTTTCCCATCCAGCCATTGTCCATAAGACACCTAGGTACACTCTAATAATAGCTAAAATAATTGAGGCAATTTTATTAGTACGTAAAAATTTTACCATAGTAGTATTTCCCCCTTCTTCTATAGCTTTTTACTCCCCTATTATACTTCTAATTGGGGCAAACAAGGTGGTTTTAGACTATACTTGTAGACTGAAATTTCAAAAAGTATACATATGTGTCTCTATGCGTTGAAAACGCTAGAAGACACAAAAAAAAGAGATCAACCTAAGTTGATCTCTTTATCATTAGCGTGGCAGCTACCTATCCTCGCGGGTAGTTTCCCACCAACTACTTTCGGCGTGGAGAAGCTTAACTTCTGTGTTCGGCATGGGAACAGGTGTATCCTTCTCGCTATCGCCACCACACTATT
>DXCM01000093.1 GCA_019116025.1 Candidatus Companilactobacillus pullicola | reverse complement strand
ATAATTAATATATCCTATACTGAAAGTGTCAAATATATATGACTTTTAAGAAAACGGGTGAATCAATGAATCGGGTTCGTGAATATCGACGTGCTAAGAAATTATCACAAATGGCTTTGGCCGAAGAAATTGGAGTTGCACGCCAGACGATTAATCTAATCGAGAACGGAAAATATAATCCATCCTTGGACTTGTGTTTGAAGTTAGCTTGGATATTAGGTACTGATCTGGATACGTTATTTTGGAGGGATGAAGATGAA
This sequence comes from Candidatus Companilactobacillus pullicola, assembly GCA_019116025.1. Classification (GTDB taxonomy): domain Bacteria; phylum Bacillota; class Bacilli; order Lactobacillales; family Lactobacillaceae; genus Companilactobacillus; species Companilactobacillus pullicola. Next base: position 19,436 of record DXCM01000093.1, on the reverse strand, counting down.
GAAGGTTAATGATCAACTATTAAGATGGTTCTTCGGGATACCAGGTGTAATAGATGAACAAGTAAAATCAGAGATTGGAAAACTTTCTGTTCAAGCTTTGATTGCAGTATTCATTTTTGAAATATTGTTCAATGTGGGGATTAGTATCTATGCATTTTCCGGTATGGTAAAGGATTTTGAATCACTTTTCTTATTCACAATGACATTACATCTATTTTTATTAATAGGAATAATCACTTTCTTTACCAGTTTTAGATTGCAACGTAAAGGAATTCTGAATCAAGAGGTCGCAACAAAAGTGGATAAAAGACGGGCTATCAAAGCAGTCTTTAATAAGTACTTGATAAAGTTGCCAATGATGTTTCTGATTATGTGGTTGTTAATAACATCCCTTGATTTTAATGGTCAAGACTTTGCCGGTACTTTGCTTAGCTGGTCTTCAATACGTCAAGCTCTACAACCAACGATAGTTTTAACGATTATCTTTATGATTATAGATATTTCTAAAGTTCGATTGATGAAAGAAGAAAGTTAAAGTATACCTAAATTTTGAAAGGGGAAAGTATGAATAAGGTAGATAAATACGTAATTAAATGGTTTTTAGGTTCAACAGCTGTAGTTGATGAGCGGACGAAAAGGGAATTGGGAATGGCCGCAATAAGAGCAACGTTTGCTTTCTTTGTATTTGAAATGTTATTTGCTCTGGTATCGATGATATATTTCATGAATGCTAATGTAAAAAACTATGAAAATGCATTATACATAACTATGCTTATTCAAATATTTATGACTTTTGCTATACTTATTGGATTTATTTCCATTCCTTTATCGAAGAAAAAATTGTTAAGCAAAGAAATTAGTTCCAATAAACAAAAAAAGACAATGCGTATGCTCAAGAACTACTGGATCAAAATGGCACCAATGGAATTCTTAATTTATTGGTTAGTAAGCGTAGCGATTAATACAAATAAAAGTAGTTTTTTTGATAACTTATTTAATCCACATCGTATTGCAGATGCATTGATATTTACCATTATTTTTAGTATATTTATGTATCTCTATGAGAAAAGAAGTATCCACGTTGTTAAAGAAGACAAATAATTGAAAAACACCGGCATTTCCTTATTCATCTAAGGAGTGTGGGTGTTTTTGTGCTCGGAACTGATGTTATATATGAAGAAAGAAAGGACCGGCTGTGATAAAATTAAAGGGTATATCTAAGAGGGGACAATATGAAAAAGATAAGATCTAATCTGAAATTCTTCCTTTCGCGAGTTGACCATTCGACTCAACTTACGGCAGTCTCCTTGATCGTGATGTTGCTATCAATTTTGGTAGTTGGATTGTTCCACGGTTCCATTAGTGGGTACATCCAAGCCATTTTGGTCATCATCTCATTAGTACTGTTTGTTTATTTGTTCTTATTATTAGGCGAAAAAGCCGGTAAGTATACAAATAATCTGCAGTACCGAATTGATCGGGGAACAGATAATAGTTTCGTCGAGTATCCATTAGGAATACTTTTGTACGACACTGATAAGCAGATTCAATGGGTTAATCCTTATTTTGTAGAGAAGACGGGATTTAATCCGTCTAATAGTATGAGTGTTAAGGACATATCGGCAGAGTTATCAAAATTGATTGATGAAGATAATCATGCGGATAGTAAGACGATTCAAATTGACGATAAGTACTTCTTAGTACAAGTTCAAAGCGAATTAAAGGTAATTTATTTATTTGAAATCACGCACTACTCAAAAATTGAAAAACGTTATGAAGATAATCGTTCAGTAATCGGTCAAGTTTATTTGGATAATTATGCAGAAATTACGCAATCAATGAGTGACCGTGATGTTTCTAATTTGGATAATTACATTACCAATGAGTTATCCAATTGGGCATCTAAAGAACAGATGTTTTTGAAGCGAATTGATGATGATCATTTCTTCATCATGGCTTATACCGGTCGTATCTTCGACATGGAGAAAAATGGTTTCAAGATCTTAGATGTTATTCGTGAGTTTACATCCCAACAGAATGTTCCACTTACGTTAAGTATGGGCTTCTCTTATGGGGTAGATGATTTACATAAACTAAACGATGAAGCTCAAAAGAATCTTAACCTAGCTCTTGGTCGAGGTGGAGATCAAGTTGTAGTTAAAGAGATCGGTGAAAAAGCTCGTTTCTATGGTGGAAATACCGATCCAATGGAAAAGAGAACTCGTGTCCGTGCCAGAATGATCAGCGAGGCCTTACAAGAATTATTGAAGGATAGCGATCAAGTTATTGTCATGGGACATTCACATCCTGATATGGATGTTTTGGGCTCTTCATTGGGTATTAGAAGAATTGCCTTAATGAACAATACACCATGTAAAGTCGTTATCAATCCTAATACCTTGCATTCTGATGTTAGCCGATTGTTAGGCATGATTGATCAAGATCCTGATATTAAGAAGGATATTATTACGCCAGATGAATCAGAGGCCATTAGAACATCGAAGACGTTGATCGTCATGGTGGACCACTCTAAGCAGAGTATTTCGATCAATCCTGATTTATACAAGGGTGAAAACGAAAAGATCGTTGTTATTGATCATCACAGAAGAAGTGAAGAATTCCCTGAGAATCCAATGCTGATCTATATCGAACCTTACGCTTCTTCAACTAGTGAATTGATTACTGAGATGCTTGAGTATCAACCTAAGAATAAGAAGGCTATTGAAAAAATCGAAGCAACTGCTTTGTTAGCTGGTATTACTGTTGATACGAAGTCATTCTCACTTAGAACTGGTACAAGAACATTTGATGCCGCCAGTTACTTACGTTCAGTGGGTGCTGATGAGACCGTTATTCAAAATGTTCTGAAAGAAAATATTGATTCATTTATTCAGAGAAATCATCTAATCGAAACAGTAACAATGGTTAATGGTAATATGGCAGTTTGTTTTGGTGAAGAGGATAAACCTTACGATCCAGTTATTGTTGCCCAGGCAGCTGATACATTGTTATCATTAGATAATGTTGAGGCTTCATTTGTAATTAGCAAACGTCCAGATGGACGAGTTGGTATTTCAGCTCGTAGTTTGGGTAATGTCAATGTACAAGTCATCATGGAAAAACTCGGCGGTGGTGGACACTTGTCTGATGCCGCAACACAGATTCCAGATGCGACAGTGGATGATGTTAAGGGTCAATTAATTGATGTTTTGACAAGTTATGATAAGAAATAAGGAGGGTCATTATGAAAGTTATTTTCCTAAAAGATGTTAGAGGTAAAGGTAAGAAGGGTGAAGTTAAGAACGTTGCTACAGGCTACGCCCAAAACTTTTTGATTAAAAATAATGAGGCTATCGAAGCTACTAAGGCTAACATTGCTAAATTGAAGGCTGAACAAAATCGTGAAGCCAAAGATTATGAAGCTGAAAAAGCTGAAGCTAAGGTTCTTAAAGGCAAAATTGAAGACGACAAGACTGTTGTTGAAGTTCTTGCTAAATCAGGTGCCGATGGTCGACTCTTTGGTTCAGTAACAACTAAGAAGATTGCTGACGAACTTAACAAACAATATGATATTAAAGTTGATAAACACAAGATGGAACTAACTGACGGTATCAAGTCACTTGGATATATTAATGTACCTATTAGATTATTCGAAGGTGTTGAAGCCACAATTAGAGTTCATGTTGCTGAAAAGAAGTAGGATATAAATGAATAATGATATAACTTCAAGAATACCGCCCAATGATAAGGATGCTGAGCAAGCCGTATTAGGAGCGGTTTTTCTGAGCCAAGATGCTTTGATTGAAGCTATGGAATACGTTGAAGCTGATGATTTCTATCAACATGCCAATCAACTAGTTTTCCAAGCCATGATGAATTTAAATGATGAAGAAGAACCAGTCGATGTCGTGACGGTTCAAAGTGAACTTGATCGTCAAAACCAAATTGAGGATATCGGCGGAGTGAGCTATTTAGCTGAATTGGCTAATGCTGTTCCTACCGCTGCCAATACAGCTTATTACGCCAAGATCGTTAAAAATAAGTCTGTCTTGAGACGTTTGATCAATGCGGCAACAAATATCGTTTCTCGTAGTTTTGAAGGAGACGAAGATGTTGACAGTATCATTGATCAATCTGAAAAAGACATCATGGATGTTGCTGAGAATAGAAATCATAAGGGATTTAGACGAATCTCTGATGTCGTAAAGTCTTCTTTCGAAGAAATTGACAAGTTGTATGATCAGGACAGTGATGTTACAGGACTTTCGACGGGTTATAAAGATCTTGATGCGATGACGACAGGTTTACACAAAGATGAATTGATCATCTTAGCTGCCCGTCCTGGTGTTGGTAAAACAGCTTTTGCTTTGAACCTAGCCCAGAATGCAGCTACTAAATCAAATGCTACTGTAGCCATATTTTCCCTAGAAATGGGGGCTGAACAGTTAGTTAACCGTATGCTCTGTTCAGAAGGTAGTATTGATGCTAATTCGCTCAGAACTGGTAAATTGGACGAGAATCAATGGAACAGTTTGGTTGTTGCCATGGGAAGTCTTTCCAGGACTAATGTTTATATTGATGACACTCCTGGTGTTAAGATGGCTGAAATTAGATCTAAGTGTCGTCGTCTGTTAAAGGAGAGCGGCAAATTGGATCTTGTAATCGTCGATTATTTGCAATTGATCGAAGGTACTGGTCAGGAAAATAGACAACAAGAAGTTTCAGTTATTTCTCGTAGTATGAAAAAATTAGCAAAAGAACTTCATGTACCAATAATCGCGCTATCACAGCTTTCCCGTGGTGTGGAAGCGCGTCAAGATAAGAGACCAATGTTGTCAGATATCCGTGAATCTGGTTCAATTGAACAGGATGCTGATATCGTTGCCTTTCTTTATCGTGATGATTATTATCGTGATGAAGATGTGGATGACAATGATAATCAAGAGGATCCTGAGGATCAAGATGTAGGTGAAGTTGAAGTAATTGTCAGCAAGAACCGTTCAGGTCCTCGAGGAACCGCAAAGCTATTGTTTGTAAAGTCTTATAATAAGTTTTCATCAATAGCAAATATTCCAGAAAATTAAATAGTGTAGGTGTAGAAGAAATGACGACAGTTGTTGTAGTAGGTACCCAATGGGGCGACGAAGGTAAAGGTAAGATTACTGATTATTTTAGTGGTGAAGCTAACATTATTGCACGTTACCAAGGTGGAGATAATGCTGGACATACATTAAATATTGATAATCACGTTTACAAGTTAAGATCTGTCCCATCAGGCATTTTATATTCAGATAAGACTAGTGTTATTGGAAATGGCGTTGTTTTGAACCTCGAATCACTACAAGAAGAGTTAGGTCGTCTTCATGATCAAGGTGTAGATACAACTAATTTAAAGATTTCAAACCGTGCACAATTGATTCTTCCTTATCATATTGAATTGGATAAGTTACAAGAAAAAGCTAAGGGTGATTCTAAAGTTGGTACAACTAACCGTGGAATTGGACCTGCTTATACTGACAAGGCTTCACGTGTTGGTATCAGAATGGCTGATATTCTTGATAAAGACTTGTTTAAGGAATTGTTGACAGAGAATCTTAAAGAAAAGAACGAACTATTTACAAAAATTTATGGTGTTGAACCAATGAAATTTGACGATATTTTTGAAAAATATTATCAAATTGGTCAACAACTTAAAGACCGTGTTATTGATACATCTGCCTATTTAAATAAAGAATTAAAGAATGGACAAAACGTTTTATTTGAAGGTGCGCAAGGAATCATGCTTGATATTGATCATGGTACTTACCCTTATGTAACTTCATCAAACCCAGCCGGTGGTGTAACAACCGGTGCCGGAATCGGTGCTCCATTGATCGATAATGTTATCGGTGTCGTTAAAGCTTACACATCCCGTGTTGGTGCTGGTCCATTCCCAACAGAACAATTAAATGAAGAAGGCGACTTCCTAAGAGAAGCTGGTCATGAATATGGAACAGTTACACACCGTCCAAGACGTATTGGCTGGTTAGATCTAGTTGTTCTTAAACATTCATGTAACGTTTCAGGAGTTACACACTTGTCATTGAACTGTTTAGATGTTCTAACAGGATTGAAAGAAATTAAGATTTGTACAGGATACGATTTGAACGGTAAGATCATCGATGAATATCCAGCTAATTTGAACGTATTAGCTAAGTGCAAACCAGTTTATAAGACATTCCCAGGCTGGACAGAAGACATGACACAAGCCAAGAGCTTGAAAGAGTTGCCACAAGAAGCACTTGACTATCTTGCTTTCATTAAGGAACAACTAGGCGTTGAATATGCCACAGTTTCAGTGGGACCTGATAGAGAACAAACTATTGAAGTAGATGACGTTTGGAAAGACTAGAGAGCAAGAGAGCGAAGTAAGGGCGCTCAGCCTCTGAGGATTTGCCTAAGTACTGGAATCGCACGCGTTTTTTGCGTGCAATTCCAGTACTGTAGCAAACCACAGGAGGTTGCCCCTGCGCAACTCGTTTCCACTATTCAGCAAAGAACCATGGTTCACTAAAAATAGAACCCCCAACCATTCAATATAGAAGAATGGTTCGCTAAAAATAACTATCAACAGAAAAAAAGGATCAAGTAGCAACTCAAAATGAGTAACTACTTGATCCTTTTTTTGTTTAAACAGATTTCTTGATAATTACCCCATTCTTTTTACAATAAGGTAAAAACATATTGTAGGAAGAAGGACCTAAAGATGACAAAATATGCAATATTGGGCGTCACAGGCCATTTCGGTAATAATGCACTTAAAGAATTATTAAAGATAGTTTCTCCATCAGATGTAATTGGAATTGCAAGGAATCTTGATAAAGCCCAAAAAATGGTTCCTAAAGGTATAGAAATAAGACCAGGGGATTATGAACACCCCGAGGATCTTCCAGAGTCCTTGGTAGGAGTAGATCGTTTATTGTTTGTATCATCACGTGCTACGCCCACAATGTCACGTGTAGATCAACATAGTAGTATTATCAGAGCTGCAATTGAAGGTGGTGTTAAATATATAGCCTATACGAGTTTTCCACATTCAGATACCAGTAAATCAGTTTTAGCCTCTGATCATCGAGAAACTGAACGAGAAATTATAGATGCAGGATTCGATTATAGTTTTCTACGTAATAATTTTTATTTAGAAGATGAATTACCACGATTAAAGGCAGCAGACGAAGGAAAACCATTTGTTCATGCGGCTGGTTACGGAAGAGTAGGCTGGGCTTTGGAAAATGAATATTCTGAAGCCGCCGCAAAAGTATTAGCAATGGATAATCCTAAGAAAGTTTATGAATTTGCGGGACCAGCTTTAACATATGGGGAATTGGCTGAGAGTATGAATGGCGATTTTGAACTTTCAGAAACGGATTTAGAAACGTATCGAGATTATTTAGAAGATCAAGATTTATCTGAACCATTGATTAGAATTGCTTTACTGAATCAACAAGCGATTCTTGAAGGACAGTTGGATGAAGAGACGAGTGATCTACCAATTGTATTAGGACACAACCTGATGCCGATTGAAGAGGCCATTAAGATTGTTCTGAGAAATAAGTAGTGATCGTTAGTAATGTGGATTAAATAATACCTTTGAATAGGTATTATTTTTTTTGAAACAAAATAATTGTATTTCTAAAAAATGGTGTTATTATAATATTAACAAGTTAATAATAAAGTAACACAGAGGAGAGATTATATTATGACAACATATGGAGTAACTGGAGCAACCGGACATTTTGGGAGAAATGCTATCAATGAATTGGCAAAATTAGTACCTGCAACAAGTATTGTAGCTTTAGCAAGAAATACCGAGAAAGCTAAGCAAATTGTTCCTTCAGGAGTAGAAGTTCGCCCAGGAGACTATACAGACGTAGATCAATTGGAAAAATCTTTAAAGGGTATTGATCGTTTACTATTCGTTTCTTCACAACCTGGTGGATCAGTGGATAGATTAACTCAACATGAAAATGTAGTAAAAGCAGCACAAAAGGCAGAAGTAGGTTATATTGCTTATACTAGTTTCCCACAAGCTGAAGATTCTACAGCCGCTTTGGCAAGTGATCATCAAGCTACTGAAAAATTGATCTTGGAAACAGGAATCAAGCATTCATTCCTACGTAATAACTGGTATCTAGAAAATGAAGCAGCTTCAATCAAGTCAGCAATTAATAATAAACCATTCATTTATGCTGCTGGCGACGGTAAAGTTGGTTGGGCTTTGGAATCTGAATATTCTGAAGCTGCAGCTAAAGTTCTAGCCTCAAATGATACTAAGGATGTTTATGAATTTGCCGGTCCTAGTCGTACATATCAAGATTTAGCAACAGCTATCAAGAGTGATTTCGATGTTAAATCATTGAGTATTGAAGATTATAAAGACTTGTTGCAGAAGTCTGGAATGGATGAAGGAACCATTGGTGTTGTATTAGCAATCCAAGATCTTATTCGTCAAGGTAATTTGGCAGAAAAGAGTGACGACCTACAAAATGTTTTGGGACGTGAATTGACTCCTTTAGACAAGGCTTTGGAGATTGTTGGTGAAAAATAATTGTCATCTTTTCTTGAAATGTCATACTATAACTAGTAAGTATTTGCTAGGAGGAAAAATATGAAATTTTCAAGTAAGTTAAGCGATGGCGTTCATATATTAGCTTATGTCGACCTTTTTCAAGATGGTGATTTGTCTAGTAATGCTATTGCTAATAGTATTGAATCTAATCCTAGTCTAGTCAGAAGAATGATGTCACGATTAAAGAATGCTGGTCTATTAACTAGCCAGCCTGGTAAAGTGGCTCCAAAATTAGGACGTCCAGCAACGGAAATTAGTTTATTAGATGTCTATCAAGCTATTGAAGATAATCAAAAATTATTGCACATTGATGAAAAGACTAATCCGAAGTGTCTTGTTGGTGGCAATATTCAAGAGACGTTAACGGGAATTTATGACAAAATTCAATCCGATGCTGAAAAAAGTATGTCGCAAGTATCTTTGCAACAGATAATTGACGGTATTTTGGAAAACGACAAGAAAAGGAAACAAAATCTAAATAATGAATAAGAACAGCCTCTACTAAGGAATTCAAGCACAGAAATGTGTCTTGAATTTCTAATAGGGGCTGTTCTTTTTCATGAAAATTATTTATTCTGCGTATCAGTAGAAATGATACCTTTCTGAAAATTAATAAAGCGACTGCTATTACGACTGTAAGTTAACGTATAATAATAAGTGTTATCTTTACTTAATTGTTTTAAGTAAATACGGGTGTATCTAGGTACGTCGGAAATTTGATAACCGATAATTCCAAAATTGCTGACCCGTGAATTAGCGTTACGAGCTAACTTGAATAGTCCAGCGTTACTCTTATCGGGATTTAATCCTAAGTTGATCGAAATCTGATTGAAATTTCCTGGATCATTAGCATTGGTGGCGGTCAGATTAGAATTGATAATGGCTGTTTTGAGACGTTGAGTAAAACTCTTGGCCTGATCGATACCGGATTTTCCCATATCAATGCCCTCAAGAACATATTGGGGTGGATATTGATTACTTTGAGTATTTAGATATTTGGCAGAAGTTATTGAGTCGCCTTTGTGATAGATTCGGTAACGGTAACTGACGATTGTTTTGGTGTCATCGTAACGGTTGCAACTGACAGTCACATATTTTCCATGCAGATCTTTGCCAAAATTTAAAATTGTCATATTGGTGATATAACGATGCGATTTTTTGTTGATACGTTTAAATAAAGTTTTTTCCTGATCATTGGATAAAAAAGATAATTCCTTAGTACTATGATAGTCGTCGTTGATAGTACTGAGAAGATTTAGAGCTTGTTGCTTGTTTTCCGTCATATCACCGTCATTTAAAGATATCGACTTTGGAGCAATATCTTCATCGATGTTCTTAGGATTAACGATCAATGAGAATGGAATAGTGATTTGTGCGATGCCATCGACGGTTTTGTCTTTGATTTTTCCAAGATTGAGGGCATAACTGGTGACAATCATTACTAGTAATACGAGAATAATGATCCATTTAATATATTTTTTGTTTAATTTTTTCAAAATATACACCCTTTATTTGCATGATAATTTACTATAATAATAACAAGATGAACTAGATATTTGGGGAAAATGATGAAAGATAAGAAAGATTTAAAAAGTAAGACAAAACCAGAACACTATTTATTAGTGAGTGCTGCTGTTGTCGGTGCGATTACAGCCGCCATCTTCTTTATTATGCTTTCGCGAGGAGTAGTCAATGCTGTAGTGACTTCAAAGATATCTAGTCAGTATCAGGATAAAGAATTGAAAGTATTAAAAACTAATTTAGATTATTCCACCTTAAATTTCATCGGCAGAGTAATTAAAGTTAGTGATGGAAATGTTATTACGCCTAACAATGTTAAAAAGTATCAGCAACTGGAAGATTATATTCAGGCTAGAAAAAATCGTGCTAAAGACGTTTCAGAGTTGTATGATGGCAAAAATAATTATCGTGATGATGTAACTAGTCAAAAAATCAATGATCTTGATAAAACACTTTTAAAAGAAAAAAATCAGGACGTTTATCAAAAGCAACGAAATAAGTTAGATACGATTCAAATTTGGTTTGAACAAACTCAGGATGCCGATAAGTATCTCAGTAAAACTTGGCAGGATTTTAATAGTGATAATGCCAGTTTGAGTTTTAAAAAGATTTCAATGGTAAATACTTATTTCAAATTGATAAAAAATAAAACAGTTAAAAATCGTTGGAACGAAGCGGTTAATAAGATGGATCAATACTTCTCTAATCATCAAAGCGAAAGTTCTCGTGTTGAGGCTGTTAAACAGGAATTAGAGGCTTTAAAGAAGGCACCTTTGACTGAGAAATATACGCCAGCAAATGTTGATATTGTCTCCAGTCTGAACTTCTCTAGTGGAGCTTCTGACAGTCTAACGCAAGCGGGAATAACAGGTAAAAATGCTTTGTACTACAATAGCAGTACTAATAAGTTGGCGTTGATGACTAAGGTTAATGGTAAGTATGTTGCCGAAAATGGTTATATTAACGTTAATAGTTCACAAGTCAGTTCAGGTAAATACACGATTAAGCGTCTTATTACTAGTGGCAGTTCAGATGCGGTAATAACTGATAACACTAATAGCAATTATGGTCAGTACGTGACGAATGCCAGTGATAGTGATCTTGAGAATCTAGGGATCACTGATCCGGATAATACAACTGATGACTTTAATTCTGCCACACCGGTATTCTGGCTAAAGAATAATACGGATCTAGATAAGTCAATCTACTTCACTAATAGTTCTACGTTAGGATTCATCTATGCAGGTAGTTCAAGTTATAACGAAGGTATGCAAATTAGTTCGTCAGACTTGTCTAATTTGATGTCACAAATCTCAACTGGAATAACATTCTATGTTAATTAGGGGCTAATTATGCGTAAAAGAAAAACTGGGTTACGAGAAAGAGTAACTAGAAAAAGACGAAAATGGCCATGGGTTTTACTAGCAATTTTAATAATAATAATTCTAAGTATTGGAGCCTTTTGGCTAAAGTATGGCTATGAAATAAAAAATACGATTGCAGATGGATATTCTTATAGTCAAGGATTGAAAGTATCAGATTTTCATCCTAAAAATTCCACCGTTATATACGATCGTAACGGTAAAGAAATTAAAAAACTATCGCAATCAAGTTCTAATTACACTCCAATCAAAGAAATCAATCCGGAAATAAAAAAGGGATTGGTTGCTGTTGAAGATCAGAGATTTTACATTCACCATGGTGTTGACCCCTATGCTATCTTGCGTTCAGTAGGGGCAGCGCTACTTCATCGTAGAACTGAAGGTGGCTCTACCTTGACGCAACAGCTGGTTAAGAACGTCATTTTGCAGGATCAATCTCAAAATGTGAACCGTAAACTCAAGGAAATGGTAATTGCCCAACAACTCGAGAAGAAATTCACCAAGCAACAGATACTAGAATTTTATATTAATAATGTTTATATGGGACATGGTTCTTATGGATTTAGTGCAGCGTCTGAGTATTATTTTTCTCAGAATCAGAAAGATTTATCAATTGATAAACTAGCAGTACTAGTTGGAATACCTAATAATCCAGTCTTGTACGATCCAGTTAGCCAACCAAAGAGTTCATTGAATCGTCGTAATACAATTCTCTATGTCTTTTATCAACGTGGCCTTATCTCAAAGAAAACCTACGAAACCGCCAGCAAGAGACCATTGGGGTTGAAAGTTAATAAGCGTAAATATGATAATGATGTTTCGAATAATTATGCTCTAAATTACGCGGTCTATAACGCCACTGAAGAAATAATGAAATCCTCCGGTTTTACGATGGAGTATGCATTTAAAAACAATCAAGCTAGAGACGATTATTTTGCACGTTACAGACAAGAATTTGAACGTGCTCGTGGTAAGTTGATGGATGGTGGTTATACGATCAACACTACTATCGACATGGATGTTCAGAATAAGATAGAGAGCTTGGTTAATAAGACTTATGAATCTTATACAGGTAGAGCGGCCAATGGTAAATTATCGCCACAAGTGTCGAGCACCGTTATAGATAATAAAACGGGAGACGTTATAGCGATAGTTGGTGGTCGAACTACTGAGGGTGATCAGATGAATCGAGCGATAAATGGATACAGCCAACCTGGTTCGACGGCTAAACCTTTAGTAGCTTATGCGCCAGCTTTTGAACGAGGATACTTGCCACAAAGTACGGTTGTTGATTCAGCAATTGGCAATGTTCATAACTGGTATAGCGGATATACGGGTAAGACTTCAGTACGTCACGCTCTGGAAAACTCTATCAATACAGTAGCTTATAAATTGGCGTTGCAAGATACAAAGTATTCCTTCTATGATGATTTGACAAAGATGGAATTTGCTCGGTTACGTCCTACAGAGGATAAGAATGCCATTAGTGCTTTAGGAACGTTTAGTACTACGACAACTGAAATGGCATCAGCTTACAGTTCATTCTCACGTGGTGGACAATTTATTCATCCAAGTAATTTAACTAGTATTTATGATAATGACAACAATCGTTATATTTATCAAAATACTCATATGAAGAAGAGTGTCTATACAAAGAATGCTAGTTATATGATGATCAATACGATGCAATCAGTTATTAGCGATGGTTTAGGTAAGGACGCAGCATTAGATAATTATAAATATACTGCTGGTAAGACTGGTACTAGTGATGACAGCAAGGATTCATATTTTGTCGGTATGACACCTAACTTTACGATTGCTAATTGGACTGGTAATGATACGCCTTCTTCATTAACAGGTAATGAACAGACCTTATCGATGCAGGCATTTAAAGCCGAAGGTCAGTATTTGGTCGATCAAATGAAGGAAAAGACCACTGATTTCAAGAAGCCTGATACGATTACTGTCAGTGGTAAAAATCTATCGATTAATGAGAGTAATGAAAAACCAACAATTCAAGATATTATTGATACTGATTTTTCCAAATATGCTTCAGAGCAGGAACAGAAGAATACTGATCGGCTTTATAATCTCGATTATCGAATTATCTATCATTTATCGAAAAAAGAAGAGTATAAGCGAGAGGATAAAGTTCAGTCGGCTATTGATAAATACAATGACAATCCAATTACTAAAGAATCTCAGTATGATAGTAAATTAAGTGAATTGCAGAAGATTCGTTATTTGAATGTTAATGTTAAACGTCAATCAGCTAAGAATGACTTTAATCAGCAGATACTCCAGATGCAAAAGGAATTGAATTTGAGTCAGGCCATGTTCCAGGCAGCAAAGGATAATAAGAAGATTGCCAAATATCAATCTGAAAAAGAAGAGATTGAGACACAAAGGGAACAGAAGCGTCAGGCTATGGTCGATAAATTGATGCCTCAATACAATTCTCAATTGCAAAAGGTTAAAGATGCTTATAAGAATAATGATTCTGATAAGGAAGATCAGAAGCAGAAGTTGATTGATATTATGAATGAGATCAGGAGTTATGGTGGTAACGTACCTGATGTTAAGATTAGTGTTAACAGTAATTCTTCTTCGGATAGTAGTTCTGGTTCTTCTAATTAGATATAAAAAGGCGACTCTCAGATTAATTTTCTGGGAGTCGCCTTTTTTAATAACCATGGTTCTATGCTTTATAGTGAAAACGAGCTGCGTAGGCCAGATTCCTGTGCTTTGCCTGACTTCACAAACTGTCTGCTTCGCAGCCAATTCGCAAAGTCCTGCAAATGCTCAGAATCTAAGCGGGCCTACTCCGCTCTCTATCTGAAACGAGCTGCGCAGGGGCAACCTCCTGTGGTTTGCTACAGAACTGAAATTGCCCGCAAAATACGCGTGCGATTCCAGTTCTTAGGCAAATCCTCGGAGGCTGACCGTCCCTGCTACGCTCTCTCGTCTATGTCATTGGTTCTCTTAGCGATTGCTGGCAAGATCAGTCCTAATAGAATTAATGCTAATGGAGTGATGATGTTCAATGCTAGTTGGAACCACCATGATGATGGATCTTGGGCCATGTTCATCTTTGGAACCATACCCATGATACATGCGAAGGCTGTTAGGAAGAAGGCCCAAAGTCCTACTCCGAAACCGACGTACTTGTTTTTAACGAACATATAATCAGATTTATATTTATCCAATTGTTTAGTTAGCATCATATAGGCTAAGAATACCCATAGATAACGCATAGGCATAACAATTGAATTAAGGTTTAGCAACCAGTTATATAGATCGTTCATACCATTAATACCTAGTGCAGGCACAATAATAAGAACAGAAACTAAAATGGCAGTCATCTTGTAACCATTGATAGCAACACCACGTTTGTTTTTCTTCAAGAGGGCCTTTGGAATATATTTCTTATCGGCATCTCCTAAAAGCATACGTAATGGGGCATCGATGGAAATGGCTAAAGCTGCAGCACTAGCCAATGTATTAGTGATTGCAAATGCCCAAACAAATAAGTTACCAACGTGGAAACTATTGCCTAGGAATTGGAAGGCTTGGTAAGCACCGTTAGCCATAAGGTCGGCTGGGATATGGTTGGAATTAACAATCATACCAATAGCGAATGAACCTAAAACGGCTGATACGGCAACCATAACGGCTAAAATGATCATACCTAGTGGAAATTCTCTGGAAGCATTTTTAGTCTTGTTAACGTAAGGTGAGATTTTTTCAGCACCACCAACGGCGAAGACTAACATGGAAATAGTTGTGAAGTATTGTAAATCAAACTTCGGTATATATGTATGAATATCACTCATATTAGGTGTAGCAATTTGTACGTGAGTGATAAAAGGTGCGCTGACACCAAGGATGATGAACAACATTGACATACCAAACATAGCAATCCCGGCGATACTACCGATATTATTCAATGTTGCAGCACCCTTACTGGCAATCCACACGAATACAAGGAAAATGATCAAACTTAATCCTTGAACGATAATTGGTGAAGAATCTTTAATAAAAGATCCATTACCTTTGAAAAGCCAACTTAGACTAACCATAATAATTTGTGGCTTTTGAGCTAGATAAGGAACGTGAACTACCCAATAAGTCCAAGCCGCAAAGTAAGCTAGTTTGTTATTAGATAGAGTTCTGATCCACGAACTAACACCTCCGCCAGCTTCTTGAAACGCTGATCCTAATTGACCCACCATTAAAGTGTATGGGACAAAGTATAGAATCATAATTAAAATCCATGACGTTATAACAGCTAAGCCTTGGTTGGCAAAGTTGTTAATAACATTATTCAGACCCCAAACGGTAGTAAAGCCAAGTAAGGCAATGTTCCACCATCTGAAAGACTTTGCATTCTTTGCATCTGACATAATCAAATCCTCCTACATTTGTGATTATACAGGAATTTTAAAGCAAAAAGGTTAGTAATAATAAGATGTTTTTTTCGAAATATCCCAGTATTATATTTGTGTAACTTTTTTTTAATAAAATTGACAGACACTGTTAAAAAATTATAATTTAGGAATACGGCCAGTAAAGATTTCCTTTGGATACATTGAAATTAGACTGTATAATTGTAATCTATCTACTATATAATGAGAGTGATTTGTAGATAGCAAATTAAACGGAGTTAAATATGGACAATAACAACAATAATGGTTTACGAGGACGTCGAAAGAGAACGCGTAACAGCGCTTTGGCGTCTAATAATAATGGGAAAATTAATCATCCGCTTCTCAAGATAATTGGACTGGTTTCCTTGGTAACGTTCTTTGTAATGGGAGCTTATGGTTTTAGAATTTATGCTCAGGCTCAGAATTCTTTAGGTAAGACTTATAAAGCAATTGATGGAAAGAATGCTTCAGCCAAAATAGTTAGTAAGAAACCTGTTTCAATCTTATTGCTGGGTGTAGATACAACGGATAACGGCGTTCGTGATACCGAAACAAATTATCGTGGTAATTCAGATACAATGATTATTGTAACGGTCAACCCTAAGACTAATAAAACGACAATGATGTCTGTTCCACGTGATACAATGGCACAAATTTGGAAGAGTGCCGATCATAATACGAAGAAAATTCAAAAGATAAATTCTGCATATAACATTGGTAATGAAGAAAGTGCTGTGGTTACTACAGAAAAACTTTTGAATGTCCCAATTGACTACTACATTAAGGTTGACTTCAATTCTTTGAAGCAAATTGTTAATGCTGTCGGAGGTGTAGATGTTGACGTACCGTTCAGTTTCTCGTATGGTGATACAGGCGAAAAGAAGTCACACTTTAAAAAAGGTAAGATGCATTTAAACGGTAAACAGGCCTTGGATTACTCTAGAATGCGTTATGATGATCCCCAAGGTGACTACGGACGTCAATTGCGTCAGCGTCAAGTTATAACGGCTATTATTAAGAGTGCGGCTAGTGCTAAGACTTTCACACGTTATCAAAAGGTCTTAGATAGTATTTCTAGTTCAATGACAACTAACTTAAGTTTCAGTGACATGCAATCAATATTCTTGAATTATAGTGGTGCAGCTAAGAGTATTGGATCTGATCATTTACAAGGGTATGGTTCAATGATCGACGGCTCATCTTATGAAATTGCATCAACTAAGGAATTAAGACGAGTATCTAATAAGTTACGTAAACAATTAGGTTTAGCTGAGGAAGAATTGAATAATAAGGAAACTAAGCTTAATGCATATAATGAGAAGCGTGGTTTTTCATTCAATTACACCGGTAATCAGCAACAAAACTATACGACGACAATTACAACTACTAGTTCTGAAAGTTCATACGGTTCAAGTTATGGCGAATCAAGTCATTCTACTGGTAGTTTTGGTGGCAGTTCTAGCGGGTCTACTGGATCGAGCGGTTCAGGTGGCTTCGGCGGCGGCTATTAAATTAGTTAAATAATATTTGAATAAAGGCTGAGACAGATGGTTTCAGTCTTTTCTTATTGTATAAAGGAGAAAGATATGAGTGTTTTAGAAGTACACGGATTAACACAACAATTTTTGGATAAAAGATTGTACGATTCCGCAGATCTACAAGTAAATAAAGAGGACCATTTAGGTATTATTGGTCAAAATGGTGTTGGTAAGAGTACCTTCATTAAGATTTTGACTGGTCAAATCGAACCTGATGAAGGAAAAATCACCTGGAAGAAACATATGACGATTGGTTATTTAGACCAACAAGCCAAATTAGCTCCGGGGATGACCATTTATGAGTACCTCCAAACAGCATTTTCAAAATTATATGAAACTAGCGAACAGTTAAACGAGATTTACATGAATGATCCTAGTGATGAAGATTTGGAAAAGGCTGGAAAACTTCAAGAAATCTTAGATGCCAACGATTTTTATGAATTGGATACAAAGATTGAACAAGTTGCGACGGGTTTAGGACTGGATGCGATTGGATATGACCATGACGTTTCCAAACTAAGTGGTGGTCAACGTTCTAAAATTATCTTGGCTAAAATTTTGTTAGAGAAACCAGATATGATTTTGCTAGATGAGCCAACTAATTACTTGGATACTAACCATATCGATTGGTTGGCAGACTATTTGAATGACTTCCAGGGAGCTTTCATCGTTATTTCCCATGATTATGGATTCTTAGACCGCATTATCAACTGTGTAGCTGATTTTGAGTTTGGTAAGATCACGAAGTATACAGGTAGCCTCAAGCAAGCTCTCAAACAAAAAGCCGCTAATAAAGAAACATATATGAAGGCTTACGTTAAGCAACAAGAGAAGATCTCTAAGACTAAAGCCTATATTAGAAAGTTTAAGGCTGGTTCTAGATCAAAGAGTGCTAAGAGTAGGGAGAAGCAGCTAGCTCATATGGATGTGTTGACACCTCCAGGGAATAAGACTGCATCGAGTTTTGGCTTCCCATATGTCGAAGTACCAAGTTCTCGTATGTTATTGGAAGTTAACGATCTAAAAGTCGGTTACGATGGCAAACCCTTATTTGATAAGTCACTTAATTTCTCTATTGTTAGTGGAGAAAAGATGGTTATTAAGGGATTCAATGGTATCGGTAAGTCTACTTTGATCAAAACCCTTTTGGGTATTTTAAAACCTATTGCTGGTAACTATGATTTTTCTGAAGTTGCTAAGATAGGGTACTTTAAGCAAGATCTTGTTTGGGAAAACAACCTTGAGAGCCCATTTAAATATATTAGTGATAAACACCCAGACCAAGGTGGTAAGGATGTTAGACGTGTTCTAGCTAGAACCGGTTTGACTAACCAACAAATCATGTCACCACTACGTTCACTTTCTGGTGGGGAACAGACTAAGGTCAAAATAGGTGATTTGATGTTTAATACATCGAACTTCTTGTTTATGGATGAGCCTACAAACCATTTGGATGATGAAAGTAAAGCCGCACTACGTAAAGGTTTAAAGAACTACGATGGTTCTTTGATTTTGGTTACCCATGAGGAAGATTTCTATAGTAGTGATTGGATAGATAAGGTCCTAGATATTGAAAAGATAAAAGAGAATTAGACATTTTCAAAAAAAGATGAAAAAGTACTTGCATTGGTTTACTATTAACGGTAAGATATTACCTGTTGTCACGAAAACACAACAACATCAACGAATTAGCAATGAAGTTGCTAACGAGTTGAAATAATTATTTTAAATAAGTTCTTGACTAGTTGTCATTAACTTGATATAATAATTAAGCTGTTAACTTAGTTGACAGCTGGTAGACCTTTGAAAACTGAACAAAGTTTTAACACTAAAATTGTGTAGGCCAACATTTATTTGTTGGATTTACAACGAAGTCAATTCGCTAGTATAATTTTTATGAGTCACAAACTTTTAATATGAGAGTTTGATCCTGGCTCAGGACGAACGCTGGAGGCATGCC
>DXCM01000092.1 GCA_019116025.1 Candidatus Companilactobacillus pullicola | reverse complement strand
TTAAAATAATATTTACTTAAAGTATTGAAACTTTTATTTAGACTGCTTAAATCCGTTTACTTTCGGACGGTGAAGGGCAGTCTTTTTTATTTTAAAAGTATAGCGTGGATTGAAGAACTAATTGTTATCATTTTTGTGAAGAAATGATTCAACCGCAAAATATGAGAATAATTGGACAATATAGCACACTGAATGTAAGCGGTTTATGATGTATTCTGTAATTGTTAATTGAGATGGCCATCTCCGATAAATCATAAGATAGAGGTACTCTAATGCAAAATAATTTTTTATGGGGTGGTGCTATTTCTGCCGGTCAAACCGAGGGAAATAAAAACCATGTTAAATCCAGATTGTCTAATTTTGACATGTTACCTATGGATGAGCGAAGATTACAACTTGTTTATAAAGATGACGACAATAACATTTTCAATACCTATAATGACGATCATCATCCTAGTAATTTAGGAATAGATTTTTATCATACGTACGTTCAAGATATAAAGTTATTACACGAATTAGGAATTAACGCTTTCAGATTTTCAATTTCTTGGACTAGGCTTTTTCCAACCGGTGAAGAAGAAATCCCTAATCAGGATGGGATGGAATTTTATAGAAGTATTTTTAAAGAACTCAAGAAGTACAATATGGAACCGATTGTGACTTTAAGCCATTTTGAAATCCCATTAAATTTGGTAACTAAATATGATGGCTGGTCTAATAGAAAAGTAATTGATCTATTTTTACACTATGCAGATGTTGTTATGAAAGCATTCTCCAAATATGTAAAATACTGGATTCCCTTTAATGAGCTAAATATGATTTTGCATATTCCATTTATCGGTGGAGGACTCGTTTTCACTGAACAAGATAATATTTTGCAAAAAGAATATCAGGCAGCGCATTACCAACTATTGGCCAATTCTTTAGTAATTAAGCATGGTAATAAGATCAATTCGGCATTTAAATTTGGTTGTATGATAGCGGCAGGCAGAACTTACCCATATTCACCTAATCCTGAAGATGTCTGGGCAGCCAACTTAAGTGATAGAAAAGCATTATTATTTTCAGATGTTCAAGTAAGAGGGAATTATCCTAGTTATTTTAATAATTTATGTAAGCAAAATAATTTGAATTTAGATATAACTAGTGACGATTTACAGATACTTCAAGAAAATACTGTGGATTTCGTTTCATTTAGTTATTATTCCAGTGCATGTTCTGCTGCTCACGGGGAAGATTTAGAGCATACGGCAACTAATGGATTTGAAACTGTTAAGAATCCCTATCTTTCAAATGAAGATGGTGTATGGCAGGTTGATCCATTGGGCTTAAGGATTACTTTAAATCAACTGTATGAAAGATATGAAAAACCAGTGTTTATTGTTGAGAATGGATTAGGAACTACTAAAGACGAAGTAATTGATGGTCAAGTTCATGATCCTTATAGAATTAAATATCTTGATCAACACTTTATGGAAATGAAGAAGGCAATTGAAGAGGATGGAATCCCACTGATTGGTTACTTGATGTGGGGAATTATTGATTTAGTAAGTGTTAGTGAAGGGAAAATGTCTAAAAGATACGGAGTTATCTATGTGGATTTAGATGATTTTGAAAATGGAACAAATAAGCGTATTAAAAAAGACAGTTTCTTTTGGTTCAAGAATTATTTGTCATTAAATGGTTTGGGGGAGAACGATAATGAAAAAAGATTATCAAAAATTAGCCGTTGATATTATTTCAGGAGTCGGCGGTAAACAAAACATCAATTCTTTGGTTCACTGTGCTACTAGATTGAGATTTGATTTAAAAGATGATAGTAAAGCAAATAAAGATCAGTTGGAAGATTTAGATGGGGTGGTCACAGTAGTTAAAACCCCTAGTCAATATCAGGTTGTGATAGGAAATACAGTAGGATACGTTTTTGATGAAATTATTAAGTTAGGCGTTACTAATGGTGATTCTGATACGGATTCATCATCGAACGTACAAAACAATGAGCCCAAGAAAAAAGAAGGCATCTTCAATCAGATCATTGACGCCATTACCGCCTGCATGACACCAATGATTCCTGCATTAACTGCCGCCGGTATGATTAAGGTTATTCTTTCATTGGCTACAACTTTTAATTGGATGAGTGCTAATGCTCCAACATATAAGGTCCTTGATATTATGGGCGATTCTGCCTTTTACTTCATGCCGATTCTTTTAGCAATTAATGCTTCTAAGAGATTCAAAGTTAATACTTCTTTGGCTGTTATTGTTGCTGGTATATTATTACATCCTAATTTCACGGCATGGGTATCATCAGGTAAACCGATCTCATTTTTATCAATTCCAATTGTACCTGATACGTATGCTGCAACAGTTATACCTGCACTACTTATGGTTTGGATCATGAGTTTTATTGAAAAGGGCGTGGATCGTATAACTCCTAATTCATTGAAAATTATTTTGAATCCGACTCTAGTTCTTTTAATTAGTGCTCCAATCGCATTGATTGTCGTAGGACCTTTGGGTTCATTTGCTGGTGCAGGATTGGCTTGGGTAATCAATATGCTTCAAGGACGTTTAGGATTTATTATGGTTACTTTGTTAGCTGCCGGTATGCCTTTCATTGTTATGACAGGTATGCATCATGCATTAACGCCAATCTTCTTGTCAACATTTGCTTCAACAGGTCATGAATCATTAATTTTAGTAGCACAAGTTTGTTCTAACTTAGCTCAAGGTGCAGCAGCCTTAGCATTTGGAATTAAGGCTAAGAAGCCTAGTCAAAAATCATTAGCTACCTCTTCAGGAATATCCGCCATTATGGGAATTACTGAACCCGCAATGTATGGTATTAATCTTAAATATAAGAGACCAATGATTGGCGCTGTAATCGGTGCTGGAGTAGCCGGACTTTACGGTGGAATCATGGGTGTTACATTATACGTTCCTCAAAATAGTTTCATGGCTATCTTGGGATTAAATGGTGCCAAAGGGATGTCAAACGTAGTTAATGGTGTAATTATGATGGCTTTATCACTGTCCGTTTCGTTTATTGCTAGTCTAATTTTATCTAAGGGTTCTAAAGAAACCGTAGCGGAAAAGAAAACTATTAATGAATCTAAGACTGAAATGAATCTAAACAGTGTCTCGTCAATTAATTAAAAAATGGAGAGAACGGTCTTTGCCGGTCTCTCTTTAGTTTGGAGAATAGTAAATTATGCAATCATCAAAGATACTTAAATTAAATGATTTGAAATCGACTCAACCTGAATACTTAGAATCTATTTTTTCCATTGCTAATGGTCACATGGGAATAAGGGCGAGTGATCCAATTAGTCCCTCAGATAGTGCTGGAACAGTTGTTAATGGTTTTTATGAAGAATCTGATATCACATATGGTGAAAAAGCATATGGGTATGCCGAAAAAAATCAGACTATAGTTAAATTACCTGATTTACGACAAATACTTATTTA
>DXCM01000004.1 GCA_019116025.1 Candidatus Companilactobacillus pullicola | reverse complement strand
CGTTTGCCATCAACAGTGATGTGACCGTGGTTAACAAGTTGACGAGCTTGTGGACGTGAACTTGCTAAACCTAAACGATAAACCATGTTATCCAATCTTGTTTCAAGAAGAATCATCAAGTTAACACCGTGGATTCCTTCCATCTTACCGGCACGATTAAATAGGTTACGGAATTGACGTTCGTTAACATCATACATGAAACGTAACTTTTGCTTTTCAGCTAATTGTTGACCGTATTCTGAAACCTTACGACGGCCACCATTTGGTCCATGTTGACCAGGGGCATAGTTTCTACGGGCAATTTCCTTACCTGTACCTGAAAGTGAAATTCCTAAACGACGTGATAATTTCCAACGAGGTCCTGTATATCTTGACATAAATAAATTCCTCCAAAATGTTTGTCTGGAGTAAAATAATTAACTAGAGCACAGCATTCGTGCAGTTATCGTTACAATTTTCACCATGCGCAGCCACAGGTTACTTGTTGAACTAAATCGTCGATAAATGTTGACGTTCTTGCCGCTCTTTGCTGCATATTTTACACGAAGGCTAGTATAACGTGATTAGTACCAATTGTCAAAGCAATTTTTCCTAGGAATAGTTTAAAACTTTATTATGAAAAGTTGATAGTGCTAATAATAGTAATAATATTTGGTATAATTTCCTAGAGATAAGACGCAATTGTCATTAGGGGTGTAAAAGTGTTTGCAATTATTATTGGAATAATATTGATCGTATTGATCTTTTTGTGGTATATGTGGTTCTTGCAACGAAAGAACGCATCTACTTTAAATAAGTTAAAAGATCAAACGGATCAATTAAAAGAAGCTACTTTAGATGAAAAAATAAAAAAATTGGAAGAGATGAAACTTGCTGGTGCCAGTAAAGATCGTTTCAATCAATTAAAAGACAGTTATCGTGAACAAGTTGACCAAGTGTTTACCGATATTTTGAAACAAATGCGTGCTGCTGAATACAAGAATACTGAATTTAAGGTGTTTGGGTCAGCTAGCGACTTAAAGAAAGTCAATACTGAGGTTACTGCCTTTGAACAAAAAATCGGTGGAGTTTCGAAAGGTTTTGAAGACTTATTAGCAAGTAATGAATTGAATGCAACTCACAGTGAGGAATTGCAGAAACAATATCAAACCTTAAGAAAACAAGTTTTAACACAATCATTTAGCTATGGTCCAGCAACTGATAAATTAGAAGATGAATTGTCAGAAATTGCTAACCTATTAGATCAAGAGAAACAGTTAACTAATAAAGGGGATCACATCGAAGCCAGTCAGTATTTGGATGACGTTAAGCTTAAATTGGGATTGATTACCGATCAATTGAAAGTGATCGAACCTTTGTATCACGACTTAAATGAAGTTTTTCCTGGTCAAGTTGATGAAATAAAATTTGTCTATCAAAAATTGGTCAAACAATACTTTCAATTTAAAGATGATATTATTCAACAGATTTCTGAAGTTCAAAATGAGATTGAAGAGTCCAATAAGAAGTTGGGCGATTTAAACTTTGACGCTGTTAATACTAATAATGAAGATATCAAACAACGAATTGATGATTTATATGAAACTTTAACTTTGGAAATAGATGGTAAGAAAGATGTTCTAAAGGAACAAAAACCGGTCTTAGACTATTTGAATCATGCGGTGTTCCAACACAATCGTTTGGATAAACGGATTCAAAAGTTGCAAGAAGAATATATCTTAACCGATAAAACCCTTAAGACATTTAATGATAACTTTGCAACTTTAAATGAAGTCCGTCAAAAGTACGATGCAGATGTCCAAAGTATTGCCGACAAGAAAGTGATTTTCTCGGAAGTTAGAGAAGATTTCAAAGAGATCGTTAAACATTTAGATGATATCGAAGCTAGTGAGAAATCAATTAATGATGATTTGAATCAAATGTTGTCTAGTGAACAAATTGCTCGTAATAGCGTGGATGAGTACGCTAAGCGTTTGGAAATCCAGAAAAAGATGGTTGAACAATTACGTTTAAATGGATTACCTGATGATTATCTAGATTACTTCTATATGGTTTATGACGAGATCAATAAACTTTATGATGAACTGGACGCTAAGCAGATCAATATGGAAGATATTAGTAAACAGGTCATTGTGACCCAAGAGGACTTAAGCAACTTAGTCGAAAAAACGAAGAAGTTAAAATATAATGTTCTCTTGTCTGAAAAATTATTGCAGTATGCTAATCGTTATGCCAACAAGAATCCCGAATTTAGAGATGAATTGATTCGTGCACGAGCACTATTTGATACTGATTACAATTATGATGAAGCTGTTGAAGTCATTTCGAAGGCCTTGGAAGAAGTTGAATCAGGTTCAGTTGCTCGAATAAAAGAAACAATTAATGCATAATGGTATAGTTTTGTGTTAAGTTATAAGAGATAAAATTTTAGGCCGCAAGGCCTTTTTGTTTTGGTGAGGCAGAAATGATATATTTTGATAACAGTGCAACAACAAAAGTTAATGATTCTGTACTAAAAACTTACAATGCTGCCAGTGAGGAATATTTTGGTAATCCTTCAAGTTTGCATAAATTAGGTTTGAAAGCATATGAATTGTTAGAAACATCTCGTAAACAAATTGCGAATCTATTAGGTTTTAAGCAGGACGAAGTCGTCTTTACTAGTGGTGGTACTGAGGGGAACAACTGGATCATCAAGGGTACTGCATTCAAGAAGCGTGAATTCGGTAAACATATTATTACGACTGAAATTGAGCATCCTTCGGTGTTGAACACAATGCACCAATTAGAAGAACTTGGTTTTGAAGTAACTTATTTACCTGTAGATAAGACTGGCCATATCAGTGCTGATGATTTGAAAAAGGCCATCCGTAGCGATACTATTTTAGTTTCAACTATGGCAGTTAATAATGAAATTGGTGCAATTCAACCAATTCACGAAATTGCTAATGTATTGAAAGACTATCCAAGTATCAGTTACCATGTTGATTCAGTTCAAGCGATTGGTAAGAATCTTCAATCTAAATTTATGGACCCAAGAGTTGATTATTATACTTTCTCAGGTCATAAATTCCATGCACCTCGTGGAATCGGCTTTATTTATATGAAAGAAGGCAAGCAATTAGAGCCTTTAATGGCCGGTGGTGGTCAAGAATCTAACCTTCGTAGCGGTACTGAAAATACACCTGCAATTGCTGGTATGGCAAAAGCTATCCGT
Organism: Candidatus Companilactobacillus pullicola; assembly: GCA_019116025.1. Classification (GTDB taxonomy): domain Bacteria; phylum Bacillota; class Bacilli; order Lactobacillales; family Lactobacillaceae; genus Companilactobacillus; species Companilactobacillus pullicola. The sequence continues at coordinate 19,504 of DXCM01000004.1, read as the reverse complement.
TTGTTGAAAGAAAATGAAGCTCAAAAAGCTGATAAGATGGAACAACTAAAGGAAAAATTAGTTAACCATTTGCATACTTTGGATAATGTTCACGTCTTCTCACAAGTTGCCGATAATTTTGCTCCACACATTATTTGTTTCACAATTGATGGTGTTCGTGGCGAAACAATCGTACATACTTTTGAGGACCGCGATATTTATATTTCTACAACTAGTGCTTGTTCTTCTAAGAAGGGCTTGGAGTCTGGTACTTTGAAAGCCATGAATGTGCAAGAAAATGTTGCAACTAGCGCTGTACGTGTCAGTTTAGACGAAAGCAATACAGAAGCTGAAATGGATGAATTTATTAAGAATTTGGATGAAATTCATGATCATTTTCAAATTTTGAATTAGGAGATTTAAATGGAATATACTGAAATTATGGTTCGTTACGGCGAGCTATCAACTAAGGGGAAGAATCGTAAGAGTTTTATCGACCGCCTTCATGGTAATGTCGCTAAAGTTTTGAACGATTATCCTGATTTAAGAATGCAACCACATCGTGATCGTTTGCATATCAAATTGAACGGCACAGATGCTAAACCAGTAATGGAAAAGTTAAAGAATGTTTTTGGTATTCAAACTTTTTCATTGAGTGTTAAAGTTTCTCGTAATTTTGAAGATGTGAAGAAAAAAGCTGTTGAAATGATGCATGAGGCTTATAAACCTGGCATGAGTTTCAAAGTTGGAACTAAACGTTCTGATCACACCTATGAACTTGATACTAATCAAATCAACTTGCAATTAGGGGATGCTATTTGTGATGAATTCCCTGGAATTGATGTTGAAATGAAGAAACCGGACATCAAGATTTCTGTAGAAGTAAGACAAGATGGAATTTATCTTTCATATCTAACAGTTAAAGGTGCCGGTGGATTACCAGTTGGTACAGCTGGAAAAGCTATGTTAATGCTATCTGGTGGAATTGATTCACCCGTTGCTGGTTATCTAGCAATGAAACGTGGTGTTGATATTGAAATGGTGCACTTCTTCAGTCCACCATACACATCAGAGCAGGCTTTGAACAAGGCCAAAGAATTAACTTCTAAGTTAACAGCTTTTGGTGGACATATTAAGTTTATTGAAGTACCATTTGCTGAAATTCAAGAAACAATCAAAGCAGGCGTTCCAGAAGGCTATCTAATGACCATCCAACGTCGATTCATGCTGAGATTGACAGACTTGATACGTGAAAAAGAAAATGGTTTAGCTATTTTTAATGGAGAAGCCGTCGGACAAGTTGCTTCACAAACATTGGAAAGTATGGCAGCTATCAATGATGTCACAACAACACCAATTTTGCGTCCCGTAGCCACAATGGATAAGACTGAAATTATCAGATTGGCAGAAAAAATCGATACCTTCAATCTATCAATCCAACCATTCGAAGACTGTTGTACAGTTTTTGCTCCACCATCACCAAAGACCCGTCCAAGTATCGAAAAGACACGCAAGTTTGAAAGTTCACTTGATGTTGACGGATTAATCCAACGTGCAATGGACGGAATCAAGATCACAACCATCGAACATGGTGACAAGTTCATGGAAAGTGACCAAGAAAATATCAGCAGTTTGCTATAAAACTGATTGACGTTTCACAATTTATGATTTATTATCAGAATATCAGCTTTGAGCAGGAGTGTTATTTAGCTAGATTTCAGAGAAGGCATGTTGTTGAGAATTGCCGAATCGAACTAAGTAACTGTTGCCTGTGAGCTATCATATAAAAATGATCGGGCCACCGTTATCTGTTGAGTGAGGAGTTATTCGTAACTCCTAATTTAGGTGGTACCGCGAGTCTTCGTCCTATTCGGATGAGGGCTCTTTTTTTTACAAACTCTTAGCGGTTATACCGCTTAGAGTTTGTTATGGGGACGTCGAGAGACGCCTGTATACTCATTTTTACATATTTTAATAATGTATATTAATTTTTCACGGAGGAACTACTATGAGAGAAATCGACATGGATACAAAATATAATCCACAAGAAGTCGAAGAGGGACGTTATCAAACATGGTTAGATGACGGAGACTTTAAACCTTCTGGCGACAAGAAAGCTAAACCTTATTCAATCGTTATCCCACCACCAAATGTTACTGGTAAGTTGCACTTAGGACATGCCTGGGATACAACAATTCAAGATACTTTGATTCGTTACAAACGTATGCAAGGTTTCGATACTTTATATCTTCCTGGTATGGATCATGCCGGAATTGCTACACAAGCTAAGGTTGAAGCTAAGTTACGTGAACAAGGTGTAACACGCTATGATCTTGGACGTGAAAAGTTCGTTGATGAAGTTTGGAAATGGAAAGATGAATTTGCTTCAATCATCAAATCACAATGGGGTAAACTAGGTTTATCACTTGATTACTCACGTGAAAGATTTACCTTGGATGAAGGCTTGTCAAAGGCTGTTCGCAAAGTCTTTGTTAAGTTATATAACGAAGGTTTGATCTATCGTGGTGAATACATTATCAACTGGGATCCACAACTACAAACTGCTTTGTCAGATATTGAAGTTATCCACAAGGATGACCAAGGTGCTTTCTATCATGTTAAGTACCCATACGCTGATGGTTCTGGTTTCATTGAAATTGCTACAACACGTCCAGAAACAATGTTTGGTGATGTTGCCGTTGCCGTTGCTCCTGATGATGACCGTTACAAGGATATCGTTGGTAAAGAAGTTGTTGTTCCACTTGTAAATCGTAAGATTCCTATTATCACTGATCACTATGTTGATAAAGAGTTTGGTACTGGTATGGTTAAGATTACACCTGCCCATGACCCTAACGATTTTGCTGTTGGTAACAGACATGACTTGAAGCGTATCAATACTATGAATGCTGACGGTACAATGAACGAAAATGCTGGTAAGTATAACGGTATGGATCGTTTCGAAGCTCGTAAGGCTATTGTTAAAGACCTTGAAGATAACGGTGATATGATCCGTATTGAACCATACGTTCACAGTGTTGGACATTCAGAACGTTCTGGCGTACAAGTTGAACCAAGACTTTCAACACAATGGTTTGTTAAGATGAAGCCACTAGCTGAGATGGCTTTGAAGAATCAACAAACTGATAACAAAGTTGATTTTGTTCCTGATCGTTTTGAAGATACCTTCACACAATGGATGGATAACGTTCATGATTGGGTTATTTCAAGACAACTATGGTGGGGACATCAAATTCCAGCTTGGTATAACAAGAAGACTGGTGAAACTTACGTTGGTGAAGAAGCTCCTAAAGATATTGAAAACTGGGATCAAGAATCTGATGTTCTTGATACATGGTTCTCAAGTGCTCTTTGGCCATTTTCAACTATGGGTTGGCCAGATACTGACTCAGAAGACTACAAACGTTATTTCCCAACTAATACTTTAGTTACTGGATACGACATCATCTTCTTCTGGGTTTCAAGAATGATTTTCCAAAGTTTGAAATTTACAGGTAAGAAACCGTTCGACCACGTTGTTATTCACGGTTTGATTCGTGATGAACAAGGCCGTAAGATGAGTAAATCACTTGGTAATGGTATTGATCCAATGGACGTTATCAAAAAGTACGGTGCTGATGGTCTTCGTTGGTTCCTACTAAACGGTTCAACACCAGGACAAGATACACGTTTCAGTTATGATAAGATGGACTCTTCATGGAACTTCATCAACAAGATTTGGAATGCTTCACGTTACGTTATCATGAATCTTGATGAAGATACTCCAGCTATGGATGATCTTTCTAAAGTTACAACATATGATCTTTCAGATAAGTGGATTTTAGCTAAATTGAATCATACAGTTAAAGAAGTTATTCGCTTAATGGATAGCTTTGAATTTGGTGAAGTTGGCCGTACACTTTATAACTTTATCTGGAATGATTTCTGTGATTGGTATATTGAGATGAGTAAAGCTACTTTAACAGGGGATGATGAAGCAGCTAAGAAACAAAAGAAGATGATTTTGACATACGTTCTTGATCAAACTCTACGTTTAATGCACCCAATCATGCCATTCGTTACAGAAAAAATCTGGTTGACAATGACACATAACGGCAAGACAATCATGCATGCTCAATATCCTGAATATCATGAAGAGTTAGACAATGATGATGCTATGGACCAAATGGATGTTTTGATCGACTTAATCAAGGCCTCAAGAAAGATCCGTGTTGAAGCTAACGCACCAATGTCCAATGCTGTTGATATTATGATCAAACCTCAAGATGAAAAAATTAAAGATGTTATTTTGAACAATAAGGAATACATCGATCGTTTCATGCATCCTAAGGAATTGACAGTAGCAACTGACGTTGTAGCACCTGCATTGGCAATGACATCAGTAACTAATAGTGCTGAATTGTATGTTCCATTGGCAGAATTGATTAATCTTGATGAAGAAATTGCTCGTCAAGAAGAAGAAGTTGCTAAACTGGATAAAGAAATTGCACGTATTGAAAAGAAATTGTCGAATAAAGGTTTTGTTGAGAAAGCACCTGAAAAGGTTGTTAACGAACAAAAAGAAAAATTGGCTGATTATCAATCTCGTCAAGCAAAAGTTCAACAAAGAATTCAACAATTAAAAGATAATCAATAAAATTGAGTATATAATTATAGGGGTTGGCAGATGTCCAACCCCTTTTCTTTGAAAAGGAGTGATTTAAGTTGTTAAAAAGCTATGAAGAGGCAATTAATTATATTCACTCGTTACCAAAGTTTCATCGTACGAATAATTTAGACAACATCAGGGAAGCTTTAGACGTTTTGGGTAATCCTCAAAATGATTATGAGACGATTCATATTACTGGGACAAATGGCAAAGGTACAACCAGTAACTTTTTAGCCAACTTATTGGAAGCTGATAATAAGAAAGTTGGACTATTCATTTCGCCTTATGTAAAAGTATTCAATGAACGGATTCAAATTAATCATCAATATATTCCCAATCAAGATTTATTAGATAATGTGAATTATTTAATAGATAAAATTGGTGATATTCAATTGGCAGAATTTGAATTTGTTACTGTCTTGGGGTATTTTTATTTCCGTGGACGTGTCGATGTAGCTGTGATCGAAGCGGGAATTGGTGCTCGTCATGATAAAACAAACGTCATTACACCGGTGGTATCAGTAATTACTTCCGTAGATTTGGATCATGAGAAATTAATTGGACCGACTTTACAAGATATAGCATTTGAAAAAGCTGGTATTATTAAAAAAAATAGACCGATCGTAACTGGTTTATTGCAAGATTCCATAAAAGAAATAGTTGCCGATGCCGCTACGGAAATGTCGAGTCCACTTTATAAATTTAATCGTGATTTTGGTATTAAAGATTTTGAAACAAAAAATTTCAAATTATCATTTACATATTATGATGATAAGGTAACAATAAGAGAGATATCTTGTGATGGTTTTGAAAAAACCACTGCGATGAATGCTGCTATCGCTATTTGTGCTTATAGTCAGTATCAACAAAAGCATCAAAATGCAGTCTCAACAGGACTTATCAAGGATAATCTTGATAGTCATCACCTGCTAGGACGAGCACAAATAGTTCAAAATGAACCCTTAGTTTTGATGGATGGGGCACATAATATTTCAGCAATTTATAATTTAATTAATTCTTTAGCTACAAATTATGAAAATAAAGATATAATTGTTTTGTATGCTGGAATGAAAGATAAAGATCGCAGTGAAATTATTCAAGAATTAGCACCAAAGGTAAAGCATATTTATATCACAACACTTGATATGCAAAGATCTGCGGCTGCTGAGGATTATGATTTATCGGATTATAGTAATATTTCTTTTATTGAAAACTATCATGCGGAGTTACAGAAAATAACAGATCAATTAAGTGATCAGCAAATGTTGTTGATTACGGGATCTTTCTATTTAATTTCTGATTTGGAGAGTTATTTTGCGTAATTTCCACTATGATGATAAATTTAAGAGAAAAAATTTTAGCTTATGGTGTCAGCACCTTAAAAGATGAAGAACTAATGGCCGTTGTCATTGGCAATGGCACCAAGAAAAATAATGTTTTGGAGCTATCGAAAAAAATTGTTTCGAATGTGAATGGTTTAAATTTGAATTTGGACCAATTAATGGCTTTTAATGGTATTGGAGTTGCTCAAGCCTGTAAAATTTTGGCGGCAATCGAATTAGGTACTAGAAAAGTTAAATCAGATAGGTTATCAGAACAAGTTGTTTCAGTAGATGATATTGGAAAACATTTAATAAATATAATAGGTAGTACTCCACAAGAAAAACTAATGGCCGTCTACTTGAATAATAGTTATCATGTCATTAATGAGAAGACCATTTTCATTGGCACGATCGATCAGGCAACAGTTCATCCGCGAGATATTCTGCGAGAAGCAATCCAAGTTTCAGCAACGCAAGTCGTGATAGCTCATAACCATCCGAATGGTACGTTGATGTTTTCGAAGAATGATCAGGAATTTAGTTTGAGGTTGAGAAAGTGTTGCGATTTAATGGGAATAAACTTATTAGACCATTTAATTATTACAAGAAAATCATATTCTAGTTTGAAGAATTTAAATTTAATTTAGGATATGTTTTGTCATACTTTAAATCAGTATTTTGTATGATATAATTTTGGTTAGCGTAAAATGTGGTGTGTACTTTAAAGGAGAGAAATAAATTGTTTGGTATTGGATCAAAGAGGCTTGGCATAGATTTAGGAACTGCAAATACTTTAGTTTATGCTGAAGGAAAAGGAATCGTTTTAAACGAGCCTTCTGTTGTTGCAAAGAATAATAACACTGGAGAAATCGTTGCTGTCGGTTCAGATGCTCGTGAGATGATTGGACGTACACCTGGTAGTATTTCTGCCATTCGTCCAATGCGTGATGGAGTAATTGCTGATTATGACACAACTGCTGCTATGATGAAGTATTTCATTGAAAAAACAGCCAATAATTCAAAACCTTCCGTAATGGTTTGTGTTCCTAGTGGTGTTACTGAAGTTGAAAAGAGAGCTGTTATTGAAGCAACTCAACATGCAGGTGCTCGTGAAGCATATGTAATCGAAGAACCATTTGCAGCCGCTATCGGAGCTGGACTTCCAGTTATGGATCCAACCGGTAACATGGTTGTTGATATCGGTGGTGGTACAACTGACGTTGCTACCATTTCACTAGGTGGAATTGTATCATCACGCTCAATCAGAGTCGCTGGTGACAAGTTTGATGATTCAATTTCAGCTTATATTAAGTCAAATTATAATTTACAAATTGGTGAAAGAACTGCTGAAGATGTTAAGATTCAAATCGGTTCAGCTTCAATTGAAAAAGCTAAAGAGATTGAATCAATGCAAATTCGTGGTCGTGACCTTGTTACAGGTTTACCAAAGACAGTTCAATTAACTGGTGAAGATATTGCAACTGCAATTCATGAAAATGTCGAAGAGATCATTGAGACAATCAAAGAAACTCTTGAAGAAACATCTCCTGAAATTGCTGCCGATGTAATCGATCACGGTATCGTTCTAACCGGTGGTGGAGCATTATTGCATCATTTACCAGAAGTAATCTCAGAAGCAACTGGAGTTCCCGTATTCATTGCTCAAGACCCACTAGATTGTGTGGCTATCGGTACTGGCGAATCACTTAAGAATATCGATGTAATGCGTCGCCAAAAATAAGCGGGATGAATTCCCGTTTTTTTTATTTGATCTACTAGGAGGAAGCAATGCAAAAGTTTTTTTCAAATAAAAAATTGATTATTTTAATGATACTTATTATCGTCACTTTTGGACTTTTGGCAGTAACGGTTAATATCCGTGATAAGAAAAATACACCACCAGTAGTCCAACAAGTGGGTAATGATGTCGTCAGCGTTGTTGGAGGGGTCTTTGCATATCCAACTAATGCGGTAAAAAATGCTACCTCAGAATTCTCTGATTTGTACAATACCTATTCTGAAAACAAACGTTTGAAAGCTAGAATTGGTGAATTGGCACAAAATCAGGCTAAGTTAGAAGTAGTTCAAGATGAAAATAAGAAGTTAAAACAAGAACTGAAATTGAACGGTACACTCACTGATTACAGTACAGTTAATGCTTCTGTTTTATCTCGATCACCAAGTAGTTGGCAAAACTACTTGACTATTAATCGTGGTCAAACTAGTGGTATTAAGAAGAATATGCCAGTTATGTCTGGAAAAGGTCTAATTGGTAGAATTATTGAAGTAGATAAAGTTAGTTCAAAAGTTGAATTGATTTCGACTAACAATGAACTTAATGATAAGTTTGCAGCAGAAATTCTTGGCGATGCTAAGAATACTACTGGAGTTGTTAGCCGTTATGATAGTTCTACAGGTGACTTGGTGATGGAAAACGTTAATTCTACAAAAGATATCAAAAAAGGCCAAAGCGTTATCACATCAGGTTTAGGTGGATTAACACCTCGTGGATTGTACATTGGTAAAGTTTATGGGATCAAGAAAGATAACTATGGAATGACTAATTCCGTATATATCACCCCAGCAGCTGAGTTGCGTAACTTTACTGTTGTAACAGTCATTAAATCATCGGTTCATGGTGAAAATTAATGAATGTAAAAAGACGTAAAATTTTTGGACAAGTATTATTCATCTTATTAGCATTTTATTTAGATGGTTTAATAAAATGGGCCTTTTTGAATAATATTAATCATGAAACAATAATGATTTTGCCACAATTAATGTTGATGGCTGTTGTTATGTTAACGATGAGAATTGAGGATCGTCGTCAGTTAATTATCTATGGCATAGTTTTTGGGGTTCTGTATGATTCTTATTACTATGGAATCATTGGTTTGTATACAATTTTGCTGCCATTATTAATGGTAGGAATTGATCATTTCAGATATTTATTGATTAAAAATAATATGGGTTATGATATTTCTATTTATTTCTTGGCATTAACTTTTTTACAGACAGGAATTTATTTATTAGAAAAATTATTACAGCAAACAAGTACAGATGTTTTTGATTTCATCACGTATACGTTGGGACCAACGTTGCTTTGGAATATTGTCGTTTTCTTTGTTATCTATATTCCGTTAGCAAATATGTCTGCCTGGTTGGTGAAATATCGGAGGGATAGTAAATGAGTGACATCATTTTAAAAGGTGGTAAAGATGGTTTTTCAGTTATTTTTAACGAAAATGCCAATTATGACGATGCGTTGAAAGAATTAAAGGAATTAATTATGCAACAAAACGTTAAGTCAACCAACGAAGATGATGATGTTATTAGTTTTACTATTAAAACCGGTAAACGGTTATTCACTGATCAACAAAAGGAAAGCATCGAAGACTTCTTTGAAAAATATCCTCAATTAGAATTAAAGGACATTGAGTCAGAGGTTGAGGATAAAGAGAAAGTTCAAGAATTGTTGGATAGCAATAAAACCAACGTTGAGTCGGGAATTGTTCGTAGTGGTCAACGATTAGATTATAAAGGGGATTTAATCTTTTTAGGTTCATTGCATCGAGATGCTCAAATTTGTGCAACTGGTTCAATTTATATTTTAGGAGAGGTCGATGGTATCGTTCAGGCCGGTTATCCTGATAATCCTAATGCAGCTATTTTTGGCAACTTGGAGAATATTGATCAATTGCGGATCGCCGATGTCATTGAAATCGTGACAGACGATAATCGTAAAGAATTTCAAAATGGAAAATTTGCTTTTATCAATGATCTTCATGCCATCAGTGTTGACGATTTGAAGAACTACAAAGATAAAATAAATGATTTAAGAAAAAGGACAGATTAACTATGGGGATATCAATAGTTGTAACTTCGGGAAAGGGTGGAGTTGGTAAAACAACTACTACTGCAAATGTAAGTACTGTCTTGGCAAGTCTTGGTAAAAAGGTCTGTATGGTAGATCTTGATATTGGTTTGCGAAATTTAGATGCTGTCATGGGTCTAACAAATCGAGTTGTTTACGATATCGTTGATGTGGCTCAACACCGAGTTGTTGTTTCTCAAGCTTTAGTTAGGGATCCTAGGTTTGAAGATAATTTATATTTATTGGCTGCTTCACAGTTTGCGGATAAATATGTTTTGGATAAAGATTCTTTGGCTTTGATCATTAATGAGTTGAAACAACGTTTTGATTTTGTAATGATTGATTGTCCAGCTGGAATTGAATATGGTTTTCAAAATGCGGTTTCTACAGCAGATGGGGCGTTAGTAGTAACTAATCCAGAAATTGCTTCAGTTAGTGATGCTGATCGAGTTGTTGGTATTTTAGAAAATATGAATATGCCGATAACACCACATCTAATTATTAATCGTATTCGCAAGAATATGATCAATGAGGGAACATCAATGCGAATTGATGATATTGTTAATCATTTAGGAATTCCATTATTGGGAATTGTTATTGATGAAGATAAAGTTATCTCTGCATCTAATGCTGGACAGACCGTTGCCTTTGACCGTGATAGTAGTGCTGGTCACAGTTATCAGAATATTGCTCATAGAATGCTTGGTGAGAATATTCCACTGAATTTGACAGATGAAACAAAAAAGGCTGGATTTTGGGGTCGTATTTTTGGAAAAAAATAAGCCCTATGGTACAATGACTTTAAATAATGAAAGTCAACACAGGGGGAGCCGTAGGCTGAGAGTGAACGTAATGTTCAGACCCTTTAAACCTGTTATGTTAATACATGCGTAGGGATAGTGTTGTTCAAGCAAAAGCTCGAACTCTCTTGTGATGACGAAAATCAGAAGGGAGTTTTTTTGTATGATCGATAAAGCTAATAGCCAAGACAGTTTAATTGTCTTGACAGAAGGGGCCATTATTACGGCGTTGGCAATGGGGTTATCTTATGTACCTCATTCCACAGGGGTCTCTTCAGTTGAATTTGTTTACGGACTGATTCCAATGTCTATTTACGCTTTAAGAAGAGGTTTGAAACCCGGTTTAATGGCTGGTCTAGTATGGGGACTTTTGGATATGTTTCTTAGAGGACTAGGTGGAGGAGTGTTGAATCCACTTCAAGGTTTTGTTGAATATCCATTAGCTTTTGGTGTCGTAGGGTTGATTGGTTTAGGAAGTGTTCGTGTTCAACGTGCTATAAGAGATGGTAAGAGCGGATTAGGATTGATAATTTTCTATTCTGCAATTGGTTTCTTAGCTAAATACTTCTTGCACTTTATTGCCGGAGGAATTTATTGGGGTTCATATGCACCTAAGTCAATGAATCCATGGATTTATTCTCTAGTTATTAACGGTGGTAGTTTTATTGCTAATATGATTATGTTGATTGTTTTGGCAATTCTTTTGAATCGTATCTTTAAACAATTAATAATTCCAAGAAATTAGTTAAAAGTATAAATTTTGAGTTTTTATTCAAATTAAACTGTAATAAATATCAACTTAATATTTTTAAAATCAAAAAGCGTTCATATCAACCGTAACTGGGTGATATGAACGCTTTTTTAGCACTGATAAAAAGTCGGTATAAGTTAGAAAAAATTATTCAGTCTCATAGAATAGATGAACATACTTAAATTTATTAATAATAATGTTATTTTTGCCATCTCACATATATGTTAGCTATGTAGATGTTTTTTGATTTAAAAGTAATTTAAAAGATAAAAAAGACACTGAACTAAATATTTTACCTCAAATCAAACAATTAAACTCTCTTTAGTCCGGAACAAAAATTGGGAATGCGTTCAGCTATGAAATCATTGTTGCCGGCTTTGCCGGTTACAATGAGGCCGACTTTGGAAATCCATTATTTTGCACGGAGTGTAAAATGATTAGTTCCAAATCGTGCCCATAGCGTTCCAACAGCATTCCCAATTTTTGTGGAGGACGGGAATTTAAGTATATTTCCATTCAAACCAAACTAAGAATCAAAATCTTAATTTGGTCTCCTTATTTGTATTTTTAGATAAAACTCATAACTGAACCGAGAACAACGCCACCAATTGTGACAAGAATCATTAACCAAACAACAATTTGAATAATTTTAGTTAATGTGCTTTTAGGTTTCTTTTCGTCCAAAACTTCCACCACCTAATTTATATATAGTGAAATGGTACTTCACAAAGGGAATTTATGCAATGTTGTAAAGGTTTTCTCTTTCAAAATTGGGAAAACTCCCCACCCCCATAAACGTATAGTTACCAACCATTGGCAAGTTTTTTAACTAGTTTAGACCAATTGTCAAATATCGTGTGGTTAATTGTGGTAATTTGTGGTAAATTAGGAAGTGTTAAAGAATTGAGGTGATATCCATGTTCATGGGTGAATTTCATCACACGCTTGATAATAAAGGCAGAATAATTGTACCTGCTAAATTTAGAAAATTACTTGGTGATGAGTTCGTAATTACTCGTGGAATGGATGGGTGCCTTTTTGGTTATCCTTTAGAGCAATGGAATAAACTTGAATCTCAGTTGGATAAGTTGCCGCTAACCAAAAAGGATGCTAGAGCCTTTACTCGATTCTTTTATTCTGCAGCTGCAGAGGTTGAATTTGACAAACAAGGTCGGATTAATCTTTCGACCCCGTTGATTAAATTTGCTAAGTTAAATAAGAATTGTGTAATTGTAGGTGTTTCTGATCGCATAGAAATATGGGATGAGGAATGCTGGAATAAATTTAGCCAAGAGGCTGAAGATAATTTTGAAGAAATATCGGAGAAAATGACAGACTTTGACTTCTAACGAATATAAACATAAAACAGTACTTTTAAAAGAAACTATTGATGAGGTAAATCCGCATGATAACGGTATTTATGTAGACGCTACCTTTGGCCGTGGAGGACACAGTAAGGAATTACTAAGTCGTATGCACCACAGCCATCTTTATGTTTTTGATCGCGATGAAGCCGCTATTAAAGTCGGTGAAAGTATTCAAAGTGATCCAACAATAATCGGTGATAATTCGTTAACACTGATACGTGATAATTTCGAGAATATGCAAGAACGTTTGTCGGATTTGGGTGTTACTGAAGTAGATGGGATTGTTTACGATTTGGGAGTTTCTTCTCCCCAATTTGACGATGCAGTCAGAGGATTCAGTTATAAGAAGGCTGCCCGTCTTGATATGAGAATGGATCAAAGACAAGATCTAGATGCAGAAAAAATTGTTAATGATTGGTCTTATAGTGATTTAGTCGGCATTTTCTACAAATACAGTGATGAAAAATTTTCCAAACAGATTGCCCGTGCCATTGAACGCACACGAGCTGATCACCGAATTACTTCGACTCTAGAATTAGCAGATATTATTAAGAATGCTATTCCTGCAGCCGCAAGAAGAACCGGTGGCCATCCTGCTAAACGTGTCTTTCAAGCAATTAGGATTGCGGTAAATGATGAATTAGGATCTCTTGAAAGATCCCTAGATCAAGCAATTAAATTGTTAGCACCAAAGGGCAGAATAAGCGTTATAACTTTTCAATCAAAAGAAGACAGAATTGTAAAACATATTTTTAAAGATAACTCTCACGTTGATGTTCCTCGTGGATTACCTGTTATTCCAGATGATATTAAACCAGTTTTGAAGCAAATAACAAGAAAACCAATTCTGCCTAATACTGAAGAACTGTCTGAAAATAATCGAGCACACAGTGCTAAATTACGTGTTGTTGAAAAGATATAATGGAGAAATAATATGAGAGAAGAAAGTACGGCTAGAAATTTACAAGACTATCAAGCTGCTCCACAACCACAGAAGGTCGTTCAAGCAGCTCCTAAAGTACATAGTGTTAAACTGTCAAAATTTGAGACTGTTTCCATTGTTGGTCTCTCTCTTTTGACGTTGGCATTAATGGTGGCTTTAGTTAGTATAAAAGTTTCGATGACTTCTTCTCAAAATGAATTAGATAGTCTTACTGAGCAGATCTCTAAGACCAATACAAGTAATGTTAATTTAAGACAAGAAATTTCTGAGTTAAGTAGTTTTGATCGTTTTTCTTCTTTCGCTAAGAAGCACAATTTAAAAATGAGCGATAACAATGTAAGGAATATATCAAAATGAGTAAGTTCAGAAAACTATTAAAAAATAAGGCAAGACGCAATCATTATATAGTTGGTATATTAATTTTGATTGTGACTGCCTTTTCTTTTATCCTTTTTATCCAAAGGTTTGCTTATATCTCTGTCAGCAAGCAATATGACGGAGTAAATTTAGTTAAAAGAACTAAAGCTAAGTATGAAAAAGTAACTAAGGTTAATGCTAAACGTGGTGATATCCTTGACGTTAACGGGGATATGATTGCTGGAGATTCAACGATTTATAATATTTATGCAATTGTAGATCATAAGTCAAAAACAGCAGCGGGTAAGGCTGACTATGTAGTTGATAAAGAAAAAACTGCTGAAACATTGAGTAAGTATTTACCACTTTCCAAGAAACAATTGATCAAATATTTATCACCTAAGAATAAAAAGCAGTATCAAGTAGAGTTCGGACAAGCTGGACGTAATTTGTCAATTGAAATCAAGCGAAAGATTGCTGCACAAAAGTTACCGGGGATTCACTTCGTGGAGTTTCCTTCACGTTCGTATCCTAACGGTGTTTTTGCAACTAATTTGGTAGGAATAACTAAAGCCGATAATGCTAATGATCAGAACAGTAATATCAGTGGTGTTATGGGTATTGAAAAATACTTTAATAAGTTGTTGTCAGGTCAAGATGGTAAAAAGATTACTAAGGTCGACTTTAACGGTAATGAATTGCCCAATTCTCGAGTTAATGAAAAACAATCGGTCGATGGATCGAATGTTTATTTAACTTTGAATAGTAAAATTCAGCAGTACGCTGAAATTTTGGCACAAGAAACGGCCGAAAAATATGAACCTAAGAATTTACAGATTCTTGTAATGAATGCCAAGACAGGCGCAATCGAAGCGGCAACACAACGACCAACCTTTAATCCAACGACTGGTAAGGGATTATCGGATAGTTGGCGTGATACTTTGGTAGAAGATCAATTCGAACCGGGTTCCGTTATGAAAATTTTGACATTATCAGCGTCAATCGATTCTGGCAATTATGATCCGGATGAATTGTATAAATCTGGTTCAGTCGAAGTAGGCGGTAGAACAATTAGTGATTGGAATAATGCCGGCTGGGGTTATATACCTTTATCAGAAGCCTTTCCAAGATCTTCCAATGTCGGAATGGTCAAACTGGAAGAGAAAATGGGCTCAAAGACGTGGATGAAGTATATGAAACGCTTTAATATTGGGACTAAAACTAATATTCCATTGCCTGGTGAAGTAGCTGGAGGAATTTCTTACCAACACACTAGTGATCAAGCTATGACTTCATTTGGTCAAAGTGTCAATGTAAATACTATTCAGATGTTGCAGGCATTTTCAGCAATCGCCAATGGTGGCAAGATGATCAAGCCACAAATAATTCAGAAGGTCGTTAATGTAAATACTGGTAAAACTACTCAAAGCTTTAAACGAGAAGTAGTAGGACAGCCAATCAAGAGTAGTACCGCTAAAAAAGTTCAAAAGGCTATGCGTCAAGTTGTCACAAAGAACTATGGTACTGGGCTTGTTTATAACATTCCGGGAATTAAAGTTGGTGTCAAAACTGGTACAGCTCAGATAGCTTCACCAAATGGTGGTTATCTAACTGGAAGTAACAATTATATCTTCTCCGTTGCGGGAATGATTCCTTATGATGATCCAAATTACATTGTTTATATAACGATGAGACAACCTCAAAAGATGACGGAATCACCGGAAAAGATTCTATCCGAAGTCTTTAATCCATTAGTTAAACGTTTGGTAAACCAAGGTAAGTCTCAAACTAACTCCACTCAAGCTGGTAGTCAGTACGTTGAAGTCCCAGGGTTGTTGGATAAATCGACTAACAGTGCTTTGAGTAAGATCAAGGATCTTAATTTGCAATCTGGTGTTATTGGTACCGGTAATAAAGTGGTACAACAACTACCAGCAAGTGGTGAAAAAGTTATGCCGGGTCAGAGAATGGTCTTACTAACCAATGGAGCCATGACGATGCCTGACTTAACGGGTTGGTCTAAAAATGATGTTTTGAAGTTTGCTGAGATAACTGGTAAACAGGTCACAACTAAAGGTGACGGATATGTTGTTAAACAATCAGTCAGTTCTGGTCATGTGATAAATGACAGTGGTAAAATTATAGTTACATTGAAAAATAAATAAAATAAGGGGATTTTCATGGAAATTAGTCATATAGTTTTCGACATAGTTAGTTCGTTTGTAATTGTGGCAATCTTGATGCCATTCTTGATTGGTTACCTAGTTGCTCACAAAGAGGGACAGTCAATTCGTGAGGAAGGACCTAAGTGGCATGAGAAAAAGTCTGGTACACCGACAATGGGTGGACTTTTGGTCATTATTGCTGCTCTGATCACAAATATTTGGGTCGGCGCTTGGCAAGGTCAACTGACTCATTCACTTTTGATTACAACATTTGTAATCGTTCTTTACGGATGTATCGGTTTCATTGATGATTTCATTAAAGTTTTCAAGAAGAGAAATCTTGGACTTAGAGCTTGGCAAAAAGCACTCTTACAAATAATTGTCGGAATAATATTCTTATACGTTTATAACGGCGATCAATTGCCAATGAACTTTACCATTCCTGGTGTTGTGTCAATTAATTCAGCTGTGATCTTTATCTTGTTCACATTGTTCTGGTTGGTAGGTTTCTCTAACGCTACTAATTTAACTGATGGTTTGGATGGATTGTTAGGTGGTTTAGGAACTATTTCTTATGCCACATACGGTATCATCGCTTTAAATCAAAATCGTGCTGATATAGCAATTGTTTGTTTCTCAGTAGTTGGTGCTTTGTTAGCCTTTCTATTGTTCAATCACAAACCCGCTAAGATCTTTATGGGGGATGTTGGTTCTTTAGCATTAGGTGCTGGTTTGGCTGCTATTTCAATTCTTTTAGGTCACTACTGGTCACTATTGTTGATTGGTTTCGTTTATGTTGTTGAGACATTGAGCGTTATGTTACAAGTTTTCTCATTCAAAGTATTCCATCGTCGTATTTTCAAGATGACACCAATTCATCATCATTTTGAAATGATGGGCTGGAGTGAATGGAAGATAGATATCGTATTCTGGATCGTTGGTTTGATTTGTTCTGCAATTTATTTAATTTTATTCGTATAGGAAGTAAAAGATAATAATGAAAACAAAAAGTAATTATTCAAATAAAAAAATCTTAGTTTTAGGCTTAGCCAAAAGTGGTTTTGCAGTTGCTAAATTATTGAAGAAAATGGGTTCTGATGTAACAGTTGTTGATTCTAATCCTTTGGAAAAGAACACCGAAGCACAAGCTTTGATCGATGCCGGCTTCAACGTTATTACTGGAAGCAATGATAAAGATTTAATCGATGATTCATATGACTATTTAGTAAAGAACCCGGGAATCGTTTACTCTAATGAGTTGGTTGTACGTGCTCAAGAATTGAATATCCCAGTTATTACGGAACCTGAAGTAGCTTATAGTTATTCAGATGCAAATATGGTTGCGGTAACTGGTACAAATGGAAAGACAACTGTAACGACTTTAATTCAATTGATGTTGAAGCATTCACCTAAATTCAAGAATTCATATTATGCAGGTAACATCGGTATTCCTATTTCTGATGTTATTCAAAAAGCAACTAAAGACGATGTTGTGGTAACAGAATTATCAAGTTTCCAACTTGAAGGTACAATTGACTTGCATCCACACGTTGCCGTTTTAAATAATATCTATTCAACCCATTTAGATTTCCATAAAAACCGTGCTAACTACATTAAGGCTAAGATGCACATCACCAAGAGCCAAACTAAGGATGATTACTTTGTTGTTAACTGGAATACTGACGAATGGCGTCAGTTAGCTACACAATCTAATGCTCAAATTTTGCCATTTTCAGATAACCAAGAATTAGATAAGGGTGCCTTTGTCAAAGACGACATTATCTATTGTAATGGTGAAAAAATTATGAACGCTGATGAAATTCAAATCCCTGGAGAACATAATGTTCAAAATGCTTTAGCTGCAATCAGTGTTGCAAAACTGTACGATGTTTCTAATGATGATATCATTGAAGTGTTATCTTCATTTAGAGGTGTTAAACATAGAATTCAATACGTTGATACATTTGGCGGACATAAATTTTATAATGATTCTAAAGCAACTAATGTTGAAGCAACCATCGTAGCTTTGACAGCTTTTAAGAAGCCAATTACTTTAATAGCTGGTGGACTTGATCGTGGGAACGGTTTTGATGAATTGATTCCTTCACTCAAGGGCAAAGTTAAGAATCTAGTCGTTTATGGACAAACAGCTGACAAAGTTATTTCTTCAGCTGAAAAAGCTGATGTGTCAAATATCGTGAAAGTTAATAATCTCAAGGAAGCTGTTCCTGAAGCATACAAGCAAAGCGATGCTGGGGATGTTATCTTACTTTCACCTGCAGCAGCTAGTTGGGATCAATTTAAGACCTTTGAACAACGTGGAGACCAATTTATAGAAGAAGTTGAAACTTTAAAGGGAGAAATTAAATAGATGACAAAAATGCGTATAATCGTGTCCGGCGGTGGCACTGGCGGTCATATCTATCCGGCAATGGCTCTAATTAAGCGTCTCAAGGAAAGAGATATGATTGAAGATGTTTTATACGTTGGTACCGAAAAGGGACTAGAGAGCAAGATAGTTAAGAATGCGGGAATTGACTTTAAGACGATTGAAATTCGTGGCTTCAAAAGAAAGTTGACTTTAGAAAATGTTAAAGTTGTTGAACTATTTCTATCCAGTATTCGTAAGTCTAAAAAAATCATCAAGGAATTCAAGCCTGATATTGTCGTAGGAACTGGTGGTTATGTTTCAAGTGCTATTGTTTACGCAGCACATTCGATGCATATTCCTACCGTTATACATGAACAAAATACGATTGCTGGTGTAACAAATAAGTTTTTGGCACATTTTGTAGATAAGATTGCAATTGCTTTTCCAGATGCAATAGATCAATTCAGCGAAAAGAAGAAGATCGTCTTTGCTGGTAATCCTAGAGCTCAAGAAGTTGTTGATATTCAGAAGAATGATCGACTAAAAGAGTTTGATTTAGCAGCTGATAAACCAACAGTTATGATCTTTGGTGGATCTAGAGGTGCTAAGCCAATCAATTTAGCAGCAATCGATGCTATGGATAAATTTAGTCAAGCCAATTATCAAGTTTTATTTGTCACAGGACGTGTGCACTATGATAATGTGATCGAAAAAATTGATTCACAGTATCTAAATAGTGCAAATATTTCCGTATTGCCATATATTGATAACATGCCGGAAATTCTTCCCGACATTAATTTGATTGTTGGTCGTAGCGGAGCCACAAGTATTGCCGAGATTACTGCCTTAGGTATTCCAGCAATCTTTATTCCTAGTCCTTATGTAACGCATGATCATCAAACAAAG
>DXCM01000091.1 GCA_019116025.1 Candidatus Companilactobacillus pullicola | reverse complement strand
AAATTTAGCCTTAGCAGACATTTATATTATCCCTCCGGTATTTCAACGATCTCATACTTTGTAATATTACCCTAAAATGGCAATATTGTAAACATTCGTCGTCATTTCTAGGTAATTTTAGACATCATTGTTACATTATAAAATACTTTGCAGCATTTTTGAATATTTAAGCATAAAAAAAAGAGTTGGATTAACCAACTCTTTAAAATCATTACCACTTAGAATTAGTCTAAGATTTCTGTAACAACTCCGGCACCAACAGTACGGCCACCTTCACGAACAGTAAATCTTGTACCTTCTTCAATAGCAACTGGAGCAATCAAGTCAACTTCGAAAGTAACTTGGTCACCAGGCATAACCATTTCTACACCATCTGGTAGTTCAATAACACCAGTAACATCAGTTGTATGGAAGTAGAATTGTGGACGGTAGTTTGAGAAGAATGGAGTATGACGTCCACCTTCTTCTTTACTCATGATATAAACTTCACCCTTGAACTTGTTGTGAGTTTGGATTGAACCTGGCTTAGCAAGAACTTGTCCACGTTCGATTTCATCACGGTTAATACCACGTAGTAAGATACCAACGTTATCTCCGGCTTCACCAAGATCAAGAGTCTTACGGAACATTTCTAGTCCTGTAACAGTTGACTTTTCGATTTCTGGTTTCAAACCAACGATTTCAACTTCGTCACCGATCTTAACTTCACCACGATCGATACGACCAGATGCAACAGTACCACGACCTGTGATAGTGAAGACATCTTCAACGGGCATCATAAATGGTTTTGTATTATCACGTTCTGGTGTTGGGATGTATTCATCAACAACATCAAGAAGTTCTTCAACGTGTTTTACTTCTTCAGGGTCTCCTTCAAGAGCCTTCAAAGCTGAACCACGTACTACCGGAATGTCATCCCCTGGGAAATCGTATTCTGATAGAAGTTCACGAACTTCCATCTCAACTAGATCAACTAGTTCTGGATCGTCAACAAGATCAGTCTTGTTCAAGAAGACAACGATGTATTCAACACCAACTTGTCTTGCAAGCAAGATATGTTCACGAGTTTGTGGCATAGGACCATCAGTTGCAGCAACAACAAGGATGGCACCATCCATTTGTGCAGCACCAGTGATCATATTCTTAACGTAATCAGCGTGTCCTGGAGCATCGATATGTGCATAGTGACGCTTTTCAGTTTCGTATTCAACATGGGCTGTGTTGATAGTAATCCCACGTTCCTTTTCTTCTGGGGCCTTATCGATATCAGCGTAATCTTCAGCTTTAGCTAAACCTTTGTCAGCCAAAATCTTAGTGATTGCTGCTGTTAAAGTAGTCTTACCGTGGTCAACGTGACCAATTGTCCCAATATTTACATGGGGCTTTGTTCTCTCATAATGTTCTTTTTCTGCCATTACAAAGAATCCTCCTAAAATTTCATTTCATAAGATTGATCCAAAGAAAATGTTCTTTAGACGACTCTTTACTGAAAAATTATACTACTTTCAGAGGTGAAAGCAAAGTAATTAAGCGCAAATCACCGACTAAAAATATACTCTTTGGATTATACGGGGAGTAAACGAAATTGTAAATACTCTAAGTGAAAAAAGTTAAACTTTTTCACTCTTGAAAGGCATTTATCAGTTCATCGAACCTTTTCAGCCAATTATTTACTTCCTTCAACCCCTGATTATCACTTATTTGTGATTCATCAACTAAACGATACCTTAAAAGCATAGCTTTTGTCCAGAGTCTAGGGCTTTTTATTATTTCATCGCCAAAGGGATAGACAAATGCAGCATAAAGTGACAATTCACCTTTAAAGTTATCGATTTGAGATTCATTCTCGTCAGTTAATAATTTTTCTAATTCGTCGCACATTTTCAAATAGACATCAGTTGACATAATAGGCATTAAGTCACTCGGATTGCAAGTTTTATTTTTGCCGTAGAATGAAATATCTAGTGTTTCATCGATTCCCAGCTTCAATAAATTTTCCAATGCCTCACTCTTCAATAGCGGATGTAGCAAGGGATTGGCCAATAAAATCTTGGCATTTTTCACGTAATCGTCCTTTTTAAATTGTCTCAAATTTCTTAACAATTGAATTTGTTTTGGAGTCGATTCCGTGACTATAGAATAGAGCTGTTTGATCAATCTTTCCTTCTCTGGTTTAAAAGAACGTTCATGTCGATCTTCAGCCACTTCTATTCTCTTGGTTATATCATCTATGAATTCAGGCTTGATGTGAGGTAATGTCTCTGCGTCATAAAAATTTAACATCTGATTAGCTAATAGAAAATCATTATTTTCTAAAATAATATCTAGTGCTAATTCAGCCGTTTCTGGTTCACTGAGGTAATAATTAAAATAATCTAAAATTACAGCCTCCGCGTCACCTGGTCTTTTTTGATTCAACAAAGAAGCAGCCAACCCCTTGTTAATTGAGAATGACTGCTGCATTGCGTATGCTTGCGTATATAAATCTACCGCCTCAGGCCAAAGACCTTGTTCAAAGGCTTCATCCGCTTGATCAATAATTCTTTTTAGATTATCTGAGTCGTCCATACAATACCTCAACAATATCTAAACCAATTAAATCAGTTTATTTTTTGGCTTTTCTATGTCTGTTTTGATTTACTTCCATGATTACTGGAAGAATTACCGGATGACGGTTAGTTTGCTCGTATAAGAAATGATTTAGCTTATCACGAACATCTTGCTTCAAATCAGACCAGTCAAAGTCTTTACTATTTTGCATATAGTCT
The DNA here is from genome assembly GCA_019116025.1 of Candidatus Companilactobacillus pullicola. Classification (GTDB taxonomy): domain Bacteria; phylum Bacillota; class Bacilli; order Lactobacillales; family Lactobacillaceae; genus Companilactobacillus; species Companilactobacillus pullicola. The sequence goes on along the minus strand of DXCM01000091.1, from coordinate 30,094 downwards.
ACAATAGTTTTTACGATAATATCCGAACTTTCACTTAACAAGTCACGACTAGCACGCATGTAAACGAAACCACGAGCTGTAATTTTAGGCTTAGCAACGACTTTTTTCTTCTTACGGTCAATTGTAGCTACCGCAATGAAAACACCGTCCTCGGCCAATAATTCACGATCACGTAAAACTATGCTGCCAATATCGCCGACACCTTTTCCATCAATCATAGTATCACCGGCATCGACACCTTTAGCTTGATAAAATTGGCCATTTTCATAATTCAAAACATCACCCTTTTTAGTAAGGAAAATGTTTTGATAAGGAATACCAGTCTCATGAGCAATTCTAGCGTGAGCATCCAAAAGACGATATTCACCTTGAATAGGGATAACATTTTCTGGATTCAAAAGATTGATCATCAATTGTAAGTCTGACTTATTAGCATGACCTGAAGAATGCTTATCATCGCCTAAGGCTTTCACTTCAGCACCTGTACGATAAATAGCATCTCTAGCTTTAGCAACTGTCGTGTCCATTGAGTGAGAAGGTGTTGTAGCAATAAATACTAGGTCGCCTTCTTCAATTTGGAACTTGGTCTTAGCAGCAGGATTAGCCATCTTACGTAAAACTTTGACCGGCTCACCCATCTTACCAGTTTCTACTACAACCAATTTATTATTGTCAAAGCCTTTAAGTTCCTTAGGCTTCAAAAGTAATTCCTTATTAGGAACTTCCAAATAACCTAACTTCATAGCCGTTTTAACGATCTTTTCAGCATCAGTTCCTGACAAAAAGACTCTTCTACCAGTTTTATCAGCTGCATCCAAAACTTGTTGCATTCTTTGAATATTTGAAGCCACTTGAGCCACAATGATACGACCGTTATGATAACTGAAAGTATCTAAAATATATTCATAAATGTCACGTTCACTAGAATTCTCGTATGGAGATTCCGCATTAGCTGAGTCACTTAATAAAGCTAGAACACGTTCACTACCGATTTTTGCGATACGACCATAGTCTGTTTTGTAAACAGGTACAGCGGCTTGATCAAATTTGAAATCACCGGTATAAACAATTTGTCCTTCTTCAGTTTTGATTACTGTTCCTAAAGAACCGGGAATTGAATGTGTTGTCTTGAAGAATGAAACTGAAGCTTGCTCAAAATCAATTGCTGTATTTTCATCAATAACATGAAAGTCTGAGAACTTCTTGCTACGATTATCGTTTGAGCAAACGATCTTAGCCAATTCAATTGTCATTTCAGATCCAAATACAGGAATATCGTAATCACTAATTAAATATGGCAAGGCTCCAATAGCATCTGCATGTCCATGTGATAAGAAAATACCTACCACTTTGTCGATATTCTTCTTAATGTAAGTCATATCAGGTACGACTACATCAATTCCATAAAGATCATTGTCAGGATATTGTAATCCAATGTCCAAAATATAGATCTCGTCATTTACTTCTACTGCGTACATATTCTTTCCGTTTTCACGTACGCCACTTAATAAAATTATCTTAATTGTTTTGCTCATTTTCATCTCTCATTTCATTAAAATAAAATAGCATAGGTCATAATATTCTATTGTGATTTTTAAGTCTTATAAGACTATTTAAGCTATACCTGTCTGCTATTCTACCATACGAGGGACGATATATAAAAAAAAGCGAAAAAAAAGAAGCCTCCAATGTAGGAAACTTCTAAATTCAATATTAACGACGTAGACCTAATGACTTGATCAATTCACGGTAACGTTGAACATCATTATTACGTAAGTAAGCTAATAGGTTACGACGGTGACCAATCTTCTTCAATAGACCAACATATGAGTGGTGGTCTTTCTTGTTTACTTTCAAGTGATCATTTAGAGAATTAATATCGTAAGTTAATACAGCAATTTGTACTTCTGGAGAACCTGTGTCTCCGTCTTTACGTGCATATTGCTTGATAATTTCATTTTTCTTTTGTTTTGAAATAGCCATTTCATTCACCTTTTCCTTATATATTTAGCCAAACTATGTCTGCGTTGGTGATTCGTCAAACAGAGCATGGTTAACACAACTAATTAGTTTACTACATAATGGAGAATATTGCAACAGTGTGAACTACATCGGTACTGAAGTACCGAGCTTCTAGGAACATTCCATACTTGCCAACTAGTATTTCAACTAGTCAGTAGTGGCTAGAACTATTTTACTAAGGCTTGTTCCAAGCCATTATTCAATATGTTTTTACTTGCATTGATATCACGATCATGGTGAACACCGCAACTTGGGCAATCCCATTCTCGAATATCTAATCCATGTTTACCGTCGTCGTAACCACAGTTAGAACAGATTTGACTAGTTTTGAATGGATTAACTATCAAAAGTTGTTTCCCATACCATTCACACTTGTATTCAAGCATTAGTCTTAATGCTCTCCATGATTGATTAGCAATAGCGCGTGATAGTTTATGATTTCCAAGAAGATTTTTGGTTTTCAAATCTTCAATTACAATCGTGTCATTATTTCCAACTAATTCACGAGTTATCTTATGAAGATAATCTTTTCTTTGATTAGCTACCTTTTCACTATACTTAGCTACCATGAGCTTAGCTTTCATATAATTACTGTATTGTTCTAGAGGTTTTGGATCACTTACCCCAAACTTTTTCTTATATTGTATTTCCTTCAAAGCCTGAGTACGTCTTCTAGCTAATCGTTTTTCCCAATAGTGTTTCTTTTTAGCCAATTTTTTATCAAAACGAATAGTTTTATACTTTCTACCATTTGAACAAATAGCTAGATCAGAAACACCCATATCAATTCCAACTGATTTATGGGTCTTTGGTAACTGTTCTAACTCTTCATCAACTGTTAAAACAGCGTAATACTCATTAGTTGATGACTTACGAATAGTAACGTACTTGATGATACTAGGAATTGATTTCTTATTCTTATATTTCATTATTCCAAGCTTAGGAAGTTTAATATAAGAGCTATCAATGATTTCAACGTTGTTATTCACGAATTTAGATTGATAACTTTGCTTGGGATACTTCTTGCTTTTGAAACGAGGAAACTTACACTTTTTACTAAAAAAGCCCTTATATGCTTCAAACAAATCTTTATTAGAAGCTTGAAGACTAGTACTTTCAGCTTTCTTTAACCAGATATATTCCTTTTTAAAAGCAGTTAGGATATAGTTCAAATCAAAAACTTTCAAGGATTTCAAATCTGGATTATTTTCGTGACGTTTAATCATCATATCTAGCATATTGTTCCAAACAAAACGATTAGCCCCAAAATTGAAATTAATCAATTCACGTTGATATTCATTAGGATAAATTCTTAATTTTATTCCCTTTAAAGCCATACGTGTGAGAACTCCTTCCCTGTTAAATGCACCATAATAATAACACCTAAAGGAACATCTACGATAGCGAAAAGAAGAACTAGTGTTCTTGATTTTGATTTCTATTTTTTTAAGTTACTAAGTATCAAAAAATATTCAAAAATATTTTTTACTATTAAAAAAACATTAGAATCAATAAAGAGATTTCTTAGAGCCATATACGATAAGAAGTCTATTACAATCCAAAATATGGAAGTAGTGCTTTACCATATTCATATGGTAATAAACTTTTCATCGGATGAAATACCTACGAATATCGTGAAAAATTAGAAAAAAGTATCGGTAAGAAAATGGTTCAAGAAATATCCAGAAACAAAATCACAATTATGGGGTGGTCACCTTTGGTCCCCAAGTTACTTTATGAGTAATTAGGAAATGTATCTAAAGAGATTGTAATAGAATACATGAATCAACAATTGACAAAATATAATAATGGTCGTCCAAGACATTGATTCATCTCGGCAATAAATTACCGAGTTTTCTCAATTGACGACCTTTATAAAAAAAAACGACATTTCATTGCATTGCCAAAGCTAATTATGTATAATTCTATGTATTGAGTTTTAAGCTTACTAGGTAATCGGAGGTGAAATTGATGCCACAAATCAAATCAGCTATGAAGCGTGTAAAGACTGCACAAAGTGCAACTCTTCGCAATACTTCACAAAAGAGCGCTATGCGTTCAGCTATCAAAAACTTTGAAGCTTCAGCCGCTAATAACGCTGACAACAAAGAAGATATGTTTAGAATGGCAGTTCGCGCCATTGACATGGCTAAAGCTAAGGGTCTAATCAAGGCTAACAAAGCTGCTCGCGACAAGTCAAGACTTGCTAAATTGAATTAATCTAAGCGACCTATTATTGGTTGCTTTTTTATTTCTTAAAAAGGGGATTCAGAATAATATCTGAATCCCCTTCTTTGTTATGCAAATTTAGCTATAAATAAATCAAACAGTAATTCCTTATCTCCTTGTCCTGATTTGATCTGGTAGTCCAAATTGACCAAATCCTGATACATGAGAATTAATTGTTTCATCACTAACCGTCTTGACTGTTGATGTGAAAGTTTAACTCGATATGGGTGTAGCTTAAGGTTCTTAGAAATAGTAGCTTCAGTTAACCCTCTTTCAGTTAATACCTTTACCTGGATCAATAATCGCAATTGTGACATCAAAATGGCTATAAGAAGTATTGGATCAATCTTTTGTAAGAGAAATTGATGATATAGTTCTTCGGCTTGGTAGATATTTTTGTTGAGGATTTCGTTCATCAAGTCAAAAACATTATCTTCCAACGATTGTGGAACCAATTCTTCCACAGCCTGTTTATCAATTTTTTTAGATTGTAATGCGTACATCTTTAATTTAACCAGTTGATTAGTTATCAACGAATAGTTACTTTTAGTTTTATTTACCAAAAGATCTAAAGCTTCTCCATCGATTTGATAACCGTCAGCTTTTAAATCATTTTGAATCGTTCTAGTCAACACTGGCCCTTCCATTTGTCCAGCATCCACGACTGTTGCTATTTTTTTCAACTGTTTAACAATTTTCTTACGAGCATCCAATTTCTCATATGATGCAAAAATGACCATAATTGTCGATGGCGTAGGATTTTGAATATATCTCAACAATAGGTCAGTATTCTGTTCAACAGCATTCTTGACACGTTCTGCGGTTAAAAAATAAGGATTTTGAGCAAAGACTAATCTTCTTTCACCAAAGAAAGGTGCTGAAATGGCCTCATTAATAACGTCATCCAACGATGTCTCTTCTAAATCAAAATTGGAAAAGTTCATATCCCTTTCTTCTGGGGTCATGATATCTTTAAATGATTTTTGAATATCTTTGATAAAAACTTGTTCTGCACCTGTAATTAGATAAACATTACTCAAATTACCTTGTTTTAAATTATTTTTTAGTTCTGTTATTTTCAAACGAGTCACCCTTTAAAAAAGTTGTTATCTTTTCTCCATTACCGAAAAAATCGTAATACCAAGATATCATACCATAATCAGCCGTATTTAAATATTTTACATGATGCTTTTCCAGCCGTTCTAGTGTTTCTTTATTGGGATGTCCATAGCGATTATTGATTCCGGCCGAAATCAACCCTAAACCAGGACGCGTTTTTGTTAACAGTTCATCCCCCGTTGCCGTTTTAGATCCATGATGACCGAGTTTGAGATAATCCACTTTAAATTGATAATCTTTCAATATCTTTTGTTCTGAAGCAATGTCTAAATCACCAGTAAAAAGCCATTTCTTATTCTTAATCTGAGCAAATAAGGTTAAGGAATCACTATTCTCTCCTTTTCCTCTGACTTTAGGCCACAAAACCTGCCAATCGATAAATCCAGTATTTATTTTATCTCCTTGACGATGACTCTTAAATTCAATTTTAGGATAATCATGAATCACCTTTTTAATTCTAGGATTCTGATCCAATCCAATACCAAAGTTAACCTGTTTAACAGGAAACTTACTCAGAAGAATTTCTAAATTACCGATATGATCGACATCCTTATGAGATAAGAAAAGTTTGTCGATTTGTGAAATCCCCTGTGATTTTAAAAAAGGAATCGTACTGTGCTCCACTTGGTTGCTGCGAGTTCGTTTGGCCCATGGCTTAGTCATAAAATTCAATTTGCCGGCTGTATCGATCAAATAGGTTTTTCTTATTAAAGGCGTCGTAACCAGAATGCTATCTCCTTGACCAACATCAATTATGTGTACGGCTCCACTTAAAGGAAATTTATTCAAAGCCACGCAAATACTAAAAACAAATATATATTGATAAAAATATTTGTTAAGGATATTTTTACTTTCAATCAAAAAGATGCTAATCAAAACTAACAAAATAACTGACCAACTGGCAAACTTACCTGTCACAAAAATAAAATTAACATCACTAGCAAAATAATCGAGAATTGCATACATTTTCTCAAATAGAAAATTAACACTATTCCAAACACTTAGATGGACAAACAATGCTGAAATCAGGCTCAACGGTAGTATTAAATAGGTAAATAACGGAATGAAGATGAGATTAACTAACAGAGTCAGCCAGTTCAATTGATATGTATAAAAACAAATTATCGGCAAACTGACCAAATTCATTTTTAAAGTCATCAAAATAAAATTAGTATTTTTATACAAGTACATAATAGCAAATGCTAATAAAAAACTTAGCTGTCCACCCATTGTCGTAATTGCCAATGGATCAACAAACAAGCATATCAATATCGTTATGCTAAAAACATCTAAACGACTGAACGACCAATCCAATTTTTTTAAAATTATACCAACCATCGCTAAAATAATTGCTCGCCAGATACCACTCTTTGAACCTACTAAAATTCCATAACTCGGTAATAGAAATAACATTAAGGTATCAACCCATTCTAGAGGAATTCGCAAAAGAGAGGTTATCTTTCTTAAGATAGTTAAGATAAGTAGCACATGTAATCCTGATAGACTAAAAAGATGAATGATTCCTAACGCACTTAATATTTTCAAAAAATCTTTATCCGATGAATCAGTATATCCGACTATTAAACTCTGAGCGTGAATTCGTAACCACTTCGGTAGTTGCGCTAAATACTTAATAATATGTATTCGTAAAACATTTATCTTGTCACTTAGACTTCTAGGCTGATATTTTTTAAGACTCGTAAAACCAGAAATTTCAACTTGATAGTATACGTTCTTCTTTGCCAAATATTGGGCATAATCGAACTCACCAGGATTTCGTGGTTGTGCTATAGGCGTCACCTTCTGAGTCTGGACTTGCACCTGTATCAAATGATCTAAATTTTTCCAGTATTGTTGTTCTCGGTGCGTTTTTATCTGGTATATAAATCTAACTGTTTCGTTTGCAGTTCTTAGGTTACCCGACAATAAATCGCCATTAATTGTTATTTGATCCGGTGAAATTATGCCATCTCGTACTCGTGGAACTGTCGTAGGTGCTTTTATCAACCAACAACGCACACCAAATAGGATCATCAATATTATTATCAAGAAATTGAATTTAGTATTTTTCAACAATATGACCCTGATCATTAACATTAGTAACAGGATCATGAACCATTTATTACCAAAGTATATCGCTACTAGTAAGACTACTATCAGCGCGGGAAAAATCAGTTTGCCTTTCATAAACTTAAATCGTCAACTGATCTTTTAATTTCGCCAAACTTTTCTCACCAATTCCCGACACATTAGTTAAATCATGCAGAGATTTAAACTGTCCATGCTGTTCACGATAGGCAATAACTTTCTCGGCCTTTTTAGGACCAATACCGGTAACATCTTTAAAATCATCAACTGTGGCTGTATTAATGTTAACTACTTTCTTATCCTGACTATGACTTGACCCTGCTACGTTATTTACTGATGGATTAGCTATTTCCCCTTTGATTGGTATGTAAATCTGCATTTGATCATTTACTCGTTTAGCTTGATTAACTTGCTTTAAATCCGCTTTCTCAGTTAGTCCTCCGGCCATTTGGATTACTTCTTGAACAATTGCCTTATCTTTAACGTGATATACTCCAGGCTTTTTGACTGCCCCTTGTACATCAACGACAATATCCTGTGCTTTCTTAGCTTTAGATTTTGATTCACTTTTAGTATCGTCGTTCTTTTTCGCAGTTAATTCCTGTTGTGGTTCCACCTTACTTACCGACATCGGTCTGTGAATCAGAAAAAAGTATCCTCCCACAATTAAAACTATTGTAGCAATCAGTAAAATAATTCTCTTGTTTCGAATATATTGATAAACTTCTTCCATCTTTAATCACCTCGAACTAAATTACGCAAAAAAAAACAGCCCTTATTTGGACTGTTTAGTTTTTTCAAGATAATTAATTGCGTCGTCTAAATTCTTAACAGGAACAATCTTCATCTTAGTATGAATTTTTTTAGCAGCACGTTTAGCTAAATTATAGTTGTTAACGTAACCTGGTTCGTATTTCTTAATTTCTTTTGTGACAGGATCATTCGGAGCAAAAAAGACGGTAGCACCCATTTCTGAGGCCGCATAAACTTTCTTTTCAATCCCCCCGATTGGGCCAACTGTTCCATCAGGAGCAATCGTTCCTGTTCCAGCAATTGTACGTCCAGCTTTCAAATCCTTATTGCTGATTTGTGAGTAGACCTGCAAGGTAAACATCAATCCCGCTGAAGGACCACCGATGCTGCCGGCATCGATCTTCGTTGGTGGATTTCCTTTGGCCTCAGTATTATCAGTCAAAGTGATTCCTAAGCCGAAACGTTTGGTATCTGCTAATTTTACCAGTTTACCTGAAGCTGATTTCTTTTTACCATCACGAGTAAAATTAATTTTAACTGTAGACTTTTTATTCTGTTTCTTGACGTAATTTATAAACTGTTCTGAATTCTTGAAGCGGTAATTGTTGATTGACGTGATCGTATCGCCAATTTGCAATTTACCTTTAAAATCAGAATTATCCATGACATCCATTATATAGACACCTAAATACTTCTTAGTAAAAGGTTTGCCTGCCTTAGAGTAAGCCGCTTGAATAGCATTATTAGTAGCTGACTTCATGTAATACTGCTGTACTTTGAAGTACTCCTGACTATTCTCATTTCCCATCAATTCATTCTGGGTGTAAAGCGTTTCAAAATCATTTCCAAAGGATTTCAAAATGGTAAATGGCGTCCCACTGACAATTCCGACTGTCGTAAGCAATAGATTACCCTTTTTCTTATCCTGCTTACCATTGACCTTCACAAATTGAGAAGTATCTTCAGCACTACCGGGAACTTCCAAATAATAACCAGTTGGTGTAAAGAAAAATGCCACAACAACGATGAATATGAATATAGCACCAAAGATTTTATTTCTAGTTTTGTTAAATCTCAAAATAGTTTATTCCTTCCTCAATTTCTTTATCAATTCCAAAGCAACCTTTTGAGGTACGAATTCGGATATATCGCCACCAAATTTAGCTACTTCTTTCATCATTGACGATGATATCGTAGCATACTGATCATTTGCTAGCAGGAATATTGTTTCAATATTTTTATCCAAGACTTTATTAATTGAGGCCACTCCTGACTCATAACCAAAATCATCTGGATTACGCATTGACCGCACCATAAATCCAGCCCCTAGTTGGCGAGCCAAATTAGTTGAAAGTTCTGACTTTCCATCTACGACTGAGACATTTGATAAATCCTTTATCTCTGCTTCAATAAAAGCTTTTTTCTCTTGATAAGAAAATAAATAATTCTTAGACGTATTGGTCATCGGTGCCACATATAATTTGTCGAATAATTTTGAAGCTCGACGAATTATATCTAAGTGTCCATTCGTAACTGGATCGAAACTGCCTGCATAGAGTCCAATTCTTTCAGTCATTTTAGCCTCCAAACTGATATAATGCGACTTTTGTATCTTTATAGTTCTTTTCTTTTAATAAATCGATTTTAGAAAAATTGGAAAGATCAATATCATAATCCGTTTCATCGACAATAATAGCACCAGGGTTCAATAAATCTTCTTCAACCATGTCTTCAATGATTTGTTCAGTGATCTTCATACGATAAGGTGGATCTAAAAATACGAGATCGAATTTTACTTGATCATCTTTAAATTTAGTTAGAGCCTCAGTTGCAGCTGTTTTCATAACCACAAAACTATCATTAGCTCTAGTCTTGTCGACATTTTCTTTGATCGTACTGATGGCTTTATAAGCCTTATCGACTAAGTAAGCCGTCTTATAACCACGTGAAACGGCCTCGATTCCTAAACTACCAGTTCCTGCAAACAAGTCTAATGCAACACCGTCATCAACTAAATATGGCGTCAACATGCTAAAAACAGCTTCTTTAACTTTAGCTGAAGTGGGTCGAGTATTATTACTAGGTACTGCTTTTAAATTTAAACCGCGGAATTTTCCAGATACAACTTTCATTACTTTTCCTCTTGCTTACTTTCAGAAGTTTTTAAAACATAATGTTCATCTAATTCTTTGCGATGAGCCAACGAAACTCGTTTTACATAATTCTTTGAGCTTAATTCTTTTTTAACTTCTGCAACACGATTAGCATTCACATACATCATCACATATTTCATTTTCGGAGAAGTGTAATAAATGGTTCCATAGCGTTGTAACTTTTTTCGCCATTTAAGTGAGTAGACCCAAACATACAATGCTTGGCGTTCCACCTTTTTAAACATAAAATCACCTTGTTCTTTCAAATTTATTCGTGGCATCCAGATTCAGTACAATTCCTAAAGCTATTGATAAAATCAACATACTGGATCCACCATAGCTAATAAACGGCAATGTAACACCAGTCAGTGGGATCATGCCTAACAATCCACCAACGTTTAAAATTACCTGTGTCAACATCATTGTCGCCACACCATAACAAACTAAAGCATTATAATTTTTCTTTGCACGAATACCGATAAGAATAATTCTTAAAATAATCAGTGCCAATAAAGCCAAAACAATGAAGACACCCACTAAGCCTAATTCCTCACTAATAACCGCCAAAATAAAATCGGTATGTGGTTCTGGTAAGTAACCACGTTTTTGTATCCCATTACCCAGGCCAACACCGAAGACGCCACCATTACTAATAGCATAAAAGGAATTAACTAGCTGTGCTCCAGCATGTTGTTCCAATTTAAAGGGATGTTGCATAGCCAAAATACGTTGATACTGATAATGGCTCGTAATAATTGAAGGAGCTATTTTAAAAATTCCATAGATCGATAACCCTAAAAAGGCACCCAAGCCGACACTCAACCGCACGATATACTTTCCAGGTATCGTTGAAGCACCAAGAAGGACCCAAGTAATTAACGAAATAACAATTGCTCCACCAAAATCAGGTTGAATCAAAAGTAACATAACGATTAGAGCCACAACCAATATGGGAGGTAAAACTTCAAAACCGATTTCCTTCCAATTCTGATAAGACAACAATCGCTCTTGCTTACTGGTTAATACAAACGATAAATAGAGAATTAAGACTAACTTAGCCAACTCTAAGGGTTGGTAATTAAATGGTCCTATCGGAATCCAGGCCACCGCACCATTGACACGCAAACTAGGAAACAGTTTACCCAAGATCGGTAACGCTGCTAGAGATAAAATCGTAAATAACAATGCATACTTGATAATGTGCCGATTTTTAAAAATTTTAGCTTTGAGAATAAAGTTAAAATAACATAAAAACAATCCCAAAACCGCAAAAATCGCCTGTTTGACTAAATATTGGGTTGTACTTCCGCCAGAAATCAGTGAATTGTAAAAACTGGCTGAATAAACCATAACGATTCCAATACCTAATAGGATGATATATGGAATGACAATCCATAAGTCAATTTTTTTTAATTTTTTCACGTCTTAACTCCTAAAATCTAATAATAAGATTATACCACCAAATAATACTAGAAAAAAACTGGTCATTACTGTCTTTTGGCATAAGAATTCAGTTCTTATTTGGTTGTGATGAAGTATGCCACTCTCTGAAGAATATGCTTAAATTTCCGTCCTCCACAACAAGAAAATTTGGCCGGAACGCCATGGGCACGACTTTAAGCTAATAATTTTGCACGTTGTGCAAAATTATTAGCTTAAAGCTCGGCCTTTACCTAGGCAATAAATTGCCAAGGTAAATTTCATGGCTGGGCCAATTTTCTTGTTGCTCCGGACTAAATCCAGCTTTATTTATCGGTCATTATTAAACCTAAATAGAAAACAACCTCTATTTAGAAAATCAAGCACATCCGTTAGTATTAACGCCACAACCAAAAACAAAAAATGTTGTTCTGAACGAATTATAATTCTATTCACTGTTCATTCTAATTTGATAAAAATACTGGTATCGACCCAAAATTACATCATTTGCCATATTAATGTTTTTAACAAATACCATCAAGGTCTTGAATTAAGCAGAACAGTATGCAAGTCGGAGTTATTATTAATGGGCTTCCTATCAAAGAATAGAACAACCCCTTTTTCAATACTCTAACCAAACAATTAAACTAGGATTTAGTCTGGAATAAAACTTGGGAATGCATTCAGCTGTGAAATCATTGTTAATGGCTTTGCCATTTACAATGAGGCCGATTTTGAAGATCCATTATTTTGCACGAAGTGTGAAATAATTAGCTTCAAATCGCGCCCACAGCGTTCCAATGCATTCCCAAGTTTTATGGAAGACGGCATCAAGCGCATCCCTCTCAAAACAAAAAAAGAAGCCAGGGATTAGACCATCCCTAGCTTCATAAATAATTAACTATTTTGACATTTTCTTTGTCTTATCGAACTTCTTACGTTCGTTTGTGTTCAAGATCTTCTTACGTAATCTTACACTCTTAGGTGTTACTTCACAAAGTTCGTCTTCGTTTAGGAATTCGATTGATTGTTCAAGTGACATTGCCTTAGGAGTCTTGATTGCAGCAGCATGATCTTTACCAGAAGCACGAGTATTTGTAAGGTTCTTACCCTTAGTAACAGTAACAGCGATATCTTGATCACGACTACTTTCACCAACGATCATACCTTCATATACATCAACACCGGCACCGATGAACAATGTACCACGATCTTCAACTGATTGTAGTGAGTATGTTGTTGATGGACCTTGGTTGATTGAAACCAAAGCACCAGTTCTTCTACCTGGGTTCCAGTTTCTAACAACTGGTTTGTATTCTGAGAATGTGTGGTTCAAGATACCATAACCACCAGTCATTGATAAGAACTCTGTAGAGTAACCGATCAAACCACGTGAAGGTGCTGAGAAAATAAGTCTTGTTTGACCATTACCAGTACTTTCCATGTTTTCCATATCACCCTTACGTTGTGACATTGAGTCAATAACTGAACCAACGTATTCATCAGGTGTATCGATTGTTACCTCTTCAAAAGGTTCGCACTTTTGGTTGTCGATTGTCTTGTAAATAACTTCTGGACGTGATAGTTGTAATTCGAAACCTTCACGACGCATTTCTTCAACAAGAATTGACAAGTGAAGTTCACCACGACCTGAAACTAGCCATGAACCAGCTTGGTCAGTATTTTCAACTTTAAGTGAAACATCAGTATGTAGTTGTCTTCTTAAACGATCTTCGATCTTTCTAGCAGTAACTTCTGTACCTTCACGACCAGCGAATGGTGAGTTATTTTGTAAGAAAGTCATTTGTAGTGTTGGTTCATCAATACGCAATAATGGTAAAGCTTCTTGATGATCAACTGGTGTAACTGTTTCACCAACATAGATATCTTCCATACCGGAAACGGCAATTAAGTCTCCGGCCTTAGCTTCGTTGATTTCAACACGGTTCAAACCTAGGAAACCAAATAGCTTTGTAACACGGAAGTTCTTTGTAGAACCGTCAAGCTTCATAACAGTAACACTGTCACCAACCTTGATCTTTCCACGGAACACACGTCCGATACCAATACGACCAACATAATCGTTGTAATCTAGTAAGGCAACTTGGAATTGTAATGGTTCGTCTGAGTTGTCGATTGGTGCAGGAATTGTCTTCAAAATTGTATCAAAGATAGGGTTCATTGTGTGTTCTTGGTCAGCAGGATCATCTGAGTAACTTGATGTTCCGTTGATAGCTGAAGCATAAACAACTGGGAAATCAAGTTGTGAGTCATCAGCGCCTAATTCGATAAATAATTCAAGAACTTCGTCAACTACTTCGGCAGGACGAGCACCTGGTCTATCAATTTTGTTGATAACAACGATTGGTGTTAGATGTTGTTCCAAAGCCTTCTTCAACACGAAACGTGTTTGTGGCATTGTACCCTCATAAGCATCAACAACCAAAAGTACACCATCAACCATCTTCATGATACGTTCAACTTCACCACCGAAGTCCGCGTGTCCTGGTGTATCCAAAATGTTGATCTTCTTGCCATCGTAATCAACAGCAGTATTCTTAGAAAGGATTGTGATACCACGTTCTCTTTCAATAGCATTTGAATCAAGGGCACGATCTTGAATTTCATAATGTGATCCTAGTGTGTCTGATTGTTTTAACATTTCGTTAACTAATGTAGTTTTACCGTGGTCAACGTGAGCGATGATCGCAATGTTTCTAATATCTTCTCTTCTCTTAGTCAAATTAGTTCTTCCTTCCATAAATACGTGTTTAAATTACTTGCAATAAAAAAACTGTGAAACCTCTCACAGTTCACTAACGCGTTTTGACTGTCGTCAGTGCTTCAGAAACAACTTTCTGAGTACCAACTATTACGACTTGTGATTTTAGCATATTTATTGGTGTATCGTCAATACTTACTACGTCCATACCTGCAGCTTCACACAAAACACGTCCTGCAGCCAAATCCCATGGTGCTAAGTATGACATATACATGACTTCTTTTCCAGTCAGGAGATGACCGAAAATAATTCCTGCACTTCCATAAACCCTATAACCACTGCTTTTTTTAATAACGTCCTGAACATTAAATCTATTAGCTAAAGCCATTGGTGCGGATACATCAACTAAACCTTCAACTAAAGACAAATTCTTAGGAGCATCTATTTTCTCATCATTAATGAACAAGCCAATTTCTTTACCGCCGTGGTAAATGTTATTACCCATAACATCTATAATAGCACCAATTAATGGTTTTCCATCAATGTAAACGCCAATCATGGATGCAAAATCATCACCGCGTTTAACAAAATTCATCGTACCGTCGATTGGATCAACAAAAAATACTAGTCCTGACATATCGGTAACTAAATCACCATAGCCTTCTTCACTAACGATCGTAGCTTCAGGAAAAGCCTCTTTAAGTTCTGAATTAATATAGCGCTCTGTTTTTTTGTCAAAATTTGTTACTAAATCGTTTCGATTCTTTTTAGTATCGACTGATTTTTTCTTCAGGGCATCGTCTTTTAAGCTTTCACCAACATTTCTTAAAAGCTTTACTAGAAATTCATCTATTTCTTTACTGTCTACTGTCATTATGAATCCTTACTTTCTCGCCTTTTTTTGCCGCACGACTCATTTTAAACACCTGATAAATAGAATAACCTGACTCAAGTTCAAACTCTTTATCTAATTTCTTTTGTTCCATCTTCATTGGGACAACTTGTTGGAATGCGCGATATTTCTGCAAAAATTCATCACTTTTAATACTTGATTCATAGGCCTTTTCGACCGCATTATACAAAGCAATTACTTTAACAATGTCATCTTGTGACCATGTTTCATCAAGGGGATAACTGTAATTATGCATTGATAACTCCCTTCATTTTTACTCTACTATACAAAAAAAGCGATACAATTGCATCGCTTTTATACGGAAATAATTAATTTAGTATACGAAAAATCCTCTTTTCGGTTTCTAAACGTTCTTCCCTTTTTCTATTAAATGTGTGTTGGGAAACCAATTAACATATCGGCAGCTTCTTGAATAGGTTCACCCAATGTTGGATGTGGATGAATCGTTAGAGCAATATCTTCAGCATTGAGTTGACAGTTAACAGCCACACTCAACTCAGAAATCAAGTCACTAGCTCCAGGTCCGACAATTTGTCCACCCAATAGTGTGCCAGTGTCTTTTTGAGCAACTAATTTAACGAATCCTTCAGCAGCATCAAGTGAAACAGCACGTGCATTTCCGGCAAATGGGAATTTAGCTACTTTAACTTCAATTCCTTTATCCTTAGCATCTTGTTCTGTCAAACCAACGCTAGCTAGTTCTGGATCAGTGAAACAAACTGCTGGAACGCCAATATAGTCGTTTGCAGTGTTTTTGCCAGAGATTGCTCCAGCAACTGTCTTAGCCTCAAAGAATGCCTTGTGAGCCAAAGCTGGTCCCGGTGTAATATCACCAATTGCATAAATATTATCAACTGAAGTCTTACCTTGTTCGTCTACTTCAACTAGACCCTTATCAGTCAACTTAACATTAGTCATTTCAAGGCCAAAGTTATCTGTGTTTGGACGACGACCAACAGTTACCATACAATAATCAGCACTGATTGTTGTTGGTTTACCATCGACTTCATAAGTTACTTCAACACTATCGCCTTTGTTTTCACTCTTCTTAGCCATAGCGTTAGTAATGATTGTAACGCCCTTCTTTTCAAGGTTCTTCTTAACGATTGAGACCATATCTTTTTCAAAGTTAGGAATAATGTTAGGTGAACCTTCAAGGATAGTTACATGAGAACCTAGATCAGCATATGCTCCAGCTAATTCTGTTCCGACATAGCCACCACCAATGATGACGAATTCCTTTGGAACTTCTTTCAAGTTCAAACCACCAGTTGAATCAATCACGCGGTCATCGAACTTGAATCCTCTGATTTCGATAGGACGACTACCAGTTGCCAAAATCAAATGCTTGAACTTGATAGTTTGTCCACCACCGTTGTCCATGAATTGTCTAGGACCACTTGGCATAACTCTTAATTGTGTATCACTGTCTAGATAAGCTTCACCGTTGATCAATTCAACATGATGCTTCTTCAAAAGCATTTGTACACCGCCAGTCATTCTGGCAACAACTTTTTCATCTTTCCAAGCTTGTGTCTTAGTAAAATCAATTGTGGCATCACTTGTGGTAATTCCATAAGTTGATGAGTCTTTAGCTTGTTGAAGTCTGTGTCCAGCTGTAATTAAAGCTTTTGATGGCACACAACCAACATTTAGACAAACACCACCAACGGTATCTGATTTTTCAATGATAGTAACATCTTGTCCTAATTCTGAAGCTCTGATTGCTGCAACGTAACCACCAGGGCCGGAACCAATAATAACGGTATCTTTTTCTATTACGTCTTCTGCCATGTTAACTAGCCCTCCATTAATAACATATCTGGATCATGCAACAATTTCTTCAATAGATTCAAAGCATTCTGAGCCAATGCACCATCAATTAATCTGTGATCATAACTCAATGATAACTTCAACATATTACCTACTTGAATGTTGCCATCCTCATCAACATAAGGTTCTTTAGCAATCTTACCGACACCAAGGATTGCTACTTCTGGGTAATTGATAACTGGTGTGAACCAGCCACCACCGATAGAACCAACATTACTAATTGTGATTGATCCACCGGACATCTTATCCATACTCAACTTGTTGTCATAAGCAGCTTGTGAGTTTTCAGTGATTTCTTTGGCAATTTCAAACATACCTTTGGAATCAACGTTCTTAACATTTGGAACATAAAGTCCATGTTCTGTATTAGTAGCAATACCTACATTGTAATAGTGCTTGTAGACGATTTCTTCTGTAGAATCATCGATTGAAGCATTCAATTCTGGATATGCCTTCATTACGGCTACCAAAGCCTTAACAATATAAGGTAAGAATGTTAGATGAATGTCCTTATCAGCAGCGATTGCTTTATACTTCTTACGGTTAGCCATTAAAGCGCTTACTTCAACGTCATCAAAACTAGTTACGTGTGGAGCTGTGTGCTTACTATTGAGCATTGCCTTAGCAATAGCTTTTCTAGTCATAGACATCTTCTCACGTGTCTCAAGCTCTGGAGTAGCAGACTTGTATGGTGTAATTGTATTTGCTGGTGCCTGTGGTGCTGCAGCTGCTGCAGGAGCGGCTGTTTGTGGTGCAGCACTTCCATCGAATGAGTCAACATCAGCTTTAGTGATTTGTCCATGTTTGCCACTAGGTGTGACCTTTGCCAAATCGACACCCTTATCACGAGCATATTGACGAACTGAAGGCATTGCTAAGTAATTAGTATCAGCTGATCCAGTAGCAGGTCCGGCTGTTGCTGGTGCTTGTTCTGAGTTACTTTCATCCTTTTGTTCTGACTTGTCAGCTTCTTTATCATCCTTAGCTGGTTGATCATCGTCACCTGTATCAGGAGAGCCGTCATCAATAACAATCAATGTGTCTCCAATTTCAACAGTGTCTCCCTCTTGCGCAACAATTTGTTTAACTGTACCAGCAACAGGTGAAGGCAATTCTTCAACTGATTTATCATTTTGAATTTCTACTAAGGAGTCATCTTCTTTAACTGTGTCTCCTTCTTTTACTAGCCAGCTGGCAATTTCACCTTCGGCCATCCCTTCGCCTAGTTCAGGTAATTTAAATTTGTAAGCCATAGTTGGATTCCCTTCCTTCGATCTAATTAGTAGTTGAGAATTTCATTTACTTTTTCTTCAATTTCTTTTGCACGTGGAATCCAAATGTCCTCACCTAAAGCAAATGGATATACACTATTTGGAGCTGCAACTCTACCAATTGGTGCATCAAGAGAAAGAACCGCGTCCTCGGCAATAGCTGAGGCAACTTGTGCGCCCACACCAGCTATCTTTTGTGCTTCTTGAACGATAACTACTTTATGAGTCTTTTCGATTGATTTGAAAATTGTATCTGTATCAATTGGTGAAACAGTTCTAAGATCAATAACTTCAACAGAGATATTCTTTTTAGCTAAATCGTCAGCAACTTTCAATGCTTCATTTACTTCAGCACCGTAAGCAACGATTGTAATATCATTACCTTCACGGGCAACATTTGCCTTGTCCAAAGGTACAGTATACTTGCCATCAGGAATGTCATCTTTCATTGAACGATATAACTTCAAGTTTTCCATAAATAGAACAGGATCGTTATTTTCAACAGATGAAATCAATAGTCCCTTAGCATCGTATGGGTTACTTGGCATAACAACACGTAGACCTGGTGTGCTTGCAAAGATATTTTCTAGATTATCAGCATGCATTTCAGCAGTATGAGTACCACCACCATAAGGTGTACGAATTGTTACAGGGGATGTTCTTAGTCCGTCAAAACGGAAACGCATTCTAGCTTCTTGACCAATAATTTGGTCAACAGCTTCAAGTGAGAATCCCATAAATTGAATTTCTGGAATTGGACGCCATCCAGTTAGGCCCAATCCAGTTGCTAAACCTAAAATTCCTGATTCAGCTAAAGGTGTATCGAATACACGGTCTTCACCATATTTTTCTTGAAGCCCTTGAGTCGTTCTGAAAACACCACCGTTTTTACCAACGTCTTCACCAAAGATCAAAGTTTTTGGATCATCTTCAAGAACGATGTCTAAGGCGTCTGTAATTGCTTGAATGTAAGTTTTCTTAGCCATTTTTACTTCGACTCCTTTGCTTCAAATTTAGCGATTTCTTTTTTCATTTCTGGAGTTGGAATTTCAAAGGTACGTTTCAACATATCTGAAACCTTGTCTTCAGGAACAGCATCGGCTTCCTTAATTGCTTCCTTAAATGAAGCTTTATATTCATCAACTAACTTATCTTCTTGTTCTTCAGACCATAGACCCTTGTCTTCAAGAACTTTTCTTAAACGAATTAATGGATCCTTATCGAACCATGGTTGTTCTTCATCCTTGGTTCTGTAACGCTTAGGATCATCACCAGCACTTGAGTGAGCACCGAAACGATATGTCAAAGTTTCGATCATTACAGGACCATTACCAGCTGTAATGTACTCACGGGCTGCTTTAGCAACAGCGTAACATGCCAAAATATCCATACCATCTACTTGAATACTTGGAATACCGGCAGCAACAGCTTTTTGAGCTAATGTTGGAGCAGCAGTTTGTTTTGCACGTGGTGTTGAAATAGCAAAGCCATTATTTTGAACGATGAACAATGCAGGAACTTTAAAGGCACCAGCAAAGTTCATACCTTCATAACTATCACCTTGAGAAGTACCACCATCACCAGTATAGGTAAAGGCAATAGCATCTTCGCCATTCTTCTTTAGACCCATAGCTACACCGGCAGCTTCATCATATGCAGCACCGATGATAATTTGAGGCATCATTGAACGAGCATCATATTTATTACCAGCAACATGTCCACGTGACCACAAATAAGCTTGGGTTACAGTAGCACCATGTTGAATTAATTGAGGTACATCACGATATGCAGGAAGAAGATAATCATTCTTCTTCATTGCTAAAACAGTTCCCATCTCTGAAGCTTCCTCACCTTCAGTCGGTGCATAGAAGCCCATCCGACCTTGACGTGAGAAGTTCATTGTCTGTTCATGCAATGCACGCTCCCATACCATTTTTTTCATAAACTCAACTAAATCATCATCTGAAAATGAATCAAAGACTTCTTGATCTGTTATCTCAGCTTTTTCATTCAATACTTGAATGGGTTTTGAAACATCCGATAAATTATTTTTAAGTGCTTCAAAATCAACAATTGGTTTATTTGCCATTCTCCACAGTCCTTTCATAAAAACTATCCCTTGTGAATCCTGTAAGGGCTTTCATAAATTTAGTCTAACATTGATCGCTCAAAAAACAAGTAGTTTAGGCATTCTTTGCATATAAAAAATTTTATAAAGCTTGTGAAAGTGGTCACTATTTTTCTAATTTTATCTCATTTTCTGAGGTTCCAGTTTCTAATTCTGAAACCATCGAATTCAATGAAATAGTTGCCATGTTTTTCACAGCCTTAGTTGTATAGAACGCAATATGTGGTGTCAAAATGAATCTTGGACTCTTAATTACCTTTTCCAAAACTTCATCAGAAAATTCTTGATCACTTAAATCGGAGTTAAAGACACCAACTTCATTTTCATAAACATCCAAAACAGCGCCATATAGCTTACCAGATGCAACTGCGTCGTATAGATCCTTAGTGTTGATCAAATCGCCACGGGCACTATTAACCACAATGGAGTTATCTTTCATCTCAGCAATAGACTCACGATTGATTACAGTGTGTCCCTTACCTAAACTTGGTATATGTAGAGTTACTACGTCTGATTCTTTCAACAAGGTATCCAGATCATTAACGTACATTCCTTGTTTTTCTAATTCTTGATTGTGAAATTTGTCATATGCTATAACTTTTGCTCCAAAACCTTGATAAATTTTTATTGCAGCTCGACCGATTCTACCGGTACCAGCTACACCAACTGTTAGTTGATTTAGCTCTCGACCGATGTCTGGAGCCCATCTAAAGTCATGATTATCTATTTTTCTGAACATATGTTTTAGATTTCTTAACAAAGCCATCAAGCCTGCAACAGAATATTCAGCGATAGCCTCTGGTGAATAACTTGGTACATTCGTTAAACGAATCTGATTCTTCTTTAGAGCCTCAAACGGAACATTGTCGACACCAACATTTCTAAGTGAAAGAACATGAATACCATATTCATTCATCTTGTCGAATATTTTCTCGTCATATGGCAATTGTTGGTAAGCAACAATACCGTCATAGCCTTTTGCTAGCTGAACAGTCTCAGGTGTTAATAAATCTGTAACGATTTTTACTTCTATATTGTTCTCTTTTGACCATTCCTCAATATATTTCTTTTCGTCGTGTCTGACACCAAAATCAATTAATCTCATACAAAACCTCCAGTAGCAGTATTTATGTATTATCGTGTAACCGATAACATATAAGAATATTTTATCATGCAACCCCTTACTAAAACAAAAATAGTACATCTGAAATCGTTTTCTAATATTATCAGACAGCTTTTTTTCCAAATACTTCTATTTTTTAGGCAAAATAATCTATAATAGATATACTGAAGTATTTTTATACAATTAAACATTCGGAGGAAACTATGTATTTTATGAAAGATATCGTCCGTGATGGCGATCCCGTTTTAAGAAAAGTTGCAGCAGATGTTAAATTTCCATTGAGTGACGAAGACAAAGCCTTAGCCGCTAATATGATGGAATATCTTGTTAAGAGTCAAGATGAAGATTACGCTGAAAAACATCAATTACGTGCTGGTGTCGGTTTGGCCGCTCCTCAAGTTGGTGTTTCAGAAATGATGGCCGCTGTCTTAGTACCTAATGAAGAAGATCCTGACAAGCCTCTTCTAAAAATCACTCTAATCAATCCTGTTATCGTCAGAAACTCAGTTCAAAAAGCTGCCTTATCTGAGGGTGAAGGTTGCCTATCAGTTGATAAAGATGTTCCTGGATTCGTTCCACGTGCAGATCGTATTACTATTAAATATGATGATTTTGAAGGAAATTCTCAGACACTACGTGTTAAAGGTTACCCTGCCATCGTTTGTCAACATGAAATTGACCATTTGAATGGTCACCTATATTACGACAAGATTAATAAGAAAGAACCATTCACGCTTGACCCAAGTACTGTTGTGATTTCTTAATATAGTCTTCAAGTATACTTACCATTTTATATATGGTAGAATTGTGCTATCTATTGATTAACGCACAAATGGACTAGAAAAAACGTCAAATGAAACTGAC
Source organism: Candidatus Companilactobacillus pullicola (assembly GCA_019116025.1). GTDB lineage: Bacteria > Bacillota > Bacilli > Lactobacillales > Lactobacillaceae > Companilactobacillus > Companilactobacillus pullicola. The sequence goes on along the minus strand of DXCM01000091.1, from coordinate 7,457 downwards.
CTGTTTCATTTAATTCGATTTAAAGGAGAAAATTATATTGATTTATAAAGTTTTATATCAAACAAGCGAACTAGATAACCCCCGTCGTGAATTTACACATTCACTATACATGGATGCAGAATCAAACATTGCCGTCCGTGAAGCAGTTGAAAAAAATACTGACTATAACATTGAATTTATTCAGGAACTCGACGAAAAACACTTAGAGTACGAAAAGAAGAGCCCTGATTTTAAATTGACGGAGTTTTAATTAATGTCATTTAAAGTTAAAAATAATGAAGTTGCTGTTTTTGCCATCGGGGGCCTTGGTGAAATCGGTAAAAATATGTATGGAGTTCAATATCAAGACGAACTGATCGTTATTGATGCCGGAATTAAATTTCCCGAAGATGAACTTCTAGGAATTGACTACGTCATTTCTGATTACAGTTACTTAGTAGAAAACAAGGACAAGATCAAGGGATTATTCATCACTCATGGTCACGAAGATCACATTGGTGGTATTCCTTATCTACTCCAACAACTTCCAAACATCCCTGTTTACGCCGGTCCATTGGCATGTGCATTGATCAAGGGTAAATTGGAAGAGCATGGCTTATTAAGAACTACAGAAATGCATGTCTTGCACGAAGATGATGTTATCAAATTCCCTAAGACAAGCGTTTCTTTCTTCAGAACTACTCACTCTATTCCTGATACTTTAGGTGTTGCTGTTCATACGCCTCAAGGTATTATCGTTGAAACTGGTGATTTCAAATTTGATTTAACTCCAGTTGCTGGCCTACCATCCCCTAACCTACAAAAGATGGCTGCCTTGGGACAAAAGGGTGTTTTATGTTTACTATCAGATAGTACAAATGCAGAAATTCCTACATTTTCAAAGTCTGAACGTTCAGTTGGTTTAACAATTCATCAAATATTCGAAACTATCAATGGCAGAATTATTTTTGCTACCTTTGCTTCTAATATTTATCGTATTTCTCAAGCAGTTGATGCTGCTATCCAACAAGGTCGAAAGATTGCGGTCTTTGGACGAAGTATGGAACAAGCAATCGAAAATGGACGTGAACTAGGTTATCTAAATATCTCTGATGATATGTTGATCGACCCACACGCCTTGAATCAAACACCTGCTAGTGAAACTTTGATTCTATGTACTGGTTCTCAAGGTGAACCATTAGCTGCTTTGAGCCGTATCGCTAACGGAACACATAGACAGATCACTATTCAACCTGGAGATACTGTTATCTTCTCAAGTAATCCAATTCCTGGTAATACAATCAGTGTTAACCACTTGATCAACCAATTATCAGAAGCTGGTGCTGAAGTTATTCATGGTAAAGTTAACAACATCCATGCTTCAGGACACGGTGGTCAAGAGGAACAAGAGTTGATGCTTCGTTTAATGAAACCTAAGTTCTTCATGCCAATTCACGGTGAATATCGTATGTTGAAGATTCACACAGAATTAGCTGAATTGTGTGACGTTCCTCAAGATCACTCATTCTTACTAGAAAATGGTGATGTCTTAGCTTTGACTAAGGACAATGCACGAGTTGCAGGTCACTTCCCTGCTGGCGATGTTTATGTCGACGGTAAAGGTGTTGGTGATATCGGTAATGTTGTTATCCATGATCGTCAAGTTCTTTCTGAGGAAGGAATGGTCGTAGTTGTAGCAACTATCGATTATCAAAAACATATCGTTTTAGCTGGTCCTGATATTCTTTCACGTGGATTTGTCTATATGCGTGAGTCAGGTGAATTGATCAATCAAGCACAAAAACGTGTCTTCCACTTGATCAAGAATGCCTTTGACGATGAAGAAACTAAAGTAACCGAAGCAGTGCTGAAACGTGTTATCATTGAAGGATTACAAGAATTCCTTTACAAACGTACTGAAAGAAATCCTGTTATCTTACCAATGCTAATTGGTACTTCAATCTAAATTCAATTTTAAAGTAGATCACTTGATCTACTTTTTTTATTTAAGGGTTATAAAATGGAAAAAACTGAAAGAATCGAAATCATCTTAAACCATCACGCTGGAAACGGACGTGCCCAAAAAGCTTGTAACAAAGTCACAGACTTTCTGAGACAACAAAATATTCCCTATGAGGTTCATTTAACAAAGTGTGACGGTGACGGTCAAAGAATTGCTAAACAATTAGCCGACCTACACCAAAATGATAAAATTGTCGTCATCGGTGGCGATGGAACTTTAAATCAGGCGGTTAATGGCGTTAAAACATCCAATTATCCTGACACTGCTTTAGGTTATATCCCTGGTGGTTCTGGTAACGACTTTTGTCGCGGAATCAAATTAAAGACTAAAGATCCCGTTATTCTGATGCAAGCCATTCTCTCTTTGAAAAATCCTCGAATGATCGATGTTGGTAAAGCAACTAGTAAAAACTTTTCCCATTATTTTATCAATAATATTGGAATCGGCTTTGACGCCAGTACTGTTTATTACACTAATCATTCAGAACGCAAAGAGTTTCTCAACAGTCTAGGATTGGGGACTCTCTCCTACTTCACCAATCTGCTCAAAGTACTGAAGCGTCAACAAGCTTTTGGATTAGATGTCAATTATCAGCAACACCAAAAGCACTTTGATTCTGCATATGTCGTTGTTGCTACCAACCATCCTTATTTTGGGGGTGGTTTTGCCATTGATCCAACTGCTACACCATTTAATCATCATCTAAACTTGGTAGTAGTTAAAAAAATCAGTACACCGAAATTTGCTAAATTGATGACTAAATTATTAACAAATGGTTCACACTTGCAAGATAAAAATGTTTGGCATATTGAAACCGACAAGTTTGAATTAAAGAATTATACTAACCAGCATGGTCAAATGGATGGTGAGGAATTAAATCAGCATGAATTTGATTTTAATTTTGAAATCAGTCAACATCCTTTCTGGCTACCCGTGAAAAATAACGCCTAATATATCTTATTATAAAATCCAAATACCAAATAAAAAGCAGCTCCTATTAAGAGATTCAAGAACATACGTGTTTGTCCTTGAATACCTAATAGAAGCTGCTTTTTTATATGAATCTCTAAATATTATTATTTTATTCAATAATACTAAGCGTTATTTTTTTCGAGAAAATTATATGGAGTGACATTGTCCATGCCGATCATTGGATCAATAGAATTGTTCATTACCATATCCAAGGTTAAATGATAATCTATTGGCTCGCTGTCTTCTGGTTCTTCGGGATCTTCGTTTTTAGGCTTAATCTTAAATGTAGCAAAAATCCGTTCTTTTAAAGTTGTCTGCCGTTCGTTGGACTGATCACGGATCGATCTTTCAAAAGCTGAACGGTCACCGACCATGATTAACAGACGTCTTGAGCGGGTTACCGCTGTATATAATAGATTCCGACGCAACATTCGAGATTCTTCATTGACTAACGGTAGAATAACCATTTCAAATTCAGAACCTTGAGCCTTATGAATCGAAGTACAGTAGGCTAAAGAGATATTTAACCAATCCTTACGATCCAAGGAGACTTCGTTGCCATCAAAATCGATCACCAATTTATCAACGTGATCAGTATTTTCTTTAGCTAACAAGATTCCGACAATTTTACCAATCTCACCATTAAAGACATTATCTTCTGGAGAATTGACCAGATAAACGACTTTATCATTGATACGATATTTCGTATTGCCAACAGAAACTTCTTTTCGCTTCGGTGCCATAGGATTGACGACGTTTTGAATGACAACATTCAAATTGTCAATTCCTGCTTGTCCTCGATACATGGGTGCTAATACTTGGACATCAGCAATATCAAAACCACGATCCTCTGACTTGCTGATAATTTGTGACAACACTTCTGGAACATTCCGGCTATTGGAATTGATAAAGCTACGGTCAGCTTTATTTTGGAAAATACCTTCATCAATAATACCCTCATTGATGTCATGCGCTAATTGAATAATCGTTGAATCCTCATCTTGACGATGAATTTCATTCAAAATTGTTGTTGGAAAAGCGTCACTATTGATCAAATCTGAGAAAACTTGTCCTGGTCCTACTGATGGCAATTGATCCTTATCACCTACCAAAACAACCTGTGTTCCCGGTTGAACGGCATTGATCAAAGTTCTAAACAATTTCGTATCGACCATCGACATCTCATCAATGATCAATAATTTACAATCCAAAGTTGGTTCCGCAAATTCGTCGTCTTCTGTACCAGTCAATCCTAGTAAACGGTGAATCGTCATCGCAGGTAAACCGGTTGATTCACCCATATGTTTTGCCGCCCGTCCAGTCGGAGCAGCTAAGGCAATAGCATAATCTTCAGAACTGGGATCTAACGTCATATCGTTTAACTTAGCATATGACGAAACGATGGCATTAATAATCGTAGTTTTACCAGTTCCCGGACCACCTGTTAGTAGGAAAATTGAATGTGTCAAAGACTGTTCGATAGCCCTTTCCTGTGATTCATCGTATTGGACTTTAAACGTTTTTTCAACATGCTTCAACTCTTTTTTGAATTCACGCTTAGTCCATTCCACACCTTTGAAGGTATCGGTAATCATTTTGAGTGATTGCGCAATCGACCATTCACTGTCAGATAAATTTTTCTCATAAACGTGACCGTCTTCAACTGCTAAAACGCCATCGTTGACTAACTTCTTCAATCCTGATAATAGTTTCTTATTTAAATCAGTAGTCGAATTAGCATTAAGGACACCACTAGCTCGTTTGATCAAATCATCCTGGGCCACATAGGTGTCACCTGTCTCATTGATGATCAAACTGACCATCTGAATCAAGGCTCCTTTGATTCTTCTGGGGTCATCGCCAGTAATTCCTAATCGCTTGGCTAACTCATCAGCACGTTTGAATCCGACTCCTTTAACATCTAAAACTAATTGATAGGGGTCTTCTGTAATCTTATCCAGTGTCTGCGGACCATATTTTTGAAAAATACGTGCGCTCAAGGTAGTCCCGAAACCATAATTATTGAGTTGATACAAAACTTGTTCTGTTAAATGATTCTTTGAAATCTGGTCAACGATATTATTAGTCTTCTCTTCACCCAATTTCAAAAAATCCAAAGCATGAGGGTCCTGTAGAATCTTGTCGATGGCATTTTCTCCAAGTGTATCAACAATTTTTTCAGCTTTCTTTTTACCAATCCCAGGAAATTCATCGCTGGAAAAGAAACTGATCAACTCTTTACGTCCGCTGGGACGACTACGTTTGTAAGAAGTGGCTTGAAATTGTTTGCCGTATTTTGGATGATCGACCATATTGCCTTCAAAACGATATTCTTCTTCTTCCGAGATTTCACCAAAACTACCGGTTACGACGATATCATTAGCGTCCCAATCAGTATTAGTTTTTTTGATCTTGATCGTAAAGATTTTGAATAGATTTTCAGGGTTCTCGAAGAAAATGGCTTTAACAGTACCCACAAAATACTGCTTCTCACTTTCAGTCATTCTTATCTCCTTGCTGTTTAATAAATTCTTGTAGATCAGCTAATTTTTTCTCGTGCTTCACATAGTAAGCTTCATCCAATTTTTTGGACTCATTTAAATAGTTTTGATAGTCTTGCTTTAGATTCATTGCACACAATGCCATATTAAAGTAATGCTTAGCTTCTGGCTGGATTTCATTGGCAACCTTATAAAATCCTAGTGCCTCATTAAAATTACCGTTAGCAAGCAATAAATCGGCTAATAACTCATTAGCTTGTAAATCTTTGGGAGCTTTTTCAGCCGCCGTCAAAGCATACATAATTGCTAATTGACGTTTACCTTGCTGATCCAATGTTTTAGCCATCATAAAATAAGCTTCAAAGGCATAGTTGTCATCAATTAAACTTTGAAAAATCTGATTAGCTTTATCATACTTGTCAGCCAAATAATAAACATTTCCTAAATTATAAAGTAAATCCTGATTATTCTTGAACATTTCTAACGAACGAGCTAATAATTCCTCCGCTTGTTCTAAATCGCCAGCTTGAACTAAGTAAGTCGACAATTGTAAAATTTCCGGCAACTGTTTAGGATTTTTATTCAAATCGGCGACTAATAATTTAATCGCATCCTGTTTATTGCCATCGTTGAATAATTTTTCTGCTTTTTTATCCATCTAATACCTCAAATCGTATCGGAACTCTCAAGTTTCTTATGTAAGTAACCTGTTTCATTCCATTCAACCAATTTATATTGGCCATCATTATATTGTAAATGCGTCAAACTTGTATTCGACAATCCGCCATCTTTTCTAATGTCGTCAACTTTCGTTCCCAACAATGACTGAATCATTGTAACTAAAGCAGCACCATGACTAACAATTACGATACTACCCTTTTCATTATTAGCTTCAACAATTCTTTGAACAGCGCCTGTAGTTCTTTGAGCCACTTCTTCAAAAGATTCGCCACGGATCAAATCATAATCGTAATCCTTAGGTTGATTTCTAAAAGCGTAAATAACCTCAGGCATCTCACGTTCTAATTCTGAAAATTTACGACCTTCCATAATTCCTAGATCGAATTCACGTAAATCATCAACAATGGATAAGTCAATGTCACGATGCAAATCTTTAATCAGCGTTTCAGCAGTTGTTTTAGCGCGTGGAAGCGGACTTGAATACATATGATCAATTTCAACATCTTCAAGACGCTTCGCTAACAAACCAATATCGTGCATACTTTCTGACAACAAAGGTGAATCCCCATGTCCACCTTGATATTTCCCCTCTAAGTTCCATTGGGTCTTTCCATGTCTGACAAAATACAATTCCATTTTTCTCTCACCTTACAAAGTTAATTAACTATAATTATGGGTTTTTTAGTATTTTTTTTCAAGTTAAGCCCTAATTTTACAGAAAATAAATACTAAACCCTCAGAAAAGCTTATTGGTTAAGTATGCCACCCTCCACAACAAGGCGCTATTGGTCTGGAACGCTGTGGACACTGATTTGAGCTAATTGAAGTTCGCAATTATCTCAAATACAGGTCTTTTACTAGGTGGGAAACCCACCAAGTAAAATCTCACGGCTGAGACCAATAGTGCCTTGTTGTTCCGGGTTAAATATTTGTACTATTCTGTTTATTAATTTCTATATTTTTTCTGGAACGGTTCTAATCGATTATATATTTCTAGACTGATTAAATATATTACCTATTACACACATTACACGTTATATACAGATTTTTTCTTCTAGATTAAGAACGTTTTTTGAAACAAAGTCTAAATACCTAATTATATTTGACCAACTAAACAATCAAAGTACTCTTTAGTCCGGAGCAAAAATTGGGAATGCGTTCAGCTATGAGATTATTGTTATCGGCTTTGCCGATTACAATAAGGCCGACTTCGGAGCTAATTATTTTGCACGAAGTGTAAAATAATTAGCTCCGAATCGTGCCCATAGCGTTCTGCTATAGTCCCACTATGGTTGACATTT